>NZ_KV813960.1:34863-75520 GCF_001813805.1 Streptococcus sp. HMSC066F10
TAGGGAGATTATTATGAAAAAGAAAAGTTTTTAGGAGTTCAAGTTAAGCTCTTCTCAACTTGTGATTATAGTATACCGATATTGACTTAAATTTTTCTTAAAGATTTTACTATTTTTGAGAAATTTTAAAGAAATTCAATTTGAAGATTGTTCCACTTCTTCTGCCAATTCTTTTTGCTCAGTCGTTGTTCATAAAGAGCTTTTCTCGCTGGATCTGTTAAGAAATGCGGAGTCGGCTGAACACGAAAATGGAGAATGTCGTCTAAGCCATAAGGCGCAAAGAGTTCCAGCTGTCTATTATCCAACAAACGTAAACCCACAGCTGTACAGCGCTCTGGATATTTACTCATGGCATCTTGCGAGCTAGTATAAGATTGGGTATTTGGACTGTAGATATGCATATAGACTTGATTATTGACTTCCCAATGGTAATGTGGAAATTCTCGCTTGAGTCGATTTTCAATATTGAGCGTTTCCTCGTAAGAAATATCTGGGTCAAAGAAGATTACATCCACATCCGTCTCCGTATCAAAGCCGGGCTTGTCCGACAGAATATTCCAGATGACATTTCGTACTGAACCAGCACAAAGCCAGCTGTCTTTCAATTGCAAGTCATAGATAATCTGTAAGATAGTCATCATATCTCGGTCTGATGAAAACGCATGTAAAATCTCTTTTTCAGATAGCATGTTATTTCTCCAAATATTCATAACCCAAATGCTCGTAAGCCTTACGGGTTGCCACGCGCCCTGTTCGAGTTCGCATAACAAAGCCTTTCTGGATCAAATAAGGCTCATACATATCTTCGACCGTTTCTTGCTCTTCTGCGATATTGATAGACAGAGTCCCCAGACCAACTGGCCCGCCACCATACACTTCAATCATGGTCTTGAGAATCTTCTGATCCACATAATCTAGACCTTCCTGATCCACATCCAGCATCGTCAGGGCTTGATCAGTAATTTGGTCATCAATTAGTCCGTTGCCCATAATCTGAGCAAAATCTCGTACACGTTTAAGAAGCCGATTGGCAATCCGAGGCGTGCCTCGGCTACGCAGAGCTAATTCTTCAGCTGCTTCATGCGTAATCTCCATTTCAAAGATGTCTGCCGTCCGCTCCACAATCTCCGTCAAATCTGCTTCTGCATAATATTCCATGTGACCAGTAATGCCAAAACGAGCCCGTAAAGGATTGGACAGCATACCAGCTCTGGTCGTAGCGCCAATCAAGGTAAACGGTGGCAAATCCAAGTGAACACTACGACCGGTCTCGCCAGAGCCAATCATAATATCAATGTAAAAGTCCTCCATAGCGCTATAGAGCACCTCTTCAACAGACATAGGCAAGCGGTGAATCTCATCAATAAAGAGAACATCTCCCGGCTCCAAATCGTTCAAGATTGCCACCAAATCGCCCGCTTTCTCAACAACTGGACCCGAAGTTTGCTTGAGATTGACTCCCAGTTCATTGGCAATGACAAAAGCCATAGTGGTTTTTCCCAACCCTGGAGGTCCAAAAAGCAACGTGTGATCTAGCGCTTCATCTCGCATTTTAGCTGCCTCAATGAAAATTTTCAGCTGATTTTTGACCTTGTCTTGCCCAATATATTCTTGTAAATACTGGGGACGCAATGTGCGCTCTACGAGCTCCTCGTCTCCCATCAATTCATTATCCAAAATTCTACTCATAAATACTATTATAGCAAAAAATCAGGTTGGTAAGCTGGTTTAACCTTAGATTTTACAAATAGAAATCGAAGGGAATGAGATTATGATGATATTTGATGATACTAAATGTCTTAATCAAAAACGACAGAAAAATGTACTGCCGTTTTTAATATTCATTTTCATTTGCTTGTTGCATGATAAATGGTTGTGCTGGTAAAAACCTCACCTGCTTTCAAGATAACATCAGCCTTCAGGTCGCTGTGAATGGCATCTGGTAGGGCTTGGGTTTCAAGAGCCAAGCCATTGTGTTGAATCATGGATTGTCCATTTAAAATGACTGTATCATCTACAAAGTTTGCTGAGTAAGTCACTAGGCATGGCGCACTTGTTTTAAATGTCAAAAGGCGACCGGATTTAGGATCGTACAAGGAACCTGCTTCTTTCTCTCCTTTTTTCAATGCAAACGGATGATCCAAGCCAGACACAATCTGAATCTGCTCATCTTGATTGGCAAAAATATCCTTAAAAGCTACACCTTTTATTAGATCTTTGACAAACCCCCGCTCTGAATCTGGCATTTTAGCAGGCACGCCGTCCGGTGCGATTGGAAATACACCTAAGGTATTCAACTGCAAGATACAGTTATCAATTGGTTGGCTGAAATCACCTGATAAGTTGAAGTAACTGTGATTGGTTGGATTGACCAAGGTATCTTTGTCCGTCTGAACTTGGTAAGAAATCTCTAACTCACCTAGTTCCGTTAAAGTATAAGAAACCCAGACTTTCAGATTTCCCGGAAAACCACCCGTTCCATCTGCACGTTCGGTATAGAAAGTGACGCCTTCATTTGTGACTTCCTCAACTTGAAAAATAGCACTATCCCAGCCAGTAGAACCGCTATGATTGCAATTTTCTGCGTTGTTGACTTCTAACTGATAGGTTTCGCCATTTAGCTCAAACTGTGCTTTTGCAATCCGTCCTGCAACCGGTCCGACGCTTGCACCATATTTAGGGCTGTTGCCTACATAGGCATCAAAATGATTAAACCCCACCACGATATTTGCAAATTCATGATTTTTGTCCGGAGTGGCATACTCTAAGACAGTCGCACCATAAGTCATGACTTTCAAACGATAGCCCAAATCATTTTCAAATGTATAAGAGACAATATTTTGCCCTTGAAATGTTCCAAAAATAGCTTCTTGATAAGATTTCATACAACTTTCCTTGTTTTTATTACAAATTTAGGTTTGCCTATTTTAAATTTTTAGTTTTTCCGTCCACGAAACAGCTGTTTCACGTAAAACACGATTCAAGTCTTCAATATTTTGACGCCCCGCTTCATCTAGCCAAGCTTTAGCTGCATCTGTTCCTTGATCTGCAAAGACCGTAACTGCGTCTTTCCAAGTCGCACGTCCGCAAAGGACACCGTTAAATTGAGAACCCGCTTCATGCGCCACTTTGAGCGTTTTCTGGAAAAGCTCTATGCTAACTCCAGCACTCAGGAAAATAAAGGGCAGATGAGTTGCATCAGACTGCTCTTTGAAAAATGTCTTGGCTTCTGCGAGGTTGTAGACAGCTTCAACTCCGCCTTTCGTAAACCCTTCGACAAAATTCATATTGACCGGTACTTCCACTTTCAAAACATCAACATTGTAGCGCGGATTTGAAAAGAGTTTCATGGCTTCATTGACCTTTTGCGGTTTTACTTTCGCATAATCTGCATCTACTACATTATCACGCTTTGCATCATACGTCAATATTTCAAGGAAATAAGGAATGTTTTCTGCCACACATTCACTTCCTACGCGCTCTACCCAGGCTTGCTTGATGTCGTTGATTTCAGGCTTATCATCTACATCATAGTAAATCAAAACCTTGACCGCATCAGCGCCCAACTCTTTCATGCGTTTGGCTGACCAATTTGGTAGCAAGTCTGGCAAGCGACCTTCTGTTGTCGCATCATAGCCTGTTTTTTCATAAGCAACAATAAGACCGCATTCTGGCGCACGTAATTTGGTAGCAGGTACACCGAATTCTGGATCCAAAAGGATAGAAGTAGCATACGGAGTCAACTGACTGGAAATCAATTGTTTAAATTCAATGAGCGCTTCATTTCCTGATACAGCATGTGCGCCACTTGCCAGCATTTTTTTTAACGAACCTCTCTGGTCAATCGCCAAAGCCCCAATAATGCCATTTTCATATGAAAGATTCTTTAAGTGTGCTAATTTTTCGTGACTAATCTTTAATTTTTCCATGGGTTCCTTCCTATTCTTTATCAAATGAGTGAATGATGACGCCTTGTACAACACGGTTGACGGTGCCTGTCGGAGACGGTGTGTCTGGACGATTGTTCACTTTGAGGGCTGTCAACAAGGCAAATAATTGACCATAAACAATATAAAGGAATACGCGATAAACATCATCTGCTAGCTGTTGACTAGAAAAAATGACTTGTTCAACATTTTCCAAATCTTCTTTTTGATCTGTCAATAGAATCACCTTGCGGGCAATCTCATCTCCGGCTACTTCTCGTACTAAGTCAAGGTCGTATAATTTGGTGTAGGAATCTGTCGAGCCAAACACCACAACGACCGTTTCTTCATTCACTAACGATTTTGGACCGTGACGGAATCCGACTGGGCTTTCATACATCGTCGCCACTTGTCCTGCGGTCAATTCCAAAATTTTCAGCTGGGCTTCATGCGCTAAGCCAAAGAAAGGACCTGCTCCCAGATAAATGACACGATTGTAATCCAAGGAAACCATCTTTTGAATGGCTTCTGCCGAGTCTAACATTTCTTGGCTCAAGGCTATCAAAGTAGAAACTTTTTCGGCTTTTGCAGCTAAATCTGCTTTGTCAAAGACGAGCAAGGCTGTCAACATCATAGACGTAAAGCTAGAAGTCATGGCAAAGCCAACATCATTTGACGGTGCAGGTTGGAGCAAGAGCAAATTGCGTTCGTCACCGTGTGCTTGCTGGGCTAATTTACCTTCTTCGGCACATGTAATCGTGATTTGGTAAAGTTCCTCAACTATGTCTTTTGCCAAGTCAACTGCCGCAACACTCTCTGGTGAATTGCCGCTACGAGCAAAGGAAACCAAAATGGTCGTCACTTCCTTGTGCAGATAAGCAAGCGGATTAGCGACAATATCTGTCGTTGCAATGGCATTAAAGTTCCACTTGCGTTCATCGTAAATCTTTCTGAAATAAGGCAAAAGGGTATCTCCGACATAGGCTGATGTCCCAGCCCCTGTCAAAATAACCTTGATATAATCATACTTTTCATCAATATTATTCAGAAAAACAGCAATCTCATCAGCTTGCACTTTATAATTTTCAAAAGCCGTCTGCCAAACTTGCGGCTGTTGATAGATTTCCCGTGTGGTGATTTCCGCACCTAATTCAATTAAGTCTTCCTTTGTATAATCTAGCATGGGTCTCCTTTCTGCTTTGCAATGCTAACTAAAAGAAAGGGAGCGGGAAAATGATGATTTTAAAGAAATCCATTTTCTTGCCCCAGCCCCCTTAGTTATACAGATTGCTCATTGGAGCAATTCAAGCAAGGACGTGTTTTTCAGCGACTATTAGCTGGACACTCCTTTATTCATCTTCGTCATCGTTCATTTCTGCTAATACATCATTGACTTTCACGATGTATTTGTTCGCTTTTTCGATATATTTTGCTTCTACGCCAATCAGGGCAGAATTGATAAATTCAATCACCATTGGCATATTCATCCCTGCATAAAGTTCAATTTGGAGTCCTTCCAAAATCAGACGGCTAACGACATTGCAAGGTGTTCCACCAAGCAGGTCGGCAAAGACGATATAATCATCTAAATCTTTTACAGTCGCTAAAAATTTAGCCGTAAAGTCGTCTATTCCTTCTTTCGGAAGTAAGGGAACTGTATGAACGAAGTCCAGTGGCCCCATAATCATTTCGGTGCTTTTTTTCAATTCTTCACAAAAGCGACCGTGACTGACCAATACAAGTTGTTTTGTCATTTATAGAGAAGCTCCTTTTAAACACCTAAGATTGGTGTATGAGTAAAGTGTGAAAATGCAGAAACACCAATTGCAATAATAATCACGATAAAGATTGCTTTTGTTGAATTCATGCCTTTCTTACCAAGCAGCCAATAAACAAAACCTGTAAACAATGCTGGCACCAAACGTGGGAAGATTTTATCCAATGTTTCTTGAAGATTGAAGGTGACACCACCGAAGCTTTGTGTATAGGTAAACTTAAAGTTAATCATCGTAGCAATCAAGGCCGCCACCATGAAAACACCAAGAACTGTTGCAGCATCTGTGATGGCAGACAATTTGTCCTGCATGGTTGTAACTAATTTCACCCCTTCTTTGTGGGCAAACTCTAATTGTTTCCAACGGAAGACATTGATTGCGATTGTCACAGCTATCCAAAGGAAAATTCCAAGAGGATTGCCTTCAACAGCAAGTCCAGCAGCCAGACCACCCATAATAGCAGGAATAGTAGAACCAAAAATCGCATCGCCAATCGCGGCAAATGGCCCCATTAAACCAGTTTTAATCCCTGTAACGGTATCTTTAGCCGCAACTCCTTCATTTTCTTCAAGTGCTAGGTCAATCCCTGTTACTAAAGTATGGAAAAAGTTAGATGTGTTGAAGAATTGCGTATGTGTCCGCATCATTTCTTTTAATTCTGGCGTACCGTCTCCATATATCTTGCGCAATTGCGGCAAAATCATATAAAGATAGCCTGACGCTTGCATACGCTCGTAGTTCCAACCCCATTGGAAAGTAAAGAGACTACGACGGTTGATTTGTTTAAAATCTTCTTTTGTTAATTTGTAATTAGAGTTCGTCATCGTCAATTTCCCCACTTTCTGATTGTTCTGCAGCAACAGTCACCATTTGTTTATTAGTTGCATTTTTATAATTGATTGTTGCCAAGGCAAAGCCAATAATCGCAATTCCAATCATTGGTAGGCCTTCAAATTTTGCACCACCAAGAGCTGTGGCGATTTGTTTGACAGCTCCTGAAGCAGCTGCCAATGTTGAAATATAATCAAAAACAACTTTCAACATAGCTGTAATGGCAAAACCTAAACCAAGATAATGAAGATTTTTCTTGACTGGAAGGTAACGAAGCAAAATTGCAAAACCGACACCAGGAAGCATTTTACCTGCAAGAATCAATCCGTCTGCAATCCATTGTGCATTATTGGCAAGCCAGTCTGAGAAGGCTTTTACAGCGTCTCCACCGAGCCACAAAGCCAGAAATACTGGAAGGGCACGTGAAAGTCCCCATGGAATAGCACCTAATAAGTAATTGCGTTCAATGCCTTTATAGTCAAATTTTTCAACCGCTGCATCAATACGATGTGCAAAGTAAGTCGTAGAGAACCGTCCAAGGACGTCTGTATAAACTAGCAAGGCTGCTACCGGAACGGCAATAGCTGAAATAGCGAGTTCTGATTTCATACCTGTTGCCACAGAGAATGCTGTTGCAAGAACCGCACCAGAAGTTGCATCAATCCGAGAGGCACCACCGAATGTACCAACCCCAAGCACAACGAGTTGGAGACTACCACCAATAAACAAACCAGTCTTCAAATCTCCCATGACCAGACCAGTGATAAAACCTGCAAAAACAGGGGAGCCAGCTGATGAGTTAATCGTCAACTCATCCAAAATTTGATACGCTGAATACAGCGTCAGTAAGAGAATTTGCCACCATTGTATCATAACAATGACCTCCTAAATTTATTTCAATAATGTCATAAAGTCTTCAACTGGATCATTTGGAACCATTTGAGCTGTTATTGTCACACCTTTTTCATGCAACTTGTTAAATACTACCACGTCTTCATCTACCACGTTAATTGAGCGTGTGATAGAACGCGTTTCAGATGTCTGCGACATATTGCCCACATTGAGCGTTTCGATTGGCACGCCTGCTTCTACTAATTTCAAAAAGCGGTCTGGCTTTCTCGCAACAATGAGCAGGCGTTGGCTATCATATTTGCCGGCTAGAATATTTTCTGCTGCTTTTGCAACTGGTAAAACACTCAATTTCACACCAGCTGGTGTCGCCAATTTCAAGCCGCTTTTTTCAATAGCATTTTCTGCTACTTCATCATCTACTACCATGATACGTGAGATGTTTAATTTTGTAGTCCAAAGATTGGCTACTTGCCCATGGATCAAACGTCCATCAATCCGATTCCCTACAATTGTCATAATTTTGCCCCCTTTATTGTTTTAAATGTAGGTTTGTGAACTAAATGAATAAATTCGCTGTATTTCCCTTCAGTTTCAAAAATAATGATACGATTTTTTCCGATAGTTAAGAGACCATGTGGAATATACAGCGATAAGGTCGGTCCGACATCCCAGAAGCGACCGATATTGACACCATTGACAAAGACGATTCCTTTGCCAAAGTGGGTCAACTCCAGATAAGTATCTTTAAGCGCTTTCAATTCAACGTCAAACGCATAGAAAGCTGGCTGATTTTCATGCCATTCTTTCGTAAAATCAATTTTTTCTGGATTTTTCAACTCTAATGGATACTGTTTCCAATGGAGCATAAAATGAAGATCTTTGCAAACTCCTGTGCGAATACCTTTATGCTGGCTTTCTGTCAAAAGTTTATGCCCATAGTTAACACGCCCCATGTTCTCCATCAAAATATCCAATAGATGTGTTGACTGTTTCTGCTGCGAAACTAAGATGTCTTCACCAATTTCTGTCTGGTACTGAGTTTTGATACGGTTTCCATCTACAAAAAGTTGCATCCGATCACGCCCATTGATGACACGAATCCGTTCCTCGTCCGCATCCCATTCCGCTTCTGTACGATAGAGTAGATAGCCAACATTTTGTCCCAGCTCCTCCATGTTCATAGGGTACAGACTTTCGATTGGCTGCGCTACATCTTCTAAGGTTTCAAATAAACTAACTTTCTCACTAAGCGGAATATCCTTTAACTCAAACGATTCTTTTACCAAAGGTTCCATTTGTGGATATTCTGGATAATATTTTTTTAACATTCGCTGAATAGCAAAGTATTTAGGCGCTGGGGTTCCTTGTTCATCAAGGAGAGCTTCATAATCATAAGACGTCACTTGTGGCAGGTCAATGCTTCCTCGCGCTGAACAGCCATTCATGAAACCAAAATTTGTCCCCCCATGAAACATATAAAGATTGATACTGCCTTGTTGCAAAACTTCGTGAACCGCTTCAGCCAACTCTTCTGGATCTCGTGTGATGACCGGCTCCTTCCAACGATTGAACCAACCGTCCCAAAATTCCATACACATGAGCGGCCACTTCTTGCCATGTTCATCAAAGAATTCCTGCATCTGCGCGAAATTTTCTTTTGCTTTGGAGCCAAAGTTCCCCGTTACAAACACATCATCCTCAATAAGCGTCCCTGCCCGCAAAGTGCCTCGCCAAGGTCCGTCTGACGTAAAGAGCGGACAAGTCACACCTCGCTCTAGCATCATATCTCGAACAACTCTCAAATATTCCTTATCTTCGCCATACGAGCCATATTCATTTTCGACCTGCATCATGAGAATGTTGCCGCCATTTTCCAAAAGATGCGGGACTAAGCGCGGAAGCAATTCATCATAATAGCTAGCAACTGCGGCAAAATAAGCAGGGTCAGAAGAACGAATTCTCATCTCCTCCTTCAAAAGCCAAGCCGGCAAACCACCGAATTCCCATTCTGCACAAATATAAGGTGACGGACGAAGCAAGGCATACAAGCCTAAATCTTGAGCAATTTGAAGAAATTTCTCCAAATCCAAGATCCCCTCAAAGCAAAACTGCCCTTTCTGAGGTTCATGAACGTTCCAAGGAATGTAGGTTTCTACCGTATTAAAGCCCAGAGCTTTCAAATTATAAAGCGAATGATACCAATCATCTGGCTGAATCCGAAAATAATGAATGGCACCAGACAATATTTTAAAAGGCTGTTGATTCAGATAAAATTCTTCTTTAATCTCAAATCTTGCCAAACCATTTCCTTCTTTCACATAACATTTTTGTAATCGGTTGCATAGGTTAATATAATATATTTTGTATGAAATGTCAATAGTTTTTGAAAAATTTAACCATTTTAAGAAAAATTATGGTAAAATTTTTTATGAGAGGGAAGCGAAAGAGAGGTGAATAACATGGCAATCCCTAAATACCAATACATAAAAGACGAACTCAAAAGCAAGATTATCTCAGGTCAATTTGAAAACGGAGATAAATTTTATACAGAAGCTGAGCTAATCACAATGTACGATGTGAGTTCTATTACTGTTGTCAGAGCTTTAAATGAGCTAGCAAAAGACGGATATATCATTCGCCAGCAAGGAAAAGGAACATTTGTGTCGCGCGCGCGTAAGCACAAACTCGTTGAATTTTCTGACGTTGAGATATTTCCCACCCAAAATGATCAAGTGACCGTTTTATCAATCGAGCGCGGAAACGACTTGAAATTTCTTGATAAGTTAGATTTGAAGGGACACCAATTTTACTATAAAATCGAGAGACTTCGTAAAGCAAAAGATACCCCTTACATCTATCATCAATCCTATATCCCAGAGCAATATATCAACGCAAATTATCCAAATCTTGAATATTACAGCTCTATCTACAACCGCTTCAAACAAGACTATCATATTCACATGAATGACGAGCATTTTGAAGAAACAAATGAAATAATCTTCCCGACACCAGAAGCTGTTGCAACATTACTGGACATTGACACAAACTTCCCGACCGTCTTCCAAGTAAAAACAACACAGTTAGAAAGTACAGGACAAATTTTAGAGTATAGCGAAGCCTACAAACGTGGCGACTTCTTTAAAATCAAGTTCGTGTCACGCAGTGGAAATCACTAATTATTTTTATGTAAGAAGCTGGGACAAAGTGCTCAGCTTCCTTTGTTTATATATAATCAGAATTATAAGACGCAGTGGTTTGAAGAAGCTCTATTGGCTTTAGTTAATGTAGAGTTTCCCATGCACAATTGATTAGGCACTTTAGTGCCAATCAATCACTGCTGAGTGGACTCTAATACGTTGATAAATCAACTTTTACAGTCCTACTCAACCGTGCGGAGGTGGGACGATGAAATCAAGTTTCTACGAAACTACTGATTTCTGTCCCACTCTCTTTTTTATATCTTGGCATCATTATAACCCGTCTATACCAATTTGAAAAGAATTTTGCTTTGTTTTTTATTTGTCAACTTTTTATCATTGTTATGAAAAAAACAAGATGTGCTGTCATCTTGTTTTTCTCTTATTTATTAAAATTCTCAATTTCTTTAGTAGTCATATTTGCCTTGATCTGCAGTACTTTTTCTTCTGTAAGACCAGTAAATTTCCCAAAATAAGGAACAAATTTTATCTTATATGCCTCACGAAAAGCAACTAACTCTGGCGTCTTTTTCTCACTATCTAAATAATAAAAAGATTTTGTTTTGGCTCGTTGCAGTTGTTTCACAAATCGCCTACAGTGTGGACAAGTTCCTCGCCCAATGTAGAGATAAAAATTTTCACTCTGAGCCTGCTTTTCTTTGAGTTCAGGCACCGTTATCTGGTGAAATTTCGCTACAATAGTTTGATACTCTTTTTGTTCATCTATTCGCTCAGCTGGATCTAGCAAAACTGAATGGCAGGTAACTATTCCGAAAATCAAAAACACTCCAAGTAATTTCAGCCAATGCTTCTTTGCCATCTCTATCCTCGCTATTCTATACAGCTATTATAAAAAATTCAGACAAGAAGCACAAGAAAAGACAAAAAAAGTAGGCCGAAACCTACTTTTGACTAGTTTTAAATGATACCCAAAATGATATTGTAGAGCAAAGCCCCTACGACACCGCCGACAATTGGACCTAGGACTGGAATCCAAGCATAGGACCAGTCAGAATCCCCTTTATTTGCGATTGGTAAAAGAGCATGCATGATACGCGGTCCCAAATCCCGTGCAGGATTGATCGCATAGCCTGTCGTTGGTCCAAGTGAGAAACCGACTGCAAAAATAACTGTTCCTACGATGATTGGACCCAAACCAGCGGCAACTTTATTTGGACCAATTGCCATAATCGTGATGACAAGAATGGCCGTTCCCAGCGCTTCTCCTAAAAAGTTAGAAGCTGTATGGCGAATGGCTGGTCCCGTTGAAAAGCTGGCTAAAATCAAGGCTGAATCTTTCGTTTCAGCCCAATGAGGGTAATAGTGAAGCCATAGAACAAAAGCCGCAGCCATGGCACCCAGCATTTGTGCAAGAATGAACGGAAAAACCTGTCCCCAACTAATCGCTCCAATAGAAGCCATTGCGAATGTGACCGCTGGATTCAAGTGAGCTGGGCTGAAAAATCCAGATACATAAACCGCCACTGTACAAGCAATCCCCCAGCCTAAAACGATAGAAACCCAGCCAGTTCCTTCCTCCTTCGTCTTGCTCAAAACATTCCCAGCAACAACCCCATCACCAAGCAATACTAGGATAAAGGTCCCTAAAAATTCACCGAGATACTGAATCATAATCCGCCTCCTTTATTTCTTAATCTCCAATTCTTTCAATTGTTCTTGGATAGTTACCAAATCTGCACCAGCTTGCAAGAGAGCAGCTGCAGTATAAGCCCCTTCAACAATGGGAACATTATTGATGATGATGTCCTTATCTGAAAAATCTGCCACCAGCTCCAGATTCATGCGAGCCGATCCAAGATCAAAGAAAGCTAAAATCTTCTCCGCTTTGTTGGCTTCCACAACCGTTTGAACTTGTTCAAAACTTGTGCCAATGCCGCCATCTTCTGTACCGCCCACATAGGTCAGCACAATGTCTTTAGCAACTTCTGAAATTAAATCCACAAGGCCTTGAGCAATCCATTTTGAATGAGAAACGATGACAATACCAACTTCTGTCATGCTTTTTCCTCCACTTCTAGCAAGGCTTCAAAAAGTAAGCCTGATGAATACGAACCGGGGTCAATATGTCCGATAGAGCGCTCTCCAACATAAGAAGCCCGACCCTTCGTTGCTTTCATATCTTTCGTCGCTTCAACCAAAGTATGAATGGTTTCTTTAGTCAACTCTCCTTTTTGAAGAGCCATCACCACACCATCCCAGACATCTACCATCGTTTTTTCACCGACGCTTGCTTTCCCACGCTTTTGAATCATATCAAGCCCTGCTTGAACAGCATCTGCCAAGCTAGCAGCTTCTTTTTCAGCCTTCATTATTCCCATGAAAGCTGAGCCGTAAAGAGGTCCAGAAGCCCCACCGACCTTGCTGAGCAATTGCATGGAGACAACTTGAAAGACTTCTGCTGAATTGGTAAAATCTTTTCCTTCCAGATTTTCAACGACAGCGGCCATACCACGCGCCATATTGCCACCGTGGTCTCCGTCACCAATGGGCGTATCTAACTCTGACAGATAGTCTTTGTTGGCTTGAATTTTTTCGTTAAAGAGAAGCATCCATTTCTTTGCTAATGCTGCATCCATATCATACCTCCTACCAAGCAATCGTTGCAACAGGACTGTTCAAAGCTTCTAGCCAGTCTTCACGTTCCAATTTGATAAAGGTCAGAGAAATGCCTGCCATGTCAATAGATGTCATGTAGTTTCCTAATTTCTTGTAAACAACTTCCAGACCTGCTGCTGCGAGAATTCCAGCCACATCGTTGGCAAAGACGTATTGTTCCATGAGCGGTGTTGCCCCCATGCCATTGATAAGGATTCCGATTTTATCTCCTGCTTTGAGTTCAAAAGAGTCTTTCAATTTTGCCACTAATTCTTGTGCCAAGTCTTTAGACGGCTGCATTTTTTCTTTGCGATAGCCGGGTTCTCCATGAATGCCGATGCCAAATTCAATTTCATCATCAGCAAGCACAAAGCCAGGTTTCCCAACTTCAGGAACGGTTGCTCCACTGAGAGCCAGCCCAACCGTATGAATCTGAGGCACCAATTCGTCAGCCAAGGCCTTGATTTCACTCAGTGATTTTCCAGACCGCGCAGCATTTCCCAAAATCTTATGAACCAAAATGGTACCAGCAACTCCACGGCGACCTTGCGTATAAAGGCTGTCCTCAACAGCAATATCGTCATCGACAACAACACTTGCCACCTCGATTCCTTCCATTTCTGCCATATCCTGTGCCATTTCAAAGTTCATGATGTCGCCAGAATAATTCTTGATAACCATGAACACACCTGCGCCTTCGTCTGCTTCTTTGATTGCCTGCAAGACTTGGTCAGGAGTTGGGGAAGTAAAGACCGCTCCGCAAATCGCAGCTGACAACATACCGTCGCCCACAAAGCCAGCATGAGCGGGCTCATGACCGCTACCGCCACCTGAAATAATCGCTACCTTGCCAGATTTTTCGCTATTTCTAGCAATGATGTCAAAGCCTTCTACACGATGCACCAAATCACTGTGGATATAAGCCAGCCCGTCTAGCATTTCGTCCACAACAGCCGTTGGTTGATTGATAATTTTTTTCATGAGTTTCTCCTTTGCTTTATGTTTCTTATTTTTATTGTAAAATTCTTTGCTCCATTTTGGAACGGACAAAATCAAAAATTTGTCCCTCTTTTTAGTTTTCCTATTGCATCATTCATGATAAACTAAGAATAGAACTAAAAAGACTGAGGAGGGAAGATGGCAACATCCTTAATCACGAAAAAAAGGATTGCCAAATCCTTTAAAAAATTAATGACCGAACAAGCTTTTGAAAAAATCTCTGTTCGACAAATTATGGAAGACGCCGGTATTCGCAGGCAAACGTTTTACAATCATTTTCTGGATAAGTACGAATTATTAGAATGGATTTTTCAGACGGAGTTGCGAGAGCAAGTAACGGATAATCTGGAATATATCTCTGGCTATCAGCTGCTGCAAGAACTGCTACACTATTTTAGCGTTAATAAGAGTTTTTATGCACAATTATTTGACATTGTTGACCAAAATGACTTTTCTTCTTATTTTCAAACCTACTGCCAACAACTTGTAGCCAAACTCGTCAGAGAATATCATTCCCGTCCTTTCCATTCTGAAATGGAGTATCATTTTTTCATTCATTATCACAGTCAAGCGCTTGCGAATGCTATCAAACATCTGCTGGATTTATCTGAGCAAGATTACCAGCAACAGGCGCAACTTTTAACACAACTAATCAAAACAGCTATAGAAAATTAAGGCAAGTATATGGTTCACATTATCAATTCAATTCATTCAAGCATTCAGCAAAACATCAATGCAATTACCCGCATGTATCCTCACCTTTCACAGCTGAAACAACTGCCCGTCATTTATCATAATCAGCACGATTCTTCTGTCGTGCCCATTATTTCGGGTGGCGGCAGCGGTCATGAACCAGCTCATTTTGGCTATGTGGGCGATGGTATGTTAACCGCTGCTATTAGTGGCCCCATTTTTGTGCCACCTTGTGCGGAGCATATTTTAGAAACCATTCGTTTTCTGCATCAAGGCAAGGGCGTTTTTGTCATTATTAAAAACTTCGATGCTGATATTAAAGAATTTTCCCAAGCCATTTATCAAGCGCGCAAGGAAGGAATTCCAGTCAAATACATCATTTCCCATGATGATATTTCAGTCGAAAAAAGCAACTTCCAAATCCGCCACCGCGGGGTTGCAGGAACGATTCTGTTACATAAAATCCTCGGGCAAGCTGCCAAAGAAGGGACTGGTCTAGATGAATTGGAAAAGCTCGCTCTTTCTCTGTCCACCTCCATTGCGACACTAGGAGTCGCAACAAAATCTGCCACCTTACCAAGCAAGCAGCTGCCTATCTTTGATTTGCCCCAAGGTCAAATTTCCTACGGAATTGGAATCCATGGAGAGCCCGGTTATCGGATGGTTCCGTTTGAATCTTCCGAACTGCTCGCTGTGGAGCTTATCAACAAAATCAAAATGAAATTCAAATGGCAAGAAGGACAAGAGTTTATTCTCCTCATCAATAACTTAGGCGGTACTTCAAAATTGGAAGAACTCGTTTTCACAGATGACATTCTTCAACTGTTAGATATAGAAGGCTTGAAACTGCCCTTTGTCAAAACAGGTCACCTCATCACAAGCCTAGATATGGCAGGACTTTCTGTTACCCTCTGCCATGTTTCTGACAGCTCCTGGCTAAAAGCCTTAGAAACCCCAACCAATGCTTTTGCTTGGTGAGAGAGCAAAAATCCAGAGAGTGGGAGTCTGTCCCACTCTCTGGATTTTTAATTTTATATTAATCCAAACCTATACGGTGGAAAATATCATCTACGCGCTTGGTGTAGTAAACTGGATCAAAAATGTCGTTAATTTCCTCTGGTGTTAAACGAGAGGTCACAGCTTCATCAGCTTCTAGTAGCGGACGAAAATCTGTTTGATTGTCCCAAGAATAAGCCGTCTTTGGCTGTACTAAATCATAAGCCTCTTCACGTGTCATGCCTTTTTCAATCAAGCTCAGCATGACGCGCTGGCTGTAAATAAGACCAAAAGTTGAGTTCATATTGCGGCGCATATTTTCAGGGAAAACAGTCAGATTCTTAACGATATCGCCAAAGCGGTTGAGCATGTAATCAATCAGAATCGTCGTATCAGGTGTAATAATACGCTCTGCTGAAGAATGGGAGATATCACGTTCATGCCAGAGCGACACGTTTTCATAAGCCGTCACCATGTGACCGCGAATCACACGGGCAAGCCCTGTCATATTTTCAGAACCGATTGGGTTGCGTTTGTGAGGCATGGCAGAGCTGCCCTTTTGCCCCTTGGCAAAGAACTCTTCCACTTCACGCTGTTCGGATTTTTGCAAACCGCGGATTTCAGTCGCCATGCGCTCGATTGATGTGGCAATGCTGGCTAGCACGGCAAAATATTCAGCATGCAAATCACGCGGTAAGACTTGAGTCGAAATTTCCTGAGCACGAATGCCTAACTTATCACAGACATATTTTTCCACAAATGGCGGAATGTTGGCAAAGTTCCCAACAGCACCAGAGATTTTCCCAGCTTCTACACCAGCGGCAGCATGTTCAAAACGCTCAATGTTGCGCTTCATTTCACTGTACCAAGTCGCGAGCTTCAGACCGAAAGTCGTAGGCTCCGCATGAACCCCGTGAGTACGCCCCATCATGATGGTGAACTTATGCTCACGCGCCTTGTCCGCTATGATGTTAAGGAAATGATCCAAATCTTTGCGAATGATGTCGTTTGCTTGCTTGTAGAGATAACCATAGGCTGTGTCCACCACATCAGTAGACGTCAAGCCGTAGTGAACCCACTTGCGCTCTTCGCCAAGCGTTTCAGATACTGCACGAGTAAAGGCTACCACATCGTGGCGAGTCTCCTGCTCAATTTCCAAAATGCGGTCAATATCAAAGTCCGCATTAGCACGGATTTTAGCCACATCTTCCTTAGGAATCTCACCCAGCTCAGCCCAAGCCTCATCAGCTAAGATTTCCACCTCCAGCCAAGCCCGGTACTTGTTTTCCTCACTCCAAATGTTCGCCATCTCAGGGCGTGAATAACGGTTGATCATTGTTTTTTATTTTCCTTTCTTTATCTATCCTTCTAAAGTTAGTTCAAGTCCTTTTACTCAAACCTACTCTCTTTTTCTTTTGTATTTCTTTTAATCCTAAAATTTTAGCTAATGTAACTTCAACATCCCAGTCTTTACTTAAATTCAACACAACCTCATTATCAATATTTTTCTCTTTACGAAACATATCTAATACGTCACCTTCAAAAACATAAATATGGTGTTACAGAATATTCAATTTCACAATTATAATTAAGATTATACTTACTCTTATACTATAAAACACTTCTTTATCATCAACATTTAAACTGCTATAAGAAGGTTTTATAACGTTAGGATGGTCTAACTTTTCAACATTTTCAATTTCTTGTTTATATCTTTTTGCTCTTTCCTTATTCTGCTCTTTAATAATTTTTATAGCGTACTTTTTTGTTCCTTAAATGCTTCACATACAATTCCTTCTCCACCCTCAGAAATTTTTTCAAGATTATCATATCCAAGTTTGGAGAATTTTTCTTTCAACTCTGTTAATTTTATCACAAAAATCTCTCCCTCACTCAAACTCCTCTTTCCCTATCTCCACCGACGGATAATGGGACAGCTGGTTCAAGTCTGTATCCAGCGGCAGATCATAGATTGTTAGGTAGTCTGCTGGGTAATGGGCTTGCAGCTCTTCATATTTGGCTTGGATTTTGTCAGCGTCTTTGCTGGCAAAGAGCACTTCGACAATCCCTGCTTCTCCATTTTCAATAAAGGCGTGAACAATGATTTGAATCATAACAAACTCCTCTAAAAATCTATTCCCTCACCTAGTTCTCTCACCTCATCTGGCTCTTCACTAAACACAGTCACATGTCCCATCTTGCGGTTGTGCTTCGCTTCCATTTTACCATACAGGTGGAGGTGGGCGCTAGGATGTTCTGCGACGTACTGCGCAGCTTTTTCCATGTGCTGGCCAAGGATATTGAGCATGACAGCTGGGGCATGAAGGGGCACTTCTGGCAGGGGCTGACCCAAAATACCCAAGATATGAGTATCAAACTGTGAGAAATCACAGGCTTCGATAGAATAATGCCCTGAATTATGCGGGCGCGGTGCGATTTCATTGACCAAAATCTGGTTGCCAGCTACAAACATCTCTATACATAGTGTACCAGAAAGTTGGACTTCTGTGGCAATTTTTCTTGCCATTTGCAGGGCCCTGTCCGCTAAATCTTGGGAAATCCGCGCTGGGACAATCGTTTTAGAAAGGATATTGTTGCGGTGGATATTTTCCTGAACAGGGAAAAGGGTCAAATCCGTGCCATTTCCAGACACAATAACCGATATTTCCATGGTGAAGGGGACAAAATCCTCTAGCACACAAAGAGTCTTGTCTGCTAAATCACGCGCAGTCGCTAAACTCTCCTCGTCTCTAATGACCACCTGACCGTGACCGTCATATCCGCCTGTTGCTGTTTTCAGCACGCGCTTAGTCGAAAAGTCATAGCCTGTAAGATCTGCCGATGAGCGGATAATTCGATAGGGAGCCAAATCCACACCAGTACTTGAGAGAAATTCTTTCTCGTGTACTCGGTTTTGAGAGATACGTAGCAACCTTGTTCCTTGTGGCAAATATGCCAAATCAGCTACCGCATCTAAGCTGTCTGCATCCACATTTTCAAACTCATAAGTCAGGACATCACAGCGCTCAGCCAATTGACGAAGAGCCGCCACATCATCATAAGGCGCAACGATGACTTCACTGACACGAGCAGCTGGACAATTAGCAGCTGGATCTAGCGTAATGACTTTGTGGCCTCGGTAGATTGCAGCAATCGCCATCATTTGTCCTAATTGACCACCACCGATAATTCCAATCGTTTTAGTTGAGTTCATTGCTAGACTCCTCAGCAATTTTTCCTTGTTTTTCTGCAAAGTCAGCCAGTGCTTGGGCAATTGGGGCATCTTCAACAGACAGCAAGCGCAAAGCAAAGAGCGCTGCATTGGTTGCACCTGCTTCGCCGATAGCCATCGTTGCCACAGGCACACCGCCAGGCATTTGCACAATAGAGTAGAGCGAATCCACTCCGCTCAATGCACGAGATTTTATAGGCACACCGATAACCGGCAACGTTGTTTTAGCCGCTACCATACCAGGCAGGTGAGCCGCCCCGCCAGCACCTGCAATGATAACCTTAATACCATGTGCGCGTGCTTCCTCAGCATATCGGAACATAAGGTCTGGTGTTCGGTGGGCAGAGACCACCTTTTTTTCATAAGCAACACCGAAGTCCTCAAGAACTTGGGCTGCTTTTTTCATCGTTTCCCAGTCGGATTTGGAACCCATGATGATAGAAATAATTGGTTGCATAATTTCTCCTTTTTCAAGCCTGCCTTAGACTGTAGAGGCGTCGTGAACTTTCTTGCGTGTGATGCTACGCTTTTCTTCTCATCTTTTCTTAAAAGCCGAGGAAAAGCTAACATCCCATCTAAAAAATCTTCTTAACTAGGTTTGTAGACCTTTGAGCTACAAACTTTCCTAAAAGACCACTGCCCTCTATTTTTCGACTAGAAAAATGACCATCGTAAATCTGGTTGACACCACAAGAGGGACTTCGGGACTGAAGAATAGCCAAGTCAATGTTTTTTTCAGCTAAACTAGACAATGTGTGATCAATTCCTACTTGAAATTCTTTATCATAAAAATTCCCATTGACATCACATGGCCGCCCTTTTAAAATCTCTACTGGCTCTCTTGGAACTGGTAAGCGGCCCGCAACTTCTGGGCACACTGCTAAGACATCTTTATCCGCAACAAAGTCAATAACAGCTTGATTATAATTATTGCCTCCATTGTACTTGCAATTTTCTCCAAGCAAACAGGCACTAACTAGTATACATTTTTTATTTTTCAAGAGCCTTGCTCCCAATATCAGTTCTGTAGAACAGTCCAGTCGTGTCTTGTTTGTCGAGTTGGGTGTAAATTTTTTCCTGCGCAGCTGAAACGCTGTCAGATGTGGTGACTAACATATAGACTCGGCCGCCATTGGACAGCAGTGCTTTGCCATTTTCACCAAACTTAGCGCCTGCATAGTAGGTGATGATATCACCGTCGGTCTTTTCTGGCAGAACTACACCTTTTTCGTAGCCAAGTGGATAACCTTCAGAAGCCACCACAACGCCCAATGTCACACCGCTGTCCGCCCAGGTCATATCTGGCTCCTTGCCCTCCAAAATGTCCGCGATGTTTTGCGCAAAATCAGAGGTTAGGCGCGACAGAATGACCTGCGTCTCTGGATCACCAAAGCGAGCATTGAACTCAATGACCTTGGGACCGTCCGCAGTCAGAATCAAACCAGCATAAAGAACACCGATATAAGGTCGCCCTTCTTTAATCATCCCCTCCAGCACTGGTTTGACAATGGTGTCAACTGCAGTTTCAACCACGCTTGCTGGCAAATGTGGTACGGGCGCATAAGCACCCATACCGCCTGTATTAGGACCCTTGTCACCGTCATAAGCACGTTTGTGGTCCTGAGCTATTGGCATGATGTAAAACTTATCACTATTAACAAAGGCAAAAAGAGAAAACTCTTCTCCTTCAAGAAATTCTTCAATAACTACGCGCGCACCAGAATCGCCGAATTTATTGTCCAGCAACATTTCGTGCGCTGCTTCAACCGCTTCTTCCACCGTTTCAGCGACTACCACGCCTTTCCCCAAGGCTAAGCCGTCCGCCTTCACCACGATTGGAGCGCCCTCTTTTTCGATATAGGCTTTGGCGGCTTCAAAGTCTGAAAAAGTTTCATAGCGTGCTGTCGGCACACCGTATTTTTTCATGATTGACTTGGCAAAGTCCTTGGACCACTCCAGTTCCGCAGCCAATCGAGTCGGTCCAAAAGCCTTGAGACCGGCGGCTTCAAAATCATCAACGATACCTGCAGCTAAAGCGTCATCTGGACCAATGACAGTCCAAGCAATATCATTTTCTTTGACAAAGTCAATCAGCGCTGCATGCTCAGAAATCCCAATCGGAACCAACTTAAGACCGTCGAAGGTCATCCCGTCATTTCCGGGAGCAACAAAGACCTGCTCCACCTGCGGTGACTCCAACAACTTCTTAGCAATCGCATGCTCGCGACCACCCGAACCAACAACTAAAAGTTTCATGATTGACCTCTTTGCGAATTATTTATAACAATTATACCATAAATGTTCGTTTATACTTTTATTTATCGTAAAATATTTTGATAATAACGAAATCCCATTACCATTTCTAATTTTTCAATTCAGTTTTCAATTTTTTCATCTTTTCCCGAATAATCTAAATGGAACTATCCAAATTATTTATTCAAAGGAGATTTATGAAGAAATACAGTCAATTATTTTTACTATCTAACACTATTTTGGGCGTTTTTTCTGCTCAACTAACTGCTCAAGCCTCGGAAGCAGATAATGCTCAAAAAAGCTCAAATCCAGCAATTCTTGCTAGCAACATTACCGTCAATGTTTCTGGAAATACAGCTTCTATTAACTACACACGCTCACAGACACAAGTTCCTTACACCATTTACCACGCTGTTTGGTCTGATGAAAATGGGCAAGACGATATCAAATGGTATTCTGCGCCTCAGACACCCACTACAGCTATTGATTTGCGTCAGCACACTGGTTATGGAACCTTTCATGTTCACACTTATATCAATATCAATGGAAAAATGGTTGGTTTAAACGGAACGACTTTCAAAGTAGAAAAACCAGCTAGCGGCACGGTTTCTACAACCGTTTTAGGAAAGACTGCTCAAATATCCTTTACTCGAAACAAAGATCAAACAAATGCCAATATTTTACACGCTGTTTGCTCTGACGAAAAAGGACAAGATGACATCAAGTGGTATACGGCAGGGCAAGACACAACAGAAATTGACTTATCCAATCATAAAGGATACGGTGTTTACCATGTTCATACTTATGAAAGTAAAAACGGAAAGATGATTGGATTAAATGACACCACTTTTAACCTTGAAAAACCAAATCCTTCTATCCAGACTAGCTTTCCTGAGCCTGGTATCATGGATATTCAGATCAAAAATGTTCCTAAAACAATCTACAAACTAACGGTTCCGGCTTGGTCTGACCGCAACGGACAGGATGATCTTCAATGGTATGCAGCTACTAAAAATTCTGATGGAAGCTACAATGTTAGAGTTGAGCTAAAAAAACACAACTATGACATAGGAACTTATCATATTCATCTTTACGGAGAAAGCTATGTCAAACCAGAGTTTACTGGCTTAGCTGGAATCACTGCCCAAGTTGATGCTGATAAATTGCCTTCTGAAGAAGAGCAAAAACCATTCTTCTCTGTTGAAAATATCAATCAAGAACAAGGGACTTATACCGTCAAAGTTAGTGAAACTTCAAAGTCCAAGCCGATTCAATCCGTCCGAGTACCTATTTGGAGCACGAGCAATCAAAGCAATATCAAGTGGTATGCAGCCACTAATCACGGTGATGGAACCTTTACGACAAGCTTTGATATTCGCAATCATCAAGTTTTTTCCGGAACATACACCAATCATATTTATGTGAAATATAAAGACGGTAGCGAGCATAGTTATGCAACGGATTCGGTTGCTATGTCCGCAGAAAAAATTAAAACCAAAGTATCTGTCGCTAAACGCTCAACTTATCTTTATGAGGTGACGGTGACAGATGCTTACGGCGATGGCAAGATTAGCCTACCGACTTGGTCTGAAGTCAACGGCCAAGATGATATTCAGTGGTACACCGCTACTAAAGCTGGAAATGGAATTTACAAATTCACAGTTGATACGCAAAAACACACTGGCAGTGGCCTTTTCCATACACATGTTTACCGCAATCTCAACGGTCAAATAATTGGACTAACAGGTACGAGATATCAAGTAGAGAAGCCTGCTATCTCTTTCCAACCAAATTATGCCGCAGCAACGACTTATCCAAAAGGGCAATGCACTTGGGGCGCCAAAGCTCTTGCACCTTGGGCTGGCAATTACTGGGGCAATGGTGGTGATTGGGCTGCTAGCGCCAGACGAGCTGGTTTTAAAACCGGTACAGCTCCACAAGTAGGGGCTATTATTTGTTGGACAGACGGTGGTTACGGTCACGTTGGAGTTGTTACTCACGTTGCCTCAAACACACGCATTCAGATTCAAGAGGCCAACTACGCTGGAAAACAGTATATTGGCAACTTCCGCGGCTGGTTCAATCCTCATGCAGCTGGACAAGGAGCAGTTAGTTACATTTATCCAAAATAAGTCCCTCTGAACAACTTAAAAAACCTTGGAAAATCAATCCAAGGTTTTTATACTATTCTCAATGTCTAAAATGCCGTACGCCTGTAAACACCATGGCAATGCCGTATTTATCAGCCATATCGATAGATTCTTGGTCACGGACGGACCCACCAGGTTGGATGATTGCTTTCACACCTGCAGCAGCAATTTCTTCAACATTATCCGCAAATGGAAAGAAAGCATCACTAGCAAGAACCGCACCGTCAAGACGGTCTTTGGCTTGGTCAAGAGCGATACGAACAGAAGCTACACGGTTTGTTTGACCAGGACCAACACCCAATGTCATATGGCCATTTGTTACGATGATACCGTTTGATTTCACGTATTTGATAGCTTTCCAAGCAAATTCAAGTGCTGCTTTTTCTTGGTCAGTTGGTTGACGTTTTGTCACAACTTTCCAATCAGCTGGATTTTCTTTGACAACATCTTGGTTTTGAACCAACAGCCCACCAACAACACCCGTGTATTCTTTTTCAACTTGGCTAGCTTCTTGAGCTTCAAATGTCAATTGAAGAATACGCAAATTTTTCTTCTTAGTTGTCAAGATTTCAAGGGCTTCTTCTGAATAACTTGGTGCAATGATGATTTCAAGGAAGATAGCGTGCATTTTCTTAGCTGTTGCGGCGTCAACTTCACGATTCAGCACAACAATACCACCAAAGATTGAAACTGGGTCTGATTCATAAGCGTAGTCCCAAGCTGTTTCAATATCATCAGCTTGTCCGATACCACACGGATTCATGTGTTTAAGGGCAACAACAGTGGGACGGTCTTTGAAATCACGGATAATGCGGATTGCAGCGTCAGCGTCACGGATGTTGTTAAATGACAATTCTTTACCATTCAATTGTTTAGCAGAAGCAATTGAGTAATCTGTTGGCAAAGCTTTTTGGTAGAAATCAGCGTCTTGTTGAGGGTTTTCACCATAGCGCATTGGTTGTTTCAAATCGTAAGTGATTGTGAGTTTTTCAGGTTTTGTTTCACCAACTTGTTTTGTGAAATATTCTGCAATTAAAGCGTCATAAGCTGCTGTATGACGGAAAACTTTTGCTGCCAGGCGCCTACGAGTTTCAAAGTTTGTTTCACCATTAGCTGACAATTCATCCAAAACAACAGCATAATCAGCTGGGTCAACGACAACTGTAACACTAGCATGGTTTTTAGCAGCAGATCGAAGCATGGAAGGACCACCGATATCAATATTTTCAACCGCATCAGCGTAAGTCACATCTGATTTCAGAATAGTTTCTTTGAATGGGTAAAGGTTAACCACAACAAGGTCAATCAATTCAATGTGGTTATCTTTTGCGGCTTGAAGATGACTGTCAAGATCGCGACGAGCCAAAAGGCCACCGTGAATATTTGGATGAAGTGTTTTCACACGACCGTCCATCATTTCTGGGAAGCCCGTTACATCATCAATGGCGATAGTATCAACGCCTGCTTTATCAAGCGTAACTTTTGTTCCGCCAGTTGAGATAATATCCCAACCAAGTTTTTTTAATTCTTGAGCAAATTCAACAATGCCCGCTTTGTCTGAAACACTGATTAGTGCACGTTTTGTCATTTCAGTCCTACTTTCTACTTCTTTTTGTAAAATATAAACCACTAAATAGCAATACTGGCAATAAGCCCGATAGAATAAGCCAAGCAAAGGCGTAACGGATTTTCAAGATTACCAAATAAGTACATTTACTATAAAGGCAACGACAATAAAAGTTAATACAAACACCAAAATCTTTTTTATCATCATAATCTCATTATAAGGCAGCATACTAATAGCTAACTACGCTATCAAATACACGGACTACTTTTTCTTAACTCTTAAGCTCTCCAAAACATCTGGATAGAGTTTATACTCTGCTTCATGAATGCGAGCTTCAAAACTGTCAATGGTATCATCAGCCAGACGAGGCACACGAACTTGTTTAATCACTTTTCCCGTGTCAACACCATTGTCAACCCAGTGAATGGTAACACCAGATTGGTCAACACCTGCTTCCCAAGCATCATCAATACCATGAGCCCCTGGAAATTCTGGAAGATAAGCTGGGTGAATATTGATGATACGACCTTCGTAAGCTGCTAGCAAAGTCGGACCAACAATCTTCATATAACCAGCTAGGCAAACCACATCAATATCATATTTTTCAAGCAAAGTAACAATAGCTTCTTCGTAAGCTGCTTTATTATCAAACTCTTTGAGTTCAAAAGCATGAGCTGTCACACCGAGTTTTTCTGCACGTTCTAAGACATATGCATCTCGGTGGTCTGAAAAGACAAATTCAACTGGAAATTGCTCCGCAATGACTTGAAAATTTGACCCATTACCACTCGCAAAAACGGCAATTTTTTTGCTCATTATTTCATCACCACACTTGCATCAGCTTTTTTGACGATACGCCCAAGTTCGTAAACTGGCTCATCAAGTAATTCTTTCACGCGCTCAACCTTATTAGGACTAACTGCCAACATAAGACCAATACCCATGTTGAAGATTTCAAACATTTCTTCGTGTTTGATGCTACCATATTTTTCAAGAGCTTTGAAAATTGGAAGAACCGGAACTTTATCCTCTTCGATTTCAGCAGCTAAATCATCCGCAAACATCCGTGGAACATTTTCAACGAAGCCGCCACCAGTGATGTGAGCAATACCGTTAACCAATTCTTCTTTGATAAGCGGAAGCACCGCTTTGACATAGATACGTGTTGGTTCAAGCAGCACTTCTTTCAATTTTTTGCCTTCAAGTTCTGGAAGCACTTCTTCACCTGTGTAATCAGCAAAGACACGACGGACAAGCGAATAACCGTTTGAGTGAATACCGCTGGAAGCAAGTCCAAGAAGAACATCACCATCAGAAACTTTTGACCCGTCAATGATTTGTTTTTTTTCAGCGACACCAACCGCAAAACCAGCTAAATCATAGTCGTCTTCACCATACATACCAGGCATCTCAGCCGTTTCGCCACCGATAAGAGCTGCACCAGATTGAACACAACCTTCCGCAACACCTGCAACGACTTGTTCAAGCTTTGCAGGTTCATTTTTACCCGTAGCAATGTAATCTAGGAAGTAAAGCGGCTCTGCCCCAGCTGCAATGATGTCATTGACACACATGGCAACACAGTCTTGACCGATTGTATCGTGTTTATCATATTTGATGGCAAGCATGAGTTTTGTTCCCACACCATCAGTTCCTGAAATCAAAACAGGTTCTTTCACGTCGAGCTGAGACAAGTCAAACATCCCACCAAAACCGCCAAGAGCGCCCATGACGCCAAGACGTTCGGTGCGCGCAACGTGTTTTTTGATACGTGCAACAACTTCATAACCCGCTTCAACATCAACACCAGATTGAGCATAAGCATTTTTGTTTTCTGTCATTTTCTTTCCTTTCTTTGGAAATAGCAGAGCTGTCCTCTAACTTGATCTGCTTTTCTAACTCAATTCGAAGTCCATGATGTTGCCAGGCAGAAACACCTAAAATGACAGCTACTAACATTGGTAACCAAGCTTTTGAAAAGCCATGTTGAAACCAATTCCAGATGCCACTACCAAGACCAATAAGCACCAAGACGATTTCAGCGAAGACGAAACGCTTCAGCCTTGAAAGAATTTTTGTCACTACTATTTCTTCACATTTTCAATATAAAAGCTTGTCTTTTCCTCTAAACTTCGAAGGTACTCTTCTTCATAATCATAAAGAGGGGTAGGGTAATTCCCATCAAAGTAAGCAACGCAAAGCCCACCATTGGGTGCATCAGTTTCAAGACCAATTGAGTCAATCAAACCGTCAATTGACAAGTAAGTCAAGCTATCAGCACCAATAATCTCACAAACTTCATCTTTGGTATGATTAGCTGAAATCAATTCACGGCGATTTTGAATATCGATACCGTAGAAACATGGGTATTTCAATTCTGGACTACCGATTGCCACATGAACTTCTGTTGCACCAGCTTCACGAAGCAAACGAACGATACGGCGTGATGTTGTTCCACGTACGATAGAATCATCAATCATAACTACGCGCTTACCTTTAACAACACCAGATACGGCTGAGAGCTTCATGCGAACACCTTGCTCACGCAAATCTTGTGTCGGTTGAATGAAAGTACGTTGTGTGTACTGATTTTTCACCAAGCCCATTTCATTTGGGAGACCTGATTCTTCAGCAAATCCCATTGCTGCTGAAAGTGATGAATTCGGCACCCCAACAACGATATCTGCTTCATGCTGGAATTCCTGTGCCAGACGCTTTCCCATATTTTTACGGGCGGTGTGGACATTAACACCGTAAATATCACTGTCAGGCCGTGCAAAATACACGTATTCCATCGAGCAAATGGCAAGCTGAGTGTCCGTCGTGTAGGTATCGTACCGAATGCCATTGTCATCAATGATAACAAGTTCTCCTGGTTTTACATCACGAACCCATTTAGCACCAACCACTTCAAAGGCACACGTTTCACTTGATACCACCCAAGCACCATTTGCCATTTGCCCAATTGACAAGGGACGAAAACCATTTGGGTCAAGCGCAGCAATCAACTTATCTTCTGTCATCAAAAGGTAAGCAAAGCCACCTTTGACAGTGTTCAATGCCTCCCTTACTTTTCCGAGAAATTCTGGATTATGACTGCGACGAATTAAATGCATTAGAATTTCAGTATCAGACGAAGCATTAAAAATCGCTCCTTGGTCCTCCAGTTCTTTTTTCAGTGACAAAGCATTTGTCAGATTTCCATTATGACAAAGGCCAAACTGTTCATCTGTAAAATTGTAAAGAAATGGCTGAATGTTGTTAATAGAAGCCGAGCCTGCTGTCGCATAGCGAACATGTCCAATTGCAGCATGCCCAGTCAATTTTTCCAAATCGGCAGGATTTTTAAATACTTCTGAAAGTAGACCTGTATTACGGTACTGAAGAAGTTTGCCCTTATCGTTTGTCACGATACCAGCACCTTCCTGACCGCGGTGTTGAAGACTATGGAGTCCAAAATAAGTCACTTGAGCAGCTTGAGGATGTCCCCAAATCCCAAAAACTCCACATTCTTCATTAAGAGATTTCACTTCGTATGTCATTTTTACCTCGATACAAAGGCCATTAAGCATCTAATCAAAATAGAAGAAATCCTGTTTTTCTAAGTTCTTTTTGATACATTGCTTAGCCCGTGTTCAGTACAGCATATCAACTGCTGTGCTTGATTATTCCCCTGTAAAGTATTTCACAGCGCTACGGAACAAGTGTTGGTCTTTATTTCCTGGGATATTTTGGAAAAGACCGTCTTCCCAGCGTTCTGAATGTCCCATTTTACCAATGATTTGACCGTTCTTGCTGGTAATCCCTTCAATCGCATTAATAGAGCCGTTTGGATTGTATTTAGAATCCATGCTTGGTTTGCCATCAAAATCCACGTATTGGCTGAAGATTTGTCCGTTGTCACGGAGTTCTGCAAATTCCTCTTCCGTCACGACAAATTTCCCTTCACCATGTGATACTGGAATAGCATGAATATCACCAACTTTGACACCAAGAAGCCATGGTGAATTGGTATTGGCAATACGTGTCTCAACCATTTTCGCCACATGTTGGTTAGCATCATTGTGGAAAAGTGTCGGGCTTGTTTCAGTCGCATCTTCAAAGTTACCGTATGGAAGCAGTCCTGATTTCACAAGTGCTTGGAATCCATTACAGATGCCGATGATAAGGCCACCTTTTTCAATAAAGCTGTCAATAGCTGCGCGAACTTTTTGGTTCAACAAGATGTTGACAATGAATTTAGCCGAACCGTCTGGTTCATCAGCAGCCGAGAAACCTCCTGTAAAGAAAATAATATTTGCTTTACAGATGTTGTCAACCATTGTGTCAACTGAAGTCTCAATGGCTGCCTCATCAAGTGTTACGAACGGAACCAAATTCACTTTTGCTCCAGCTTGTTCAAAGGCTTTTGCTGAATCATATTCTGAATTTGTACCAGGAAAGACTGGAATGTAAACAAGTGGCTCTGCTACTTTCTTACTTGTTTTAATCACTGCATCTGAAGCAACTACTGGAACATCTTCAAGTTTAGTACTTTGTTCAAATTCAGTTGGGTAAACATCTTCGAGTTTGCTTTCAAAGGCTGACAAAAGTTTATCGCCCGCAAGGTTGACACCGTTGACAGTAAGTGTAAAGTCAGCTGTAGTTTCACCTATTTTGTTAACTTCAACAATTTCTTCAGTAGATGTAAAGATAAAGCCACCGAGTTGTGCTATCAAACTAGTCTCAAGCTCTGTCAATTCTACTTTAGCACCAATATGGTTACCAAAAGCAGCAAGTGCCAAACTTTCCACCACACCACCGTATTTAACAGCTGAAGCTGATGTGATAGGATGTGCTTTTTGAATCGCTTCAAATTTAGCAAAGTTAGCTTTAATCAAGTCAAAATCAATCTCTTGTGAAATAGCTTGCCCTGGAATGTAGTAAATGTATTCACCAGCTGTTTTAAATTCTGGCGAAAGAACATTACGACTATCAGCTGTTGTCACACCAAAGGCAACCAATGTTGGTGGTACTGTCAATTCTTCAAAGGTACCAGACATTGAATCTTTACCACCGATTGATGGTAAACCAAGTTGGATTTGTGCCTCGATCGAACCAAGCAGAGCAGCTACTGGCTGACCAAAACGATCCGCTTGTTTATCCATGCGTTCAAAGTATTCTTGGTAAGAGAAACGCGCACGAGACCAATCAGCACCTGTTGCTACCAAGCGAGCTGTTGCTTCAATAACAGCGTAAGCTGCACCATGATAAGGTGACCACTCTGCAATATAAGGATTGAATCCCTGTGCCATGACAGAAGCTGTCGTTGTGACACCGTTTTGAACAGGAAGTTTTTGAACTGAACTTTCTGTTGGTGTGATTTGATAACGACCACCAATCGGATGGTTAACCGTTGAACGACCAACAGAACTATCAAAGATAGTTTGCAAACCTTTTTGACTAGCGTGGTTAAGGTCATACAGAACTTTCACTGTGTCTGCTTCAAGTGTTACTGCTGATGTTGTACGCACCTCAGGAAGGGCAACATCCTTATCCACAACATTAGCATCAACCACCACGCGCACACCGTTAGTATCAAGGAAGGCACGTTCCAAGTCAACGATGGTTTCACCATTCCAAGTCATGACAAGGTTTGGTTTTTCAGTAACAGTCGCGACAACAACTGCATCAATGTTCTCTTTATGACATGCTGCAATAAAGGCGTCCACATAACTTGGACGAACAACAACAGCCATGCGTTCTTGTGACTCAGAAATGGCAATTTCGGTACCGTTAAGACCTTGGTATTTTAGTGGCACTTTGTCCAAGTCAATTTCAAGACCATCTGCCAATTCACCAATAGCCACACAGACGCCGCCAGCACCAAAGTCATTTGATTTCTTGATGAGACGAGTGACATTGCCATTGCGGAAAAGACGTTGAATCTTCCGTTCTTCAATGGCATTCCCTTTTTGAACTTCTGCGCCAGCTGTTTCAACAGATTCAACGGTTTGAACCTTAGATGATCCTGTGGCTCCACCGACACCGTCACGGCCTGTTTTACCACCGAGAAGAATAACCACATCACCAGCTTCTGGTTTTTCACGCACGACATTTTCTTTTGGTGCTGCACCGACAACAGCACCTAGCTCCATACGCTTAGCAACGAAGCCTGGATGGAAGTACTCTTTGACATAGGTAGTCGCAAGTCCTATTTGATTCCCATATGAAGAATAACCATGTGCCGCTGTCTTAGAAATCACTTGCTGCGGCAATTTGCCGGCACGCGTCTCAGCAATCGGTGTTGTAATATCACCAGCACCTGAAATACGCATTGCTTGATAAACATAAGAACGTCCTGACAATGGGTCGCGGATTGCACCACCGATACACGTTGCGGCACCACCAAATGGTTCAATTTCTGTTGGGTGATTGTGTGTTTCATTCTTGAACATCAAAAGCCATGGTTCTTTAACACCGTTCACATCAACTTCGATTTCAACCGAACAAGCATTGATCTCGTCTGACACTTCCATATCGTCCAAACGACCATTCGTACGTTCATAACGACAAAAGATTGTCGCCATGTCCATCAATGTTTGTGGCTTTTCAGAACGTCCAAGTTCAGCACGCATAGCAATATATTTATCATAAGTTGTCTGTAATTGTTTTTGGAATTTAGACGCTGAGAAATCAATATGTTTAAGCTCAGTTTCGAAAGTTGTGTGGCGGCAATGGTCTGACCAATAAGTATCCAAAACTTTCAATTCTGTTTCCGTTGGCACGCGCCCAATTGATTTGAAGTACTCTTGGATAAAGACAAGGTCATCAACTTCCATCGCCAAACCTTGTTCAGCTTTATAATCAGCAAATTCTGCCACTGTATAAGTCTTGAAGAAATCAAGATTTGGAATCGTTTTGTCCGACTCTGAAAATGCTTGCGATGCAATTCCTGTCGTAATATCTTTAAAACGAGAATCTACTGGATTAAGTAAATAATTTTTTACCGTATCAAGTTCAGCAGTATCAATATCCTTGTTAACAAGATAAAGTTGAGCCGTATTAACTGTTACATCATTACTGCTGCCAAGAAGAAGCAATGCTTCTTGTGATGACGCTGCACGTTGGTCAAATTGACCTGGAAGTGATTCAATAGCAAAGAAAGCATAGTTAGAAAGTTCAGCAACCACATCACTCTCAGCCAAAATATTATCCGTTACTTGTTCAGAAAAAATGTGTTTTTCAGCACGTTCGAAAAGCGAATCTGCTAAATAAAAAACATCGTAAACTTGAATAATGCGTAAATCAGTTAAACTTGTTAATTGAAGATTGTGTTTGAGTTCTTTAACAAGCGCCTGAGCCTTAATGTTAAAATTTGATTTTTTCTCAACGAAAATTCGTTTATTCATTTTTTACCCTTTTTAGAATTCTTCTTTCTACTTAATTAGAAATCACAGTTTTTAGTTAAGCCCTTTGAGTTTTTCAAGGACAACTTCGTAAACATCTGTCAAACTACCTAAATCACGACGGAAAACATCTTTATCCATGTGATGACCTTCAGCATCCCAAAGACGGCAGTTATCTGGTGAAAATTCATCCGCAAGAATAATTTTGCCATCTTTGTCTTTACCAAATTCCAATTTGAAATCAATCAAATTAAGACCAATTTGGCTAAACCAATCTTTCAAAAGGTCATTAATACGACGTGTTTCTGCTTTGATATAAGCAATATCTTCACCACTTGCAATACCAAGGAATTTTACGTGCTCATCATTGATAAATGGGTCATCCAAATCATCATTTTTGTAGTAAAATTCAACGATTGGAGTATCTAATTTAATTCCTTCCTCTACCCCAAAACGTTTTGAGAATGAGCCTGCAGTGACATTACGCAAAACAACTTCAAGTGGAATGATATCCACCTTTTTATTCAATTGTTCGGTTTCTGACAATTGTTTAACAAAGTGAGTTGTCACACCTGCTTCATTCAATTTCGTAAAAATGAAAGATGAGATTTGATTATTAAGAACGCCTTTACCTTTAATCGTCTCTTTACGAGCACCATTAAGCATGGTCGCTTGGTCTTTGTAATGTGCAATAATAAGATTTTCATCATCTGTCAAAAATAAATCTTTAGCTTTTCCCGAATATAACAAATCACTTGTCATTTCAATATTCGCCTTTCACATTTTTCTGACTTAAGTCTATCATATTCAAAAAGGATTTTCAAGAAAATACCGTACAATATTTGCAAACATCAAAAAAACAGCTGGGGTTTCAGCTGTTTTCTCATATTTTCTTTATTTAGTCAATAAAAAGTTCGTTTTTATGCTTCCTTCAAATTTTTCTGCACACAAGCGATAACATCACTCACATTCTTCAACTCATCTATATCTTCGTCTGAAATTTCAATACCAAATTCATCTTCCACAGTTAGAATAAATTCCATCAAATCAACAGAATCTGCTTGTAAGTCATCTTTCAAACTAAGTGTTTGAGAAACTTGAAATCCCTCACCACGACTTTCCTGAATAATTTCTACGATTCTTTCGTAAATTTCTTGTTCTGTCATTCTGCCCCTCCCGAAAATTCATTTACTGCTTTTCCTACAACATCCGTTTCCAACATTGTACAAATTTGACGAATCGTGCTATAAACTGCTTTTGCATCGCTCGCTCCATGTGTTTTCACAACAGGTGCTTTTACTCCAAATAAAACAGCACCGCCTACATCAGAATAATTTAAACTACTCTTCAAAGACTTTAGACTGTCTTTCAGCAACACTGCACCTAGTTTTGCTTTCCAGCCACCGTTCAAAATGGATTTCTTGAGCTGACTCATAATTCCCATGGCTGTTCCCTCCATGGATTTTAACACAGCATTACCTGTAAATCCGTCCGCTACCACAACGTCTGCTACATGATCCATTAAATCACGCGCTTCCACATTTCCAATGAAATTTAGCGAGGAGTCCGCTACTAACAAATCATACACTTCCTTACGAAGCGAATCACCCTTGCTCGCTTCCGTCCCATTGTTTAAAAGCCCTACGCGTGGTTGTTTGATTCCACGGACATTTTCAGCATAAAATGACCCTAAAATAGCATACTGATGTAAATGATGAGCTGTATTTTCCGCATTAGCCCCCAAATCCAACATATCAAAGCCTTTGCCATCTGTCGTTGGTAATGTGGACATCAAACCTGGACGATCAATATTCTTGATACGTCCGACGATGAAGAATCCCGCAGCCAAAAGCGCTCCCGTATTTCCAGCAGAAAGTACCGCATCTGCTTCTCCGTCCTTTACTGCCTTTGCTGCCAGCACCATACTAGCATTTTTCTTCTTGCGAATTGCTTTAGTTGGCTCATCATCTGAATTGATTTTTTCATCTGTATGAACAATACGAACCCGCTCAGCTACTGTTAAATACTGCTTGATTTTTGCTTCATCTCCATAAAGAATGACTTCAATATTCGAAAAATCGTTCAGTGCTTGATTGACTCCCTCTACAATAGATTGTGGAGCATAATCGCCACCCATGGCATCAATCGCTATTTTTTTCATTTCAACTCCTTATTCTTTAAAATTTCTCCCCAGTCTCCCAGAGAATCAATAAATTTTTTTGGCTTTAGATGAATCCCAACATATTCTTCATAAATTTGATCAATCACTTTTCGTAATTGTCGTTTTAACTCAGGATTCAAAGAAATGGTCTCCAATTCACTATATTGAATCGCTTGAAATTGGTCTAATAAGTAAGGAATGTTGGGATCCAAATGACTCCGTCTCTCGTCTTTGTTGTAATGTTCCGAGCATAAAACGCCGTTATAAGTAAAAGAAAAATCAAACGGCAATCCTACTCGGTGGCAAAAGCAGCATTCATGGAAATTCAAATAAATTCCAAAACGTGACAAAATTTGAATTTCAAAAATATTGGTCAGCACCTCATAATCCAAGCCCTGCTCCATCAATTCCAACGTTTTTTGCAAAAAAGCAAAGAGAGCCGAATCTATTTTATTATCCTGAATACTGGCGTCTGCCAGAGCTACCACATAAGTTGCATAAGCCATTGTAAACAAATCATGATTGATATGCTGGAAAGTCGTAACCTCTTGATAATCATCGATATAACTCAAACCGTCATCATTTATTTTCATCAAAAAATCGGCCACTACCAATGGTTGGACAACCGGATTCAACTTAGAATTTCTAGCATGTTTCACGAAAAACATTCGCTTACCAGCTTGCTCTGTGAAAATTTTGACCAGTTTATCATTTTCTCGGAAATTACGATTATAGAGAACCAAACCTTTACTTGTGATGGATTTCAGCATACTCCTCCATATATTCCTCAAGCCGCTTCATAGCTTCTTTTATCGTATCCATGCTGGCCGCATAAGAAAGACGTACATAACCTTCCCCATACTGACCAAAAGCAGCACCAGGAATGAAAGCAACTGCTTTTTTTTGTGCAAAATCCTTCAAAAAAGCAAAAGAATCTTGATTATAGCCAGCTGGAATTTTGGCAAAAATGTAAAATGCACCATCTGGCTTGATAATCTTAAAGCCCAATTCTGTCATTTTTTCGATAATGTAATCGCGACGCTCAATATATTCCCTTTTCATTGGCTCTGCATCGTCTTTACCCGCTGTCAATGCCTCCACTCCTGCAAATTGAGCCATCGTGTTTGCGGCTGTCACCAAATATTGGTGACTTTTAATCAATTGAGCCGTAAAAGCAGCTGGGGCAAAGGTGAAACCTAGACGCCAGCCTGTCATCGCATGCGATTTAGACAAACCATTAATCACAATCGTTTGCTCTGGTAAAAATTCTGCAATAGATACATGTGGTTGCTCGGTATAAGTCAGCTCAGAGTACACTTCATCGCAAACAACAAAGACGTCATACTTTTTCAATACATCGGCTAACGCAGCCATTTGTTCTCGTGAATAAGTTACTCCTGTCGGATTAGCTGGATAATTCAAAATCACCGCTTTAAGCTGATTACCTTGCTTCAAGATAGCCTTTTCCAGCATTTCAGGTGTTAAAACAAAGTCATTTTCTGTGGTATCAATCTCGACAATTTCTGCTCCCACAAGATTCACAATTGGTTCATATCCTGGATAAGCAGGTGCAGGCAAAAGTACCTTGTCTCCTTCTTCTAAGATAGCTGTCAACGTAGCAGATAAAGCTTCGGTTGCCCCAATTGTCACTAAAATTTCTGTTTCAGGATCATAAGAAAGATTGTATTTTTCGTTTACAAATTGACTGGCTGCCTGACGCAATTCTAACAACCCACTCATGCCCGTATAATGACTCTCGTTTGCATCAATTGCCGCTTTCGCAGCTTCTTTTACATGATCTGGAGTTGTAAAATCAGGCTCTCCCAATGTCAAACGAAGAACTCCAGAAATGCTCGAAATAGATTGATCAAATTGCCGAATCAAAGAAACTTCAATTTTATCTAAATTTTTGTTAAAACGTTTCGTCAAATCCATATTTTACCTCCAAAATCTGATAGAACTATTATACTATAAAACCTAAGTCATAGCAAAAATATCATAATATTGAGAAAATTCATCACTTATCATCTGATTGAAGCAAAAGAATCACTCCAGCTATTAGAGTGATTCCTATCTAGATGTTCTTACATTAAAGAGCCGTTAAAGTTTCAAATAATGGCGAAAGAGGACGTTTTTCATGGATACGTACAATCGCCTCTGCCAAAAGATGAGCAATTGAAATTTGTTCAATTTTATCAATTAAACGTTCTTCCGGCAAATAAATTGTATCTAACACGACCAATTTTTTAATCGCTGATTTTTGAATATTATCCATAGCAGGGCCCGAAAGTACTGGATGAGTACAGCTTGCATAAACTTCTACCGCACCTGCATCAGCAAGTGCATCAGCAGCATGGCAAATTGTCCCAGCTGTATCAATCATATCGTCAATTAAAATACAAGTTTTGCCTTCTACTTTACCGATGATATTCATCACTTCACTCGTATTCATCTTATCTACACTACGACGCTTATCAATAATAGCAATCGGTGTTTTCAAAAATTCAGCTAATTTACGAGCGCGCGTCACACCACCGTGGTCAGGGCTAACAACTACATAATCGCTACCTGTCATCCCACGACGTTCAAAATAATCCGCAATGAGAGGAGCCCCCATAAGATGATCTACTGGAATATCAAAAAATCCTTGAATTTGAGCCGCATGTAAATCAATTGTCAGCAAACGATCAACACCAGCCACTTGCAACATATTTGCAACTAATTTTGAAGTAATTGGCTCACGAGCACGTGCCTTTCGGTCTTGACGAGCATAGCCATAATAAGGCATTACAACATTGATTGATTCAGCACTTGCACGCTTTAAAGCATCCACCATGATTAAAATTTCCATCAAATTATCATTGACGGGCGAGCTCGTTGACTGCAAGATAAAAACATGTTTTCCGCGGATAGATTCTTCGATATTTACTTGAATCTCCCCATCAGAAAATTGACGCACAGTTGACTTTCCAAGCTCCATACCAATCTCTTGAGCAACACGTTTAGCCAGTTCCTGGTTAGATGAAAGAGCAAAAAGCTTTAAATCAGAAAACGACATGATTTCCTCCAGTATATATTCGTTTCTTTGTAAATCAGTTACAAATTTCTCCACTTAACATTGTAACCCTTTTTAGTGAATTTTTCAATTAAAAATAAAAAACGCAAGATGCGCTTTTTATTTTTATATTCATTAATTTGGATAGATGTAAGTAAATGAACCTTGTCCTGCAACAGCTGGATTGAACCAACCACGATAATTTCCAATAGCTTGATTACCTGCATAATTTGCTTCAGATACTTGAATACTTGTAGCTGATTGAACAGCTGTTACAACAGCAACGTGTCCATAACCACCATCGTTCCATGAAATGATCGCACCTACTTGAGGTGTTGAACCTGTACGGAAACCAGCTGCAGCCGCACTTGCTGCCCATTGAGCCCCATTGCCCCAATAATCACCAGCCCACGGAGCTAATGTTTTTGCTCCCCATGTACATTGACCAACTGGATAAGTTGAAGCAGATGAACTATATGTAGGACGGCTCACAGTTCTAGTAGTAGTTGTTGCTGCTACACCACTATTGTTGTTTACAGCTTGTACTTGTGCTGCCAAACTTGTATTAGCAGAAGAAGCTACAGCTTGTTCTTGCGCCACTTGTTGTGCTTTATAAGCTGCTTCTTGTGCTGCTGCCTCTTCAGCTGCCTTTTGTGCCGCTGCTTTTTGTGCCAACAATGAGTTCTTTTCACCTTCAGCAGTTGCTTTTTCCGCAGCAAGATTCAACTGCGCTGCTTTTAGTTCAGCTTGCTTAGTAGACAATGTTTTTGCATCATTTGCAAGTGTTTGTTGATTTGCGATAACAGTATTTATCGCTTCATTATTTGCTACTTGTTTTTCAGAAATAGCTTTTTTATCTTGCTTTTGTTGTTCCAACATTTTATTGTTTGCTGAAACAATTTCACTCATCGCAGAAACACGTGAAATAGCTTCTGTAATCGATTTTGAATTTACAATTGTATTGATATAGCTTGTAGCTGTACCGCTCGTTTGAGCACTACGTGCTTGATTAGCCAATGATTCATTACGCGCTACAATATTCTTAGACAACGTTTCGATTTCAGCCGATAATTTTGTTGATTCAGCTTGAAGTTTTTCGTTTTCAGCTTTCAATTTTTCTTGTTGAGATTGAATAGATGAAACTTGAGCTTGAATTTGATCTACTTGAGCTTGAGCTGATTTTTGTTGATCATTCAAACTATTAATTTTACTATCTTGTGCAGCAATCTTGTCATCAGTAGAATCTGCATGTACATTTACAAGAGATACTCCCTGTGCAAGAACCATTGTACTTAATAAAATTGATGTAAGTAATTTTTTCTTCATAAACGATTATACTCCTATTCAATAAGACAATTATAAGTATAACAAAAAAAGGCGCTGAGTATGTTACGCCTTTATTACATTTCTATTGCCAATTCATCATAAAATCTTATCATAAATATATCTTCTCCAAAATTGGTTGAAGCAACAAAAAGAATAGTAAATTTGAGACCATTGTCGGAGCAATTGTATAAACGACAAAATCTGCAAAAGACATTTGAACTAGATGGGTAACATTTGCCAAAGCGAATGTAGCCACCTCAAAGAAAAATACTAAAATGGCAACTGTAAAAAAACGACTAACTCGATTAGACATCAAAACAGAATTATATTTACTAATAACAATCCCCGCTAAAGGCAACAATAGTGTCGAAATGCCGATAACATGAAAATAATACGCATCATACAATAAACCAATTAACAGCAACATGGTAAAATTAGTATTTTCTGAAAGATTTATCGAAATATACAAAATAAAGATAAGCAAAAGATGACTTAGTAAGTGGATATTATTTGGAAATAAATTAGTCAAAAGATTTGAAAGATGGCCATCTACTAACATCACAACAAATAAAACCAAAAAGGGTAAAATGTAGCTTTTAAAAAATTTCATATCAATTTCCTACTAATGTCACCACACGAATATCTGATAAATCCGTACTTGGTTTTACAAAGACTTCTTTTGTTAAATGGTCCGATTTTTCAGTAACAGAAAGGACTGTTCCAACCGGAATATTAGGAATGTTGTACGTTCCTAAACCACTGGTCACAACTTTCTCACCTTTTTTAATGGCATCCGAACTATTTAACTGACTGATAATAAAAGCAGATTTTTCTTTACTGTAGCCAACAATCACACCATAAATTGTACTTGTCTCCGTTTGAATTCTTACTGAAATATTATCAACATTTTTATTATTTGTTAAAAGATTTACTTGGCTAGAATGAGAAGCGACATCTTTCACACTACCAATCAAGCCACCATTTGCCACCGCTAGCATTGTATTTTGAATTCCATTTTGACGACCAGCATTGACAGTTAATTCAGATAACCAAGAAACCGGCATACGCATAATAACATCAGATGAAACCGTTTTTTTTGACTCATAAAGATTTTTCATTTCTAATAGCTGTCTTAATTGAGCATTTTCATCTTTTAATGAAGCTGAATCAGCAGATTGTTCTTCTGCTTTAAATAAAGCTTTTTTTAATTGCTTGTTTTCTTTATATGTCCGTGATAAATCAGTCAAATCTGATTTAACATCCACCAAAAAATTAAATGGTTTTGAAATAATATTATCCAAAATAGAAACAACATTAGAAGTTGCATTCACCACACCTAAAGAACGAGTAGTAACCAAAAGTACAGAAGTTATTATTATCAAAACAGCAGTCATAATAAGAAATTTGGATTTTTTCATATGATTCACTCTACTCCAAAATAGATACAATATCTATCACACAAGATTCACAGATAACAGAAAAGGAGATAGCTATCGCTACACTCCTTACATACGGAGAATGGGGGATTCGAACCCCCGCGCCAGTTACCCGACCTAACGATTTAGCAAACCGTCCTCTTCAGCCTCTTGAGTAATTCTCCAAAAATTATTATGGGCACGAGTGGACTCGAACCACCGACC
>NZ_KV813961.1:0-5316 GCF_001813805.1 Streptococcus sp. HMSC066F10
TGCTAAGCGACTACCTTATCTCACAGGGGGCAACCCCCAACTACTTCCGGCGTTCTAGGGCTTAACTTCTGTGTTCGGCATGGGTACAGGTGTATCTCCTAGGCTATCGTCACTTAACTGCTGAGTATCTAACACACTCAAAATTGAATAACGTCTCAAATTGTAAAAGATTTACCTCTACGCTATCTTTCTCAATGAAATTGTACTCCGGCTAAATCCTTACTAGATCTGCCTTCATTACTTAAGTAATTGTATTCGAACTAAAAAGCTAGTGATTTAGATAAATCCGCTTGAAGTCCCTATGACTTCTGCGCAGATTCCCTAAAATCATACGCTTTTCTTCACGTTCTCATTACTTCTTCTCGGATAAGTCCTCGAGCTATTAGTATTAGTCCGCTCCATTGCTCACACAACTTCCACTCCTAACCTATCTACCTGATCTTCTCTCAGGGCTCTTACTAACATAACGTTATGGGAAATCTCATCTTGAGGTGGGTTTCACACTTAGATGCTTTCAGCGTTTATCCCTTCCCTACATAGCTACCCAGCGATGCTCTTGGCAGAACAACTGGTACACCAGCGGTAAGTCCACTCTGGTCCTCTCGTACTAGGAGCAGATCCTCTCAAATTTCCTTCGCCCGCGACGGATAGGGACCGAACTGTCTCACGACGTTCTGAACCCAGCTCGCGTGCCGCTTTAATGGGCGAACAGCCCAACCCTTGGGACCGACTACAGCCCCAGGATGCGACGAGCCGACATCGAGGTGCCAAACCTCCCCGTCGATGTGAACTCTTGGGGGAGATAAGCCTGTTATCCCCAGGGTAGCTTTTATCCGTTGAGCGATGGCCCTTCCATACGGAACCACCGGATCACTAAGCCCGACTTTCGTCCCTGCTCGAGTTGTTGCTCTCGCAGTCAAGCTCCCTTATACCTTTACACTCTGCGATTGATTTCCAACCAATCTGAGGGAACCTTTGGGCGCCTCCGTTACCTTTTAGGAGGCGACCGCCCCAGTCAAACTGCCCGTCAGACACTGTCTCCGATAGGGATCACCTATCCGGGTTAGAGTGGCCATAACACAAGGGTAGTATCCCAACATCGCCTCCATCGAAACTGGCGTCCCGATCTCTTTGGCTCCTACCTATCCTGTACATGTGGCACAGACACTCAATATCAAACTGCAGTAAAGCTCCATGGGGTCTTTCCGTCCTGTCGCGGGTAACCTGCATCTTCACAGGTACTAAAATTTCACCGAGTCTCTCGTTGAGACAGTGCCCAAATCATTACGCCTTTCGTGCGGGTCGGAACTTACCCGACAAGGAATTTCGCTACCTTAGGACCGTTATAGTTACGGCCGCCGTTTACTGGGGCTTCAATTCATACCTTCGACTTACGTCTAAGCACTCCTCTTAACCTTCCAGCACCGGGCAGGCGTCACCCCCTATACATCATCTTACGATTTAGCAGAGAGCTGTGTTTTTGATAAACAGTTGCTTGGGCCTATTCACTGCGGCTGACTTTAAGCCAGCACCCCTTCTCCCGAAGTTACGGGGTCATTTTGCCGAGTTCCTTAACGAGAGTTCTCTCGATCACCTGAGGCTACTCGCCTCGACTACCTGTGTCGGTTTGCGGTACGGGTAGAGTATAAATTAACGCTAGAAGCTTTTCTTGGCAGTGTGACGTCACTCACTTCGCTACTAAACTTCGCTCCCCATCACAGCTCAATGTTACAGATAGAAGCATTTGACTCCTATCACACCTCACTGCTTAGACGTGCTCTTCCATTCGCACGCTTGAGTTAGCCTACTGCGTCCCTCCTTCACTCTATACTCTAGTACAGGAATCTCTACCTGTTGGCCATCGGATACACCTTTCGGTCTCTCCTTAGGTCCCGACTAACCCAGGGCGGACGAGCCTTCCCCTGGAAACCTTAGTCTTACGGTGGACAGGATTCTCACCTGTCTTGCGCTACTCATACCGGCATTCTCACTTCTATGCGTTCCAGCGCTCCTCACGGTACACCTTCACCACACATAGAACGCTCTCCTACCATCCCCTAAAGGATCCACAGCTTCGGTAAATTGTTTTAGCCCCGGTACATTTTCGGCGCAGGGTCACTCGACTAGTGAGCTATTACGCACTCTTTGAATGAATAGCTGCTTCTAAGCTAACATCCTAGTTGTCTGTGCAACCCCACATCCTTTTCCACTTAACAATTATTTTGGGACCTTAGCTGGTGGTCTGGGCTGTTTCCCTTTCGACTACGGATCTTAGCACTCGCAGTCTGACTGCCGACCATAATTCATTGGCATTCGGAGTTTATCTGAGATTGGTAATCCGGGATGGACCCCTCACCCAAACAGTGCTCTACCTCCAAGAATCTTTCTGTCGACGCTAGCCCTAAAGCTATTTCGGAGAGAACCAGCTATCTCCAAGTTCGTTTGGAATTTCTCCGCTACCCACAAGTCATCCAAGCACTTTTCAACGTGCCCTGGTGCGGTCCTCCAGTGAGTTTTACCTCACCTTCAACCTGCTCATGGGTAGGTCACATGGTTTCGGGTCTACATCATGATACTATACCGCCCTCTTCAGACTCGGTTTCCCTACGGCTCCGTCTCTTCAACTTAACCTCGCATCATAACGTAACTCGCCGGTTCATTCTACAAAAGGCACGCTCTCACCCATTAACGGGCTCGAACTTGTTGTAGGCACACGGTTTCAGGTTCTCTTTCACTCCCCTCCCGGGGTGCTTTTCACCTTTCCCTCACGGTACTGGTTCACTATCGGTCACTAGGGAGTATTTAGGGTTGGGAGATGGTCCTCCCAGATTCCGACGGGATTCCTCGTGTCCCGCCGTACTCAGGATCCTGCTAGGTATAAAGATTATTTAAAATACGAGGCTCTTACTCTCTCTGGCAACCTTTCCCAAGGTCTTCTTCTATAATCTTTAAATCCACATCGCAGTCCTACAACCCCGAGAAGTAAACTTCTCGGTTTGCCCTCTTGCCCTTTCGCTCGCCGCTACTCAGGCAATCGCTTTTGCTTTCTCTTCCTGCAGCTACTTAGATGTTTCAGTTCACTGCGTCTTCCTCCTCATATCCTTAACAGATACGGGTAATAGGTATCTACCTATTGGGTTCCCCCATTCGGACATCCCTGGATCTACGCTTACTTACAGCTCCCCAAGGCATTTCGTCGTTTGTCACGTCCTTCTTCGGCTCCTAGTGCCAAGGCATCCACCGTGCGCCCTTACTAACTTAACCTTATTTTTGACCTCTCAGTCATATACTCATTAATATTCACAGCGTTTTCGGTTTATTTTCTTGTTACTATTTGATATCGTTATTCAATTTTCAATGTGCTAAATTTAGGATAGTTAGTCTCGTATTCAACTTAACTTCTTTATTAAGTTTAGTAGGATTCTATCCTAATGGAGCCTAGCGGGATCGAACCGCTGACCTCCTGCGTGCAAAGCAGGCGCTCTCCCAGCTGAGCTAAGGCCCCACAAGACCTCTCAAAACTAAACAAGACAAACTCAATGGCTTCCGTTTTCCTTAGAAAGGAGGTGATCCAGCCGCACCTTCCGATACGGCTACCTTGTTACGACTTCACCCCAATCATCTATCCCACCTTAGGCGGCTGGCTCCTTACGGTTACCTCACCGACTTCGGGTGTTACAAACTCTCGTGGTGTGACGGGCGGTGTGTACAAGGCCCGGGAACGTATTCACCGCGGCGTGCTGATCCGCGATTACTAGCGATTCCGACTTCATGTAGGCGAGTTGCAGCCTACAATCCGAACTGAGACTGGCTTTCAGAGATTAGCTTGCCGTCACCGGCTTGCGACTCGTTGTACCAGCCATTGTAGCACGTGTGTAGCCCAGGTCATAAGGGGCATGATGATTTGACGTCATCCCCACCTTCCTCCGGTTTATTACCGGCAGTCTCGCTAGAGTGCCCAACTCAATGATGGCAACTAACAATAAGGGTTGCGCTCGTTGCGGGACTTAACCCAACATCTCACGACACGAGCTGACGACAACCATGCACCACCTGTCACCAGTGCCCCGAAGGGAAACCCTATCTCTAGGGCAGTCACTGGGATGTCAAGACCTGGTAAGGTTCTTCGCGTTGCTTCGAATTAAACCACATGCTCCACCGCTTGTGCGGGCCCCCGTCAATTCCTTTGAGTTTCAACCTTGCGGTCGTACTCCCCAGGCGGAGTGCTTAATGCGTTAGCTGCGGCACTAAGTCCCGGAAAGGACCTAACACCTAGCACTCATCGTTTACGGCGTGGACTACCAGGGTATCTAATCCTGTTCGCTCCCCACGCTTTCGAGCCTCAGCGTCAGTTACAGACCAGAGAGCCGCTTTCGCCACCGGTGTTCCTCCATATATCTACGCATTTCACCGCTACACATGGAATTCCACTCTCCCCTTCTGCACTCAAGTTAAACAGTTTCCAAAGCCTACAATGGTTGAGCCACTGCCTTTCACTTCAGACTTTTCTAACCGCCTGCGCTCGCTTTACGCCCAATAAATCCGGACAACGCTCGGGACCTACGTATTACCGCGGCTGCTGGCACGTAGTTAGCCGTCCCTTTCTGGTTAAGTACCGTCACAGCATGAACTTTCCATTCTCACACTCGTTCTTCCTTAACAACAGAGCTTTACGATCCGAAAACCTTCTTCACTCACGCGGCGTTGCTCGGTCAGGGTTCCCCCCATTGCCGAAGATTCCCTACTGCTGCCTCCCGTAGGAGTCTGGGCCGTGTCTCAGTCCCAGTGTGGCCGATCACCCTCTCAGGTCGGCTATGTATCGTTGCCTAGGTAGGCCATTACCCTACCTACTAGCTAATACAACGCAGGTCCATCTACTAGCGATGCAATTGCATCTTTCAAGCATCTAACATGTGTTACATACTGTTATGCGGTATTAGCTATCGTTTCCAATAGTTATCCCCCTCTAATAGGTAGGTTACCTACGCGTTACTCACCCGTTCGCAACTCACAGTCTATGGTGTAGCAAGCTACGGTATAAACTGTGCGTCCTACTTGCATGTATTAGGCACGCCGCCAGCGTTCGTCCTGAGCCAGGATCAAACTCTCATATAAAGTTTGAGCTCTCACTCATTTCTGTCACTGACAGATTTATTGTTTCTTCTTAATGTTTGACGGACTGTCTTCTTAAACAGTCGCCTGCACATTGGTTCGTCTTGTTCAGTTTTCAAAGGTCTTTGTCGCCCCTCAAGCGACAACTATCTTAGTATATCATCTCCTTCTCTTCTTGTCAATACCTTTTTTCATCTTTTTTTA
>NZ_KV813962.1:0-47854 GCF_001813805.1 Streptococcus sp. HMSC066F10
CATCAATTCTTTGACTGAAAAACATTGAATTGCTTGACAAATGGTAGAAAAAAGACCACCTCTTTGGTGATCCTTATAGGGAGATTATTATGAAAAAGTTTTAGGATTTCATCAAATAAAGTTAGGAGGTCTTCATTTGATAATATTATTATAAAACGATTTTCTTAAATGAAGCTTAAGCCGTATTTCAAATTTACAATTTCTGCAAAAGATACTAAAAAAGTTCTAGATTCCCTTTTTCTTCATTGACTAAAAACTCTGGGTGCCATTGAAGCCCAATGATCCGACTATCATCTAGCGACTCAATCGCTTCAATGGTTTCATCCCTAGGATCAAAAGCTGTTGCGCGAAAATTCGGTGCCAAATCTTTAATACTTTGTCGGTGGACAGAGTTAATCTGACTAGCACGACCGAACAATTCTTCAACAATGCTGCCTTTCTCAGTTTGAATAGAATGAGAAGTTCTAAAAGGTAAGCCCTGCCAATGGTTGTCAATATGCTGATTGAGCGTTCCATCAAAAGCAACATTGACCAACTGCAAGCCTCGGCAAATTGCCATAATTGGTTTTTCTTGTCGAATAGTTTCTGCTAACAGAGCCAGCTCAAATTCGTCTCGCACCATATTGTAATCATCACTCTCAATCGTCTGCTTTTCTCCGTAAAAAGTGGGGTGCACATGTTGTCCGCCAGACAAAATCAATTTATCAATACTTTCAATATAATCCCTCACCAAACTTTTGTCACCAACAGGGATAATCATAGGCAATCCACCAGCAATTCTGATACTCTCAGCAAATTTACTAGAAACGGACGAATGGATATTTTTACCTTCCTTATCGACAGGACAAAGATTAGCGGTCACTCCAACAATCGGTCTGCTCATACGATTCCCTCCTCATTGATATACACAATCTTACCACTTCCTCTACCTGCCGTCCAATTGATTTTTTTAAAGGTCGTGATAAATAGTTTTTATACTAGCCACAACTCCTGCCTCATTACACTCTTTTTATGCACTTTAATCAGCCTTTATTCTTATAAAATAATAACTTATAAAAACAAGCTACTACTAAACAAGAAATTTATCGCTTTCTATGGTAAAATGAAATTAGAAAACTCTATAAGGAGAAGAACATGGAAAAACAAACAGTTGCTGTTTTAGGCCCTGGTTCATGGGGAACTGCCTTGGCACAAGTATTAAATGACAACGGACATGAAGTTCGTATTTGGGGCAATATTGCCGAACAAATTACTGAAATCAACGAGCACCACACTAACAAACGGTATTTTAAAGATATTGTTCTTGATGAAAAGATCACAGCGTATTACGACTTAAAAGAAACCCTTGATGGCGTGGATGCTATCCTTTTCGTCGTTCCAACCAAGGTCACACGTCTTGTAGCCAAACAAGTAGCCGAGGTGCTGAATCATCCAGTTAAAGTGATGCATGCTTCAAAAGGTCTGGAGCCCGACACTCACAAACGACTTTCCATGATTTTAGAGGAAGAATTGCCTGAACAATTCCGTAGCGAAATCGTCGTTGTCTCTGGTCCCAGCCACGCTGAGGAGACTATCGTTCGCGACATTACTCTCATCACAGCAGCTTCAAAAGACTTAGAAACAGCTAAATACGTCCAAAACCTTTTCAGCAATCACTACTTCCGTCTCTACACCAATACAGATGTCATCGGTGTGGAAACAGCGGGTGCACTCAAAAACATCATTGCGGTCGGAGCAGGGGCTCTTCACGGTCTTGGCTATGGTGACAATGCAAAAGCCGCTATTATCACGCGTGGCTTAGCAGAAATCACCCGTCTCGGTGTCAAACTCGGTGCCAGTCCTTTAACATATAGCGGTTTATCCGGAGTGGGAGATTTAATTGTCACAGGAACCTCCGTTCACTCACGCAATTGGCGCGCTGGTGACGCTCTTGGTCGCGGTGAAAAGTTAGAAGATATCGAAGCCAACATGGGCATGGTTATTGAAGGCATTTCCACCACCAAAGCTGCTTACGAACTCGCACAAGAACTGGGTGTCTATATGCCAATTACTCAAGCGATCTATCATGTGATTTATGAAAGCCTTAACATAAAAGACGCCATTTATGATATAATGAATAATGAATTCAAAGCTGAAAACGAATGGTCGTAATTAGCTACTACAAAAAAGGAGGGGCATATGACTCAAGTAAGAAAAGCTGTTATCCCTGCTGCTGGACTCGGAACTCGTTTCTTGCCAGCAACCAAAGCGCTCGCCAAAGAAATGCTGCCTATTGTTGACAAACCAACTATTCAATTTATTGTTGAAGAAGCGTTAAAATCCGGTATCAAAGACATTCTGGTTGTAACAGGTAAATCCAAACGCTCCATTGAAGACCACTTTGATTCAAATTTTGAATTGGAGTACAACCTCAAAGAAAAAGGTAAATCTGATCTTTTAAAACTCGTAGATGAAACGACTGGTATCGGTCTTCATTTCATTCGTCAAAGCCATCCACGTGGGCTTGGAGATGCTGTTTTACAAGCCAAAGCTTTCGTTGGGAATGAATCTTTCGTTGTCATGCTAGGTGATGACCTAATGGACATTACAAATGACAAAGCAGTACCACTTACCAAGCAATTGATGAACGATTACGAAGAAACACACGCTTCAACTATTGCTGTTATGAAAGTGCCACACGACGAAGTTTCTTCTTACGGTGTTATTGATCCACAAGGTGAAGGAGTAAATGGGCTCTACAGCGTTGAAACTTTTGTTGAAAAGCCAAAACCAGAAGACGCACCAAGTGATCTCGCCATTATCGGACGCTACCTACTAACACCTGAAATCTTCTCCATCTTGGAAACACAAAAGCCAGGTGCCGGAAATGAAATCCAGCTGACAGATGCTATTGATACTCTCAACAAAACACAAAGAGTATTCGCTCGTGAGTTCACAGGTGACCGTTATGATGTCGGCGACAAATTTGGCTTTATGAAAACATCTATTGACTATGCCCTCAAACATCCTCAAGTCAAAGACGATATGAAGCAATACATTATTGAGTTAGGCAAGAAATTAGACAAAAAAGAAAACTAACAGACAGCTGTGATGGGTGGCACCTATTCCTAATCAATTGTTCCAAGGAACTCTAATTGATTAAAATCAAAAGTGCTTTTCCAATCACTACCTTTGTTGGGAAAACAATAGCTTGTAAAAGGCAGGGAAAATCTCATCCCTGCCTTACTTTTTGATATCCAAAATTCTTAACGAAGTAGATAATTGCTCAAAGCACTGACTTGAGGTTATAGATAGAGTTTGCGAAGTAAGTCTCAATACTGCTTTTGGCAGACTCGGGAAAAAAACTTTGGAAATGAAAATAGTAACCGCAAATCTACTTTACAACAAACTCTCATTGTACCCAATCTAAATAAAAAACTCATTAAAATTCTGAATGGTCTGTTTTAGGTCTTAAACGGTCATTTTTAACTAAAACTCCGCTTTAGTGATTTCCTAAGACAGAGTTATTTCTATAAAGTTAAAAGATAAATCGCAGAATAGCTACCAATATCACACCAAAAATCACGGTCACTACTAAGTTACGATAGCGAAAAGCAATATAAATTGTTGGAAAGACAGCTATTAAATCTAGCCATTTAAAGGTTGGCAACTGCCCTATCTTCCCATTTGTAAGGCTGGATAAAATCAATGCAAAAATAATAGAGACTGGTAAATACTGTAAAAATCGTTCTACAACTTTAGGTAAGCCACGATATTTTACCAAGATAAAAGGAGTCACCCGCACTAGCCACGTCACCAAGGCTGAGAGAAGAATGGCGACAAATATATAATTATTTATCATCTAGCATTACCCCCGCAGCACAACCTAATAAGGTCGATATAAAAACAGCTAAAGACGAAGAAACAAGCATGCTTAAAACATAGAACGATAAAGCTACCACAGACAAAATCACTACTAGTTTTTGAAATTTTGTTTTATGTAACATCACTAAAAATTGGGAAGAAAAAATCCCAATAAACATGCCTACCAGCGCAAAGTCCAGTCCAAACACTTCTGGATTGGGCAAAAGACTTCCTAATGTCGTTCCGACCACAGAGCCAACAATCCAAGCAAGATAGCTCGTAATATTATTGCCATACATCCACTGAAGCGAAATATCCTTTGTATGGACACGCTCACTTAGTAAAACGCCGTATGTTTCATCTGTCAAGAGTATTCCGATACCGATATTTTGCAATAGACTGGCATGCCAAAAAAAGGTTGATGTATGAAGGCTCAGCAAAAACAACCGCAAATTGATTAAAAAAACTGTCAGAGCAATAGCTGTTACCGGTGCGTAAATCGCAAGAAGTGCTAGCATAGCAAACTGAGCACTTCCTGCATAGACTAAACTGCTCATGAGTGCCATTTCAAGAGGACTGACATAAGAGGCACCAATAATTCCACAAGCTAGTCCAATACTAATATACCCAAGAGCCGTTGACATCGCTGCCTTAGCCCCATCCTTAAAACTTTTTCCAATCATATTTATTCTTCCATTGTGTCAAATGCCAGACTTGGCTTAGCATTCAAGCTAAATGTTGCAAGCTTCCCTTTATTCCACTCACTGACGCTCGCATAAGCAATCATTCCTGCATTGTCCCCACAGAGACGCAAAGGCGGTATGATTACCTTGATATCTGTCATTTCAGCTGCTAAACGTTCACGTAAACCTTGATTAGCAGCAACACCGCCCGCAACGACTAAGGTCTTAACAGGATATTTCTCCAAAGCTTTTTTTGTTTTTGCCATGAGAATATCTAAAACAGCAGCTTGAAAACTAGCAGCCAAATTTTCTTTCGACAAACTTTCACCCCTTTGCTCCGCATTGTGACAGAGGTTGATAAAGGCAGACTTCAACCCAGAGAAAGAAAATTCTAAATTATCCTCTTTAATCATCGCTCTCGGAAAATCATAAATATCTTGTCCTTTATGGGCCAATTCATCTATCTCACGCCCAGCTGGATAAGTCAATCCCATCACACGACCAACTTTATCATAAGCTTCTCCAACTGCATCATCGCGTGTTTCTCCGACAATCTGATAATCACCAGCTTCGCTAACATAAACCAATTCCGTATGCCCTCCACTGACTAATAATGCTAAAAGAGGGTATTCTAATTTCTCAACACTCTGAGCCGCCATCAGATGACCTGCCATATGATTGACAGGAATAAGCGGTAAATGATGTGCCCACGCAAAAGACTTGGCAGCTGCCAATCCGACCAAAAGAGCACCAACTAGCCCCGGTCCATAAGTGACTGCTACTGCAGTCACTTCTTTTTCTGTAATACCAGCCTCCGCAAGAGCCTCCTCAATGCAAGCTGTGATAACTTCCACATGATGACGGCTAGCCACTTCCGGTACCACGCCACCAAAACGTTTATGGCTCTCAATCTGGCTGGCAATAACATTGGATAAGAGTTCAGCGTCATTCTTTAAAACCGCTACGCTAGTCTCATCGCAGGAGGTCTCAAAAGCTAAAATATATCTGTCATTCATTGTTTTCCCTTTTCATTACAATCGCATTTTCCACTGGCTCATGATAGTAATTCTTACGCCGAGCGATTTCTATAAATTTCTCTTTTTGGTAAAATAGCAGAGCTGCTTTGTTGGATTCTCTCACTTCGAGAAAAATCTCTTTGTCAATTGGCAGATGTTCAAACAAAGCGGTCGCAATTTTTTGTCCTTGATAGGCTTTCTTAACCGCAATTTGTAAAACTTCCGCTTCAAAATCCGACTCTTGAAAAGCCAGAAAGCCGATTAAATTTTGAGCTTCCAAGGCCAAAACATAAACTGACAAAGGATTTTGTAAATCTTTCTCAATCTGCTCTATATTCCAAGGACTGGCTGCATAAACATCTTTTAATACTTGATAAATCTGCTCCGCCAAATCAGCAACCTGCTTTTTTTCATCTTTTTTAATCTCAATCATAAGCGCTTGATGTAAGAATCGTTCGTTTCTTGATGATTTTTGAGCCAATTCTCTTCTGCTTCCACTCGCTTGAGGTAATTCGGTACGAAATCATGAACAGAACGGGCTGGTAATTGTAGGCCGATTTTAGCAAGGAGCACAGCGCTTGGCAAGGTTGCTTTGATAAGAGCTGATGGCAAAGCGGATTGAATCTGCTCCGCAAAATTTTCCACTTCTCCTACAAAAGTTACCTGAGAAGCAGACTTGGCTTTTTCTAACACTTCTTCAAAAGATAAATGAGCTTCCGGCTGAGTTGCTCTGCCATTTTCATAAAAACCAGCATAGACATTGTTGCGTCTAGCATCCATGAGAGGAATGACCAAGCCGTCAATGTCCTCTGCCACCATAATCCGCAAGCTAGAAACTCCCACCAAATCTATTTTAAGCGTATGTGCTAACGTTTTGGCCGTTGCCACAGCAATTCGCAAACCTGTATAACTACCAGGACCTTCTGCAACTACAACGCGACCTAAGTCACTTGGTTTCAAATCCAAACTTTCCATTAAAAAATCAATAGCCGGCATCAATGTAACGCTATGATTTTTCTTAATATTTATCGTCATCTCAGCAAGCAACTTATCATCTTCTAAAATCGCAATTGCTAGGGCTTTGCTGGATGTGTCAAAAGCTAAAACTTTCATTCTTATCTTTCCTTTGTGATAATCTACTTTCTATTATACTACAAAAAATACGGATTTCCTCAATATGATTTCCAAAAAAACAAGACCTTTTGAAAATCGTTTTCCTAGTTTTTCTCACTTCTTTCTTTTACTAAATAACCTTTTTATGATATAATGATTATAATTGTAACGTATCAAAATCAATTTATTACCCAGAAAATCAAATAGATGGAGACCGCCCTTGAAAATAAGGTGGCTATTTTCTGGTAGATTGATCATGAATGAGAAAGGAATTGAAATGATTTACAAAGTTTTTTATCAAGAAACAAAAGAACGCAATCCACGTCGGGAAAACACGCATTCTCTCTACTTGGATATTGACGCCAAAGACGAACTAGAAGGACGCATCAAAGCCCGGAAACTCGTCGAAGAAAAAACACCTTATAATGTTGAATTAATTACACTTTTGTCTGACAAACATTTAGAATACGAAAAAGAATCAGGCAACTTTACAATTACGGAGCTCTAAACCATGTCATATACTTTAAAACCCGAAGAAGTCGGTGTATTTGCCATTGGTGGTTTAGGAGAAATCGGAAAAAATACCTACGGGATTGAATACCAGGATGAGATTATCATCGTTGATGCAGGGATTAAATTTCCTGAAGACGACCTCTTAGGGATTGATTATGTCATTCCTGATTATTCTTATATCGTAGAAAATATTGACCGTATCAAAGGAGTGTTGATTACTCACGGTCACGAAGACCACATCGGAGGGATTCCCTTCCTTCTCAAGCAAGCAAATGTTCCCATTTATGCTGGACCACTTGCCCTTGCACTGATTCGTGGTAAATTGGAAGAGCACGGACTTTTACGTGACGCTAAACTCTACGAAATCAATCAAAATACCGAACTTCAATTTAAAAATTTAAAAGCAACCTTCTTCCGCACAACTCACTCTATCCCAGAGCCTTTGGGAATTGTCATCCACACACCTCAAGGGAAAATTGTTTGTACGGGTGACTTCAAGTTTGACTTTACCCCCGTTGGCGAGCCAGCAGATTTACATCGAATGGCAGCTCTTGGGGAAGATGGCGTTCTAGCACTTCTTTCTGATTCCACCAATGCAGAAATTCCAACTTTCACAAATTCCGAAAAAGTCGTTGGTCAATCTATCATGAAAATCATTGAAGGCATTCACGGGCGGATTATTTTTGCCTCCTTTGCCTCAAATATCTTCCGTCTTCAACAAGCTGCGGATGCTGCGGTTAAAACTGGCCGAAAAATTGCTGTTTTTGGACGCTCAATGGAAAAAGCCATTGTCAACGGAATTGAGCTAGGTTATATCAAAACCCCAAAAGGGACGTTCATTGAACCAAATGAAATTAAAGATTATCCTGCAAATGAAATTCTAATCATGTGTACAGGAAGTCAAGGAGAGCCAATGGCAGCTCTTTCACGCATTGCGAATGGAACACATCGTCAAGTGCAGCTTCAACCAGGTGATACAGTGATTTTCTCTTCTAGTCCTATCCCTGGAAATACCACCAGTGTCAATAAGCTCATCAACACCATTTCAGAAGCTGGCGTTGATGTTATCCATGGAAAAATCAATAATATCCATACCTCTGGGCACGGAGGGCAACAAGAACAAAAACTCATGCTTCGCTTGATAAAACCGAAGTATTTCATGCCAGTCCATGGTGAATACCGCATGCAAAAAGTCCATGCCGGGCTTGCAATGGATACAGGTATCCCTAAAAAGAATATCTTTATCATGAGCAATGGAGACGTCCTTGCTTTAACTGCCAATTCAGCTCGTATTGCAGGAAGTTTCAATGCCCAAGATATTTATGTTGATGGTAATCGTATCGGAGAAATCGGTGCTGCAGTCCTTCGCGACAGACGTGACCTTTCCGAAGATGGCGTTGTCCTTGCAGTAGCTACCGTTGACTTTAAATCAAAAATGATTTTGGCTGGTCCTGATATTCTTAGTCGCGGTTTTATCTATATGCGTGAATCAGGTGAACTGATCCGTCATAGCCAACGTATTCTTTTCAATGCGATTCGTATTGCATTAAAAAATAAAGATGCTAGCATCCAGTCAGTCAATGGTGCTATCGTAAATGCTCTTAGACCATTTTTATATGAAAACACAGAGCGTGAGCCCATTATCATCCCAATGATTTTAACACCAGATGAAGAAATCTAGCAATACAATCCTTACATAGTAAAAAAACAACTTGATTTGGGTAAAGTCAAGTTGTTTTTATTGTAGCTTGGTCATAACGACCAAACGAGTGGAAACTCTGGAGTTTTATCAACATTCTAATTTAATTTTTATACATATTCAGCTCCCAACTTCCACAAGTCTGAACCAAGAGAGAATGGCAACAAAAAAGAGAGGCAAGCCTCCCTTTTCTATACTGATGAATTATTTAGCAATTTTTGCAAAGTATTCAAGAGTACGTACAAGTTGTGCAGTGTATGACATTTCGTTATCGTACCAAGATACAACTTTCACCAATTGTTTTCCGTCAACATCAAGAACTTTAGTTTGAGTTGCATCAAACAATGAACCAAATGACATACCTACGATATCTGAAGATACGATTGGATCTTCTGTGTAACCGTATGATTCGTTAGCTGCTGCTTTCATAGCTGCATTTACTTCATCAACAGTTACATTCTTTTCAAGAACAGCAACCAATTCAGTAACTGATCCAGTTGGAGTTGGAACACGTTGGGCTGAACCATCAAGTTTACCGTTCAATTCTGGGATAACAAGACCGATAGCTTTAGCAGCACCAGTTGAGTTAGGAACGATGTTTGCAGCACCAGCACGAGCACGGCGAAGATCACCTTTACGATGTGGACCGTCAAGAATCATTTGGTCACCAGTGTAAGCGTGGATTGTTGTCATCAAACCTTCAACGATACCGAAGTTGTCTTGAAGTGCTTTAGCCATTGGAGCCAAGCAGTTTGTAGTACATGAAGCACCTGAAATAACTGTTTCAGTACCATCAAGAACATCGTGGTTAGTGTTAAATACGATTGTTTTAACATCGTTTCCGCCAGGAGCAGTGATAACAACTTTCTTAGCTCCACCTTTAAGGTGTTTTTCAGCTGCATCTTTCTTAGCAAAGAAGCCAGTTGCTTCCAAAACGATTTCTACACCGTCAGTAGCCCAGTCGATTTGTTCTGGGTCACGTTCAGCAGAAACTTTAACGAATTTACCGTTAACTTCGAATCCACCTTCTTTAACTTCCACAGTACCGTCGAAACGACCTTGAGTTGTGTCATATTTCAACAAATGTGCAAGCATAACTGGATCTGTAAGATCGTTGATACGAGTAACTTCAACACCTTCAACGTTTTGGATACGACGGAATGCAAGACGACCGATACGACCGAAACCGTTAATACCAACTTTAACTACCATTCGTGATTTCCTCCTTATGAAAATCAAAAAATTTTTATGTGAAAAGAGTAACTTGAGTTGCTACAAATCACCTTTCAACATATCTATTATATACTTTATCCCTTAAAATTGCAACTGATTTCAGCATTATTAACAAGGAATATCATTCCTTTCAAAGATTTTCATTTCTCTTTCATTTTCGGAAGCTAAGTGGGAGATATGCAAAAAGAGAGTGGGACAGAAATCAGTAGTTTCGTAAAAACTTGATTTCATCGTCCCACCTCTGTACGGTTGAGTAGAGCTGTAAAAGTTGATTTATCAACGTATTAGAGTCCACTCAGCAGTGATTGATTGGCACTAAAGTGCCTAATTAATTGTGCATGGGAAACTCTACATTGACTAAAGTGAATAGAGCTTCTCCAAACCACTGCATCTTATAATTCTGACTATATAAAAAACGCCCGCAACTGCGGACGCATGGGCTTGACTTGATTAAGCTTCACCTTTGTTTTTCTTAATGATTTCTTCTTGTACTGACTTCGGTACATCTTCGTAGTGGTCAAATACCATCATGAAAGTACCGCGTCCTTGTGATGCTGAACGAAGAACTGTTGCATAACCGAACATTTCAGCAAGTGGAACATAAGCACGAACGATTTGGCTGTTACCATGAGCTTCCATACCATCAACACGTCCACGACGAGCTGTTACGTGTCCCATAACATCACCGAGGTTTTCTTCTGGTACAGTAATTGTAACAAGCATCATTGGTTCAAGAATGGTTGGTTGCGCAGTCTTAGCAGCTTCTTTAAGAGCAAGAGAGGCAGCAACTTTAAAGGCTGTTTCAGATGAGTCGACATCGTGGTATGAACCATCATACAGTTTTGCCTTCACGTCAACGATTGGGTAACCAGCAAGAACACCATTTGCCATTGACTCAATCAAACCTTTTTCTACAGCTGGGATGAATTCACGTGGAACGACACCACCAACGATAGCATTTTCAAACTCGAATCCTTTTCCTTCTTCATTTGGAGTAAATTCAATCCAAACATCACCGAATTGACCTTTACCACCTGATTGGCGTTTGAAGAATCCACGTGCTGATGTTTGTGCACGGAATGTTTCACGGTAAGATACTTGAGGAGCACCTACGTTTGCTTCCACTTTGAACTCACGACGCATACGGTCTACAAGGACATCCAAGTGAAGCTCACCCATACCAGAGATAACTGTTTCACCAGTTTCAACGTTAGTTTCAACGCGGAATGTTGGGTCTTCTTCAGCCAATTTTTGAAGGGCAATACCCATCTTATCTTGGTCAGCTTTTGACTTAGGTTCAACCATCAATTGGATAACTGGTTCTGGAACTTCGATAGATTCAAGGATAATTTTTGCCTTTTCATCTGTCAATGAGTCACCAGTTGTAGTATCTTTCAAACCAACAGCTGCAGCAATGTCACCAGAGTAAACTGTTTCGATTTCATTCCGATGGTTAGCGTGCATTTGCAGGATACGTCCAATACGTTCACGTTTTCCTTTAGAAGTATTCAAAACGTATGAACCTGAGTTCAAGACACCTGAGTACACACGGAAGAAAGTCAAACGACCAACAAATGGGTCTGTCATAATCTTGAAAGCAAGTGCTGCAAATGGTTCGTCATCAGATGCAGGACGAGTTTCTTCTTCTTCAGTATCTGGGTTTACACCCTTGATAGCTGGAATGTCAAGTGGGCTTGGAAGGTAGTCAATAACTGCATCAAGCATCATTTGAACACCTTTGTTCTTGAAGGCAGAACCAGCAAGAACTGGGAAGAATTCAACATTGATAGTTGCTTTACGGATGGCAGCTTTTAGTTCTGCTTCAGTAATTTCTTCACCTTCAAGGTATTTCATCATCAAGTCTTCATCAGTTTCAGCAACTGCTTCTACTAATTTTTCACGCCATTCTTGGGCTTGTTCAAGATAATCCGCTGGAATATCTTCTTCAAGAATATCTGTTCCAAGGTCATTTGTATAGATTTCGGCTTTCATGCGAACCAAGTCAATGATACCACGGAAGTCATCTTCTGCACCAATCGGCAATTGAATTGGGTGAGCATTTGCTTGAAGACGATCGTGAAGAGTGCTTACTGAGTAAAGGAAGTCTGCACCGATTTTATCCATTTTGTTAGCAAATACGATACGCGGAACACCATATTCAGTTGCTTGACGCCAAACTGTTTCTGTTTGAGGTTCAACACCTGATTGTGAGTCAAGGACAGTTACTGCACCGTCCAATACACGAAGGGAACGTTGTACTTCAATTGTGAAGTCCACGTGTCCTGGTGTGTCAATAATGTTGACACGGTAATCTTTCCATTGTGCTGTTGTTGCAGCAGATGTAATAGTAATACCACGTTCTTGTTCTTGTTCCATCCAGTCCATTTGTGAAGCACCTTCGTGTGTTTCACCAATTTTATGGATTTTACCGGTATAGTAAAGAATACGTTCAGTCGTTGTTGTTTTACCAGCATCGACGTGAGCCATGATACCGATGTTACGAGTTTTTTCAAGTGAAAATTCGCGAGCCATTTGGTTGTTTCTCCTATTATTTTATTTACAGTTTATTATAACATATTTTAAGAAAAGCGAGTAGGCAAATCCTACCCGCTTGTTGATTACTCATGCTAATTAGTAAGAGTACTAAGCCTTTGAAAGAGCTTTTGCAATTCTCTAAAAAGAGAAGCAATCTTACCAGCGGAAGTGAGCAAAAGCACGGTTAGCTTCAGCCATACGGTGAGTATCTTCACGTTTTTTAACAGCTGCACCAGTATTGTTAGCTGCATCTATGATTTCTTTTGCAAGGCGATCTTGCATAGTGTGTTCTCCACGTGAACGTGAAATAGTTACCAACCAACGAAGTCCAAGAGTTGTACGACGTTCTGGACGAACTTCAACTGGGACTTGGTAGTTAGAACCACCAACACGGCGAGCACGTACTTCAAGTACAGGCATGATATTTTCCATAGCTGTTTCAAATACTTCAAGTGCATCATTTCCAGTAGCTTCTTTGATTTGTTCAAAAGCACCATATACGATTGAAGCTGCTGTACCACGTTTCCCATCAAGCATAACGCGGTTGATAAGACGTGTCACTAATTTTGAATTGTAGAGCGGATCTGGCAATACTTCGCGCTTAGGCGCACGGTTTTTACGACTCATTGATCTTTATCCCCTTTCCTTATGCTTTTGGTTTTTTCGTACCGTATTTAGAACGGCCTTGTTTACGATCAGTTACACCTGCAGTATCAAGTGCACCACGAACGATATGGTAACGTACCCCTGGAAGGTCTTTTACACGTCCACCACGAAGAAGCACAACACTGTGTTCTTGCAAGTTATGTCCGATACCTGGGATATAAGCAGTCACTTCAATCAAGTTGCTCAAGCGTACACGAGCAAATTTACGAAGAGCTGAGTTAGGTTTTTTAGGTGTCATAGTACCAACACGAGTTGCAACACCACGTTTTTGTGGTGAGTTTTCACGAGTAGGTACACGTTTAAGACTATTATAACCAACGTTTAAAGCTGGTGATTTAGATTTTTCTACTTTTGATTTACGCGGTTTGCGAACCAATTGGTTAATTGTAGGCATCTACATTTCTCCTGTTTTTTTAATTTTGGTGATGATACACTTGGTGACAGCTATCATCTGTGTGTACTTTTGCAACATTTGTCAGCACGTCTCTGTACACTTTTGAGAGACCAAAAGTAAAAAGTACCGTCTATTAGTATAACACGAAGACACTTTCTTTGTCAATATATTTTTATAGTTTTCTTGCTGAGTTCCCATCTATTGTCCCGTAGTATTTGTGGCTGAGACACCTGCTCCGTTAGGCGTTGGAGTTTGAGCTGAATTGGTCTCAGCCTGTCCTGTAGTAGCTGAAGTTGCTGGCGCTTGATAGGTTTGAGGATAAGTTTGCCCTGCATCTGTTTGAGGCGTCACAGCATTTTGACTTTCTGTAGCAGCTGCTTCGCTAGCTGCACGCGCCGCGTCATCTTGCTTTTTAACGAAAAATAATCCCGCAGCAAGAATGAGTGCCAAAACTGTAACAATCGAAACTCTCAGCCCCAAGGAGCTTTGATCCAATTTATCCAATATATTTTTTAAATTTTCACCTCATCTATTTGTCAAAAATATTGCCAACTTCTACGCTGATTTTGTTGGACTTCACATCAATAGCTGTCACTTTCAACAATGATTTGTAATCCAAATGTTCGCGTTCTGTTTGTGCATTTTCCGCAAAGACTGCTACACCAGCCAATTCCGAATCAAATTCTCGTAAAAGGCTAATCATGCCGTTGACTGTCCCGCCGCCTTTTAAGAAATCATCTACGATTAACACACGGCTTCCAGCTTTCAGGCTGCGTTTCGACAAGAACATCTTTTCAATACGGTCACCACTTGAACCTGACACATAATTGACACTAACCGTTGAACCCTCTGTGATTTTCAAGTCGCGGCGCACAATGACAAATGGAACATTTAACACATTTGCCACTGCATTTGCCAACGGCACTCCTTTTGTGGCAACAGTCATTACGGCATCAATTTTTTGATTTCGAAACGTCTTGGCAATAATGCGTCCAATGTTGTTTAAAATAGAAGGCGTACTCAGCAAATCCGATAAGTAAATGTAGCCACCGGGTAAAATTCGATTGCTTTCAGACAATTTCGTGCGGAGGTCTTCCACCATTGCTCTAGCTTCTTTATCCGAGATAGAAGGAGTAAAAATAACGCCTCCTCCTGCTCCTGTAATGGTTTCGATATGCCCGATTTCCATTTCTTCAAAAGCACGTTTGATAATGACAATATCTTCGGAAATGGAAGATTTTGCGGACTCATACTTCTCAGCAAATGTATTGAGACTTGTTAATTCGTACGGATGATTGATTAGGTAGTTAGAAATAACTACCATGCGTTCACTTCTTCTTAATTTCATTTTTTCACCAATTTATTTTATTTTCTTCATTATATCATAATCAGTCCAAAAAACGAACATTATTTTTGCAATAACATTCGTTTTTTCGTTTTTTACTTATCAAAATTAGGCTTATAGAAAGAGCGGTTGTCCATAGCAAAGATTCGATTGGTCATCTCACCCTCGCCAACCAAGGCTAGAGCCGAAGTCATCATCATCATTTCCGCATCTAAATTATCAATCATGTGGATAATTTCAGCTTCCATGATTTTCGGACGCACTGGACTACCGTATTCCAACAAACCGTGATGACTTAGCAAAACATGACGGAGAATAATGACATCTTCTCTAGTGTCGTCAATTTTTAATTCTGCCAACACCTTTGTTATTTCTTCATCAATCAAAGCGATGTGTCCGATGAGATTGCCTCGAACAGTGTATTCTGTTTGCTCTGGGCCTGTCAATTCCAGCACCTTTGCTAAATCATGGAGCATAATTCCTGCATAAAGTAAACTCTTATTTAATTGCGGGTAAATCTCACCAATAGCATTTGCCAGCCGCACCATAGTCGCAGTATGAAAAGCAAGTCCTGCCTCAAAAGCGTGGTGATTGGTTTTCGCTGCTGGATAGGAGTAAAATTCTTTATCGTATTTAGCATACAAAGCCCGTACCACACGCTGCCAAACTGGGTTTTCAATTTTGAAGATCATTTGTGACAGATATTCACGTAGTTCTTGGACATCAACTGGTGGTTTTTCCTTAAAATCAGCTGGATTGTTTGGCTCGCCAACTTTAGGCAATCGCAAGGTAATTTGATTGACTTGAGGGGTGTTGTTATACACTTCTCTGCGCCCTTGCATGTGCACGACTTTTCCAGCAGTAAATTCTTCTACATTGTGAGGTTGAGCATCCCATAATTTTCCTTCAATCGTTCCCGTATCATCTTGAAAGGTAAATGCCAAATAATTTTTTCCAGCCCTTGTCTGACGTAGTTCAGCGGATTTGATGAGATAAAATCCCTCAAACAGCTCGTCTTTTTTCATTTGGTTAATCTTCATATTCTTCCTCTTCATCTTGGAAATCTAGCAGACCATTTAAGTCCGACTTGTCCGAAATTTCAATATGGCGCAAAGTTCGCTCGATAGCATTGGTTCTGCGCGTCAGCAATTCATCAATATTGCCAGAAGCGTGTTGCAAATGTTTTTGCGCCTTGAGCAAAATGCCACCAAATTTATTAAATTCTGATTTGACATTGCCCAAAACCTTGCTGATGTCATCTGCACTTCTTTGAATGTTGAGCGTTTTAAAACCGACCGAAAGCGAATTGAGTAGGGCAGACAACGTAGATGGTCCTGCAACCACAATCTGCTCGTCTCGACGCAAACTATCAAAGAATTCCGGATTGCGAACGACTTCTGAATAAAGCCCTTCCGTTGGTAAAAACATCACGCCAAAGTTTGTTGTTGCAGGAGGCGCTAAGTATTTCTTATTGATGTCCTTGGCAAAACGTTTGACACTCGCTAGCAAAGACTTGCGGTACAAATCAATCTCTTCTTTATTTCCTGATTCGTAAGCATCCTCCAAGTGATAGTAGTCAGCAAGCGGAAACTTGGAATCAATTGGCAAATAAATGTATTCTTTTTCTACTTGCCCCGGTAATTTAATTGCGTACTCTACGCGTTCACTAGAGCCTGCAACTGTCGCAAATTCGCGTTCGTACTGGCTCGGCGTCATAATATCTTCAATAATCTGACCGAGTTGCAATTCACCTAAAATTCCACGCGTTTTGGTATTGGAGAGCACTTTATTTAGAGTGCCCACATCACGCGCTACATTTCGCATTTCACCTAGACCGCGATTGACTGACTCTAACTGTTTAGAAACCGTTTCAAAGGAGGTTTGCAACCGCGTCTGCAGCGTTTTCTCTAATTTTTCTTCCACTGTTTGGCGCATTTGTTCTAAACGACGGTCATTTGACTCTTGAATCTGGCGCATTCGTTCGTCTGTCTTATCACGATTTTTGGTTAGATTCTCGCTTATCTCTAACCGCATTTCTGTTAAATTTCGATGTAAATCCGTGCGCACCTCTCCCAAACGATCTCCCAGAGCCAATTCCAGCTGTTGCTGTGCTAGAAGGCGTTGCTGCCGCTCCTGCTCAAAACGGTAATCCAACTGATCAGATAATTGATCGGCTTGATCTTCAAAAATCTTCTTCGCTTGATCTGTCTGTTGCTGATTCTTTTGCCACAAAAGAAAGGTCACAATAAGAATTCCCAGCAATAAGAAGATGATTACAAACTCCATACTAACTCCTGTCTTTGCTATAAATGATAATAACATAACCCGATTGGCACTCTAAAAAAACGGGCTCATCTATAAATTCGTTAGAAGCATACACTTTTTTAAAAAAATAATTGGATTCGTTTAAAGGATATTTGGCGCCTTCAATGCTCAACCGACTATTGTCCGCAGGCATAAAAGCTAAATAGTTCATACCAGCTACTGGCTTTACCTCGTGCCGCCCTTGAGGACAATAGCAGAGCTGATTTTGTGCATTGCACAGTCGAATTTGCTGCATATAAGGAGTAATTTCTGGATTACTCGGCAAGAAAATATTTGCCAAAGTATGATCCAAGCGCCCGCCAAAAGCACCAAAAATCGTCACTTGCGCCTGTGGAGAACGTGCAAAAACAGCTTTGACAGCCAACTCTAAATCCGTATCATCTTTTTCAGGTTGTGCTTGAAGTACCTCTTTCGATTGAGAACAAATCAAAGCCAACTCTTCCTCCGAAACAGAATCAAAATCACCGACCGCTAAATCTGGGCAAATGCCTTGTTCAATGAGAAACAGGCTTCCTCTGTCCACTCCGATAAAAATGTCAAAATCCACTTGAAAACTATCTATCATCCCGCCAGCAAAAAGAGCAATTTTAGTCATGCAATGCTTCTTTCAATGTTTGAACCTGATGAGCGACATCTCCTTTGAAAACGTAACTGCCCGCTACAAAGACATTAGCACCAGCTTCTTTAGCAATGCCAATGGTTTCATCATCAATACCACCATCTACTTCAATATCAAAGTCTAGTTGGTTCACTTCTCTCAAAACGACTAATTCGCGTACTTTATCCATTGTTTCTGGCAGAAAGGCTTGCCCACCGAAGCCTGGATTAACAGTCATAACCAAGACTTGATCAACCAAATTCAAAACATTTTTCACCGCTTCAACGGGCGTTCCCGGATTGATAACAACACTTGCCTTGACACCAGCTGCCCGAATCTTTTGCAAAGCTCCGTGAATATGCGGCGTTGCTTCAGCATGGATACTGATAATATCTGCACCCGCACGAGCAAAATCTTCAATATGGTGTTCTGGATTGGAGACCATGAGATGACAATCAAACACCAACTTACTATGTGGTCGCATGCTCGCTACCACACCCGCACCGAAGCTGATATTGGGTACAAAATGTCCGTCCATAATATCAATATGAGCGTAATCTGCCCCTGTGGCTTCTAATTTTTTCAATTCTGATTCAAAATTAGCATAGTCTGCACTTAAAATAGACGGTGCAATTTTATAAGGTTTCATTTGACTTCCTCCTCACTTAGGTTGCTTTTTAGCTACTTTTTTATAGGTTTCACGACGGTTTTCAATTTCGCTCAGAAATTGCAAGTAATTCTCGAAACGAAAAGCTGCAATTTGTTCCTTTTCAACGGCAGGTTTTACTGCACAATTCGGTTCATGCGTATGCGTGCAGGTCCGAAATTTGCAGCCATGACTGACTTTTGCAATTTCAGGAAATGCTCGATTTAAATCCTCTGCATTGTCTACTTCATAATCCAGCGAAGAAAATCCCGGTGTGTCTGCAATTTTTCCCCCATTGAGATTGTAAAAACTAACCACTCTAGTTGTGTGGCGACCACGACCCAAACTTTCTGAAATTTTTCCGGTTTCCAACTGTAAATCTGGCACCATTTTATTGAGCAGAGTAGATTTGCCAACCCCAGTTTGTCCCATGAAAACAGTCGTCTTAGCTGTTAAAAACGGCAAAAGTTCTGTTATTGTCTTGGCAGTATCATAGCCGATAGAGCGATAAATATCAAGGAAAACGTCTAACTCCTTGTCGTTCGCCAACAAATCTAATTTACTGATATAGATAATCGAGTGGATAGCTTTCTGCTCCAAGAGAACTAAATAACGGTCCAAAAGATTGGGATTAAAATCTGGCTCTTTGGCACTCATTATCACGACAGCTTGATCGATATTAACGATGGGCGGCCTCACTAGACTGTTTTTTCGCTCTGCTATTTTTAAGATATAACCTTCAGAATCTTTCTCAGCAGAAAATTCGACCTCATCCCCCACATAGGGAGTTTGTCCTTTCTTGCGGAAATTTCCTCTAGCTCTAGTCTGATAAACCTTGCCTTCTGACTCTACATAATAGAAACCTGCTAAGGCTTTCACGATTATTCCTTTCAAATGGACTCCTTTAACGCTTAATAAGTTCATTATAACAAAAAAAGCAGTATTTTGCTTTTTAGTGCAAAAAAATGATGAAAAACGTTTCTAATATGGTATAATAGATACCAAGCGGAAATGGCGGAACGGCAGACGCGCATGCTTCAGGCGCATGTGTCCATTTGGACGTGAGGGTTCAAATCCCTTTTTCCGCATTTTTATTTCGTTTGATAGTTGTCAACTGTATCGCACTTCACTTCACGTTATGTGCGCTTTGCTTTCTCGCCTAAAACGAAATAGCCTATTTTGAATGCTTCTATCGAGCCCATTCAAAAATTGCTTATTCTGAATTTTGGAAAGGTGGCCCAGCTTGGTACGGCACCGGACTCGAAATCCGGCAAATGGATTTTATTCATGCGCGGGTTCAAATCCCGTCCTTTCCTTATAAAGAACCTCACTAAGACGAACTTAGTGAGGCTTTTTGTTTACAATATTATTCAACTCATCTGAATCCCTCGTCATATAAGCTATCTGCTAAACGCGCAAATTCTTGCAAATCAAGCGCTTCTCCTCGTACACTTGGAGATAACTCAGCATTGTCCAAAGCGGACTCTAGCTTTGTTTTGACTTCATTAGACTTCCCAAAATAACTGGTCAGATTATTCCAGAGGGTTTTCCGACGGTGAGTAAAGCTAGCTTTTGAGACTTTGAAGAAGAAAGCCTCATCATTGACCTCAACTGCCGGCTGGTCTCTGCGGACCATCTTGAGGATAGCCGAATCCACATTTGGAGCAGGAACAAAGACTGTTCGTGGTACGATAAAAGCGACCTTGGCAGTCATATAATACTGCACCGCTATTGACAAACTGCCATAAGATTTACTATTGGGCTGCGCCGATATGCGATCAGCCACTTCTCGCTGCATCATCACGACAAATTCACTAAAAGGAATGCCACTCTCAATCAGGTGCATGAGGATAGGAGTGGTAATGTAGTAGGGTAGGTTGGCCACCACTTTGATAGGAAGATTTGGATTAGCAAATTCCTTGATTCGGGCTTGCAAGTCTGACTTAAGAATATCTTCATTGACCACGCGCACATTGTCAAAATCCCGCAGAGTATCTGCCAAAATCGGCACCAAGCGCTCATCAATTTCAAAAGCCATGACTTCGGCTGCATTTTCCGCCAAAAACTCAGTCAGTGCCCCGATGCCTGGTCCGATTTCGATAACATTAACATTCTCATCAATCTCAGCTGTGTCCACAATTTTTTGTAAAATATTGGTATCAGTCAAGAAATTCTGACCGAACGATTTTTTAAAAGTAAAGCCATGACGCTCAAGCACAGCCCGCGTCACACTATAATCCGCAATTCTCATAAATCTCTTTTCTATCTATTAGCTAAATAAAATATATAAAATTCGCATAATTCCCAGCACAAGCAAAATCCAAAATGCTGGATGAATACGGCGTTTAGTTTCTGTTGAAGTAGATTCAGTCTCATCAGCCATTTGCTTGTTTTTTTGACTTTTACGTTTCTTCAACTCATCTTGGTAAGCAACCGAATTTAGAATATTGTTTTCTGGTAGCATGTTTGAAGCATAAGCATCTGGGAAGCCCATAGCTCCCCCAAGCAAATCCTCGTCCGCTAAAGAAAAATCTAAATCTTCTGGTCGATTTTGCTGAATAGCACGGACATTTTTTAAAAGTTTGTCAGAAGAAATAGACAACTCATCCATAGAAATAATTTCTAAAACGTCAAATCCTAGCGTATCGCCCCCTTTGATATTTGCAGTAATGTAGCGAACAAAGTCATCGTACAATTGCAAAGTCTGTGGAGCATGTTGCTCTAAAAAAGACCGATTGTGGTGGGCATTTTGCTGGAATTTTTCAATGGAAAGAGTAACTCCCATATTCTGCTCTTGATAAAATTCTTCTGCTTTCTCTTTATCTTCTTTTTCAAGCTCTTCTACTTTTTTCCACAAATCAATAGCTGCTTGCAGCTCTTCTTCACCCCAAAATAGTTGCCAGAAATAAGGAATCGTATAAATTCCCTCCGCTAAAACACGTGTCTCATCTCCGTTTTTTAAATAAATATAGCTTCTATTTGCCATGTCGATTCCTTTCGTACTCTTTCATCACATTTTCAATATCTGTCAATCCAATCCCAAACAATTCTAGTCGTTTAAGCAACTGTTTTCCATTTGAATAGCCAATGCGGAGTTCTTCTCCTAAAAATTCACGACGTTTGCGGCTGTCATTGCCTGCCAGAAATCCTAAGCGAATCAAATCTGAACGTGTGATATCAAAATCAGTCTTTTTTTCAAAATGTTTAGTCACCTGCGAAAGAGCAGCTTTTAAATCTTCATATGAAGCATGCTCAATACCTAATGATTCCCCTTTATTTTTAGACTTAGGAGCAGCCTCATCACGCCTTAAAAAAGCATGCTGAACACTAGGGATCGCTGTCATAATCATCCTACGAATCCGCTCACCATTGACATCTGGGTCTGTAAAAACGATGACTCCATGCAGATTATGAAGGCGTTTGATGCGCTTTATATCTTCTTGGCAAATCGCAGACCCTCTCGTTTCGTAAGTTTCTACGTCAAAATACCGCTTGAGATTGGCTGTATCATCTCGACCTTCTACAACAATGACTTGAGAAATTTTTTCTTTCATCAATCTTCTTTCAAATTAAATATTCGCAGCGCATTTTCATAGGTCGCTTGTGCAACTTCTTCGACAGTCAAACCACGAAGTTCTGCAATCTTGTCTACAACATAGCGAGTATAAGCCGTCCGATTTTCACGACCACGTTTTGGAACAGGAGCTAAGTAAGGTGCGTCCGTTTCAACTAGGATTTTGTCCAAAGGGAGATTTTGCGCAGCTTCCTGCACATCTACAGCCTTCTTAAACGTGACCACACCCGAAAATGAAATCATCATACCAAGTTGGATAAAACGCTCTGCCATTTCCAAAGAACCTGAATAAGAGTGCATAATACCACCACATGGACCTACACCTTCACTTTTAATAATCTCATATGTGTCGTCCAAGGCATCACGAGTGTGCACTACAAAAGGCAAGTCAAGATCTTTTGACAATTGAATCTGCCGTCGAAAAACTCGCTCTTGCGTCTCTTTCGGTGCTGTCATCCAATGATAATCCAATCCAATTTCACCCAAAGCAATGACCTTAGGATCATGCAAATGACTGACAAGCATATCCTCCACTTCCTGCGTGTAAGAACCTGCCTCAGTTGGATGCCAACCAATCGTGCTGTATAGTTCGTCATATTGACGAGACAGCACTAGCGACTTTTCAATGGTTTCTGTATCAAAACCCACAATATTCATCTTGGTAACACCTAGCTCGCGTGCGAAAGCAATTTCTTCAGCTTCTTTTCCTGCGAAATTGTCCACGTTGAGGTGTGTATGTGTGTCAAATATGTTCATCATTCATTCCTCTTTATATCAGTTTCTATTATATCAAAATCTCGTGGTAAATGCAGTTTGTCTCGTTGTTATCCAACAAAAAAACCAGCGGTCTCGAGTTTCCGTTGGTTCTTCATCTTGTATTCGTTTGGATTATGCAGCCAAAACTTTGCGTCCTTTACGACGACGGCTAGCAAGCACACGACGACCGTTTTTAGTTGCCATACGATGACGGAAACCGTGTTTGCGCGCACGACGGATTTTACTTGGTTGATAAGTACGTTTCACTTTGAATACCTCCTCTTAGATTCTTGTATTCGTTTAGCCGGCTATGTGATCAGTTACTAAACATACTTTACTATTCTATATGATTCTACGCCTTTTGTCAATAGCAGTGCGGAATTGTTTTTGGTAAATCTAAAGAAAGGTTGCTTAAACCTCTTACAATTCTCTGGTTGCCTCATAAAAAGGAATGAGTGTTATCATAGCAGCCTGAAGCTCATCCAGAACTTGCCTTATTGATGTGGCTTGGGCTAAATCTACATCGTATTTCACTAATACTTTACGAACTTGCCCTGTTTTTACTTGTTGGCTCAAATACTGTCGATTTTCTTCTATTCCAGCAAATCGTTGACTGACACCATTTATTTGAGCCAAGTAATAAACCGGAGTTGCGATTGGCACCTGCAAAACTCGATTTTGCTTCGTCAGACTGGTTTCATCTTTCTTGCGCTCGATAAAGCTGACTTCTAACGATACTCCAAAATCTCTTGGCTTCCCATATAAACGCAGCGCAAACATTGGTTCTGTGATATCGCCATAACCACACAAATAGTTCCAAAAATGGGGACGCAAAATTTGAACTTGATTCATCCAGTCGCTGGTACGCTCCAGAGTTAATTTTGGATAAAATCTTTGAAATTGCTTAACCAAGTCCGAAAATTCTGCGCGTGCTGCCTGACCTTTCTGTTTGAAATCAAGCATCATTTCTCTCAATTCTCCCGCTTTATCAGGAGAAATATATTTATGTCCTTGTAATGCTAAGTAAGTTTCAATAGCTGGAAAAATAGACATGTAAGCTCCTTTCTTATCAATCTCAAGCACGTCAATTAGTGGACTAAACGGAAAGAAAGACTGAAAAGAAATTCTTCTCAGTCCTTAGTTTATTATTCACTGTCAATATCCACAACAACATAACGGTTTGGTTCGTCACCCTCTGAATAGCTGGTAAGCCCGTCCATTTTAGAAATAATTCGGTGAATAATTTTCCGCTCATTGTTAGACATAGGGTCGGTTTTTTGACTATGTTGGTATTCCAACACACGATCAGCTAGCTTCTGAGCGTAGCTTTGTAGAACTTCTGCTCGATGTTCTACATAATCATTGACATTGATAGAAATGTAAAAACTCTTAGAATAGCGATTATAAAGATAATTCTGTGCCAACAATTGAAGAGCTTTCAGCACTTTTCCGTGATAGCCAATAATGCGACCAGGCTCATTGGTATCAATCTGCATATTGATGGTTCGACGATTATGAGTACTTGCAATGCTAGCTTCAACATCCATTTCGTCCACGATGTTTTGCACATAGCCCGTCACACTCGCAACAACTTCTTCAACATCATAATTTTCTTCCACTTGAATGCCCAAATCTTCAAAATCAGCCGACTCTTCAGCTATCGGTTGGACTTCCGAGCGTTTTTCTACAGCCTGGTCAAAAGAAATAATCTTGTCAGTTGTCTTTTCTTCTTGAGCGACCGATTTTTGAAAATTTACGATGTCACTATCTTTCAATAAGTCAATTGTGCCTGTTTCTTCAAGAATCGTGCTGGCTTCTTTTTCGTGCTTCAAAATTTCAGCTTTGACATCATCTGAGATTTCTTTGCCTTCTCCTTCGATTTTTTTAATGGCTGCAACAACATGTCCTAAATCAACAGTTGCTTCACTCACACTTTTAACGGGCTCATTTTGAGCATTGATTGCTTCCGGAACACCTTTGACAGCTTTTTGGTTAGCTTTTACTACAGTTGTTTCGTTAATAGATTCCACATCAACTTGGGCTAATTTCTTGCCAAATAATCCTAAAAATCCTTTTTTCTCACGAGAAATCACCTTGATATGTGCTTTCATCCGTGGAATATCTAACTCGCGCAAGCCATTTTGAATGGCTTCTTCAACACTCGCTCCTGTAAATAATACCATACAAGTGCCTCCTTACTTTCTCTTTTTTTGTGCTTTACGATAAGCACGTTTTTTCTTTTCTTCACGTTCCCGCTCAGCAGTCGCTTTCGCTTCTCTTTCTGCAATGATTTTATACGGATTGCTTAGTAAAAGCGTTTGGAACACCTGATACGCATACGATGTGCTCCAATATAAAGCAACCCCACTTGCTACACTCATGGCAAAGAAGAAGACAAATAGCGGCATGACAAACATCATTCCTGTCATCAAGCCATTACGCTCTGCCATTCCTTTATTGCTCAACCAAGTACTCAAAAAGGTGAAAACAGCTGCTAAAACTGGCAAAATATAATAGGGATCTGTCGCGCCCAGATTCAGCCATAGAAAGTGCCCTACTTTAAGAAATTCAACACGCGTCAAAGCATGATACAAGGCAATCAACACAGGCATTTGAATGAGCAAGGGCCAAAATGATGCCGATGGCTTTACTCCTAATTCCTTATACAGCTTTTGTGTTTCTTCTGCCAAACGACTGCGACTTTCCATGTCGCGTCCTGGATACTTCGCCTGCAATTCTTTCACTAACGGCTGCGCTTCCTGCATTTTCCGAGAAGCATTGATCTGCAATTGGAAAACAGGCAAAAGAACTGTCCGAATAATCAATGTGAAAAGAATAATCCCAATTCCTGTACTCCCATTGAATGACAGGAAACGAATCGTTACGGCGAAGAAATAGACAAATCTCTCCCATAAATCCGGCGAACTCGCTGTGACCTCACTCGTCCCACACGCCGTTAAGATGAGCGAAGCTAAAACTAAAAGCCCCGCCAGTTTACTTTTCTTTTTCACTACTCAAACCTTCCTGATAAATTTTTGCTATTTTTAGTACATGAAGCAAATTTTGCTCTAATTCTTGATAAGTCAGAATTTCCACACCTTTGCGTGCAATAACGACAAAATCAAGCGCTGCCAACTCTGCTTGATGAGCTATCAAAACGTGTCGAATACGGCGTTTAATCTTATTGCGCATGACCGCATTTCCTAGTTTTTTACTGACAGATATTCCTACTCGAAAGTGTTTTTGTTTCTTTTCTAATTTATAAATGACGAATTTTCTATTGGCAAAACTTTGCCCACTTTTGAAAATCGCATTAAAATCTTTCTCGCTCTTGACGCGATAGCTTTTCTTCAAAACTCAACTCCATCTACCAAAATTATATCTATTATACCATAATTTTCAAAAAAACCAATAAGATCAGGCATATTCACCATTTTACTCTATCCAACTGATACAAAACGCATGTAATTCACTCTTAGTCTGTTAAAGGAATCGTAAAGCCAAAAAAGAGCGACTAAGATTGGCCCCTAATCGCCCTTTTCCATTTGCTACGAAATGATTACATGCATTCATCAATCTGAACAATGCTGGGTTTTTAACTATTTTTTAGATTCTTTTGCAAAAAATTGTGTGGCTGCAACCGCTGCTTTCCAGCCTTTGTACAATTTTTGGCGCTCTAGCCCTGACATAGTTGGCTGGAATGTTTCCCCGACCGCATTTAATGTTTTCAACTCCTCCATGTCTTTCCAATAACCAACCGCAAGACCTGCCAGAAAAGCTGCCCCAAGAGCTGTTGTTTCCAAATTTGCCGCACGCGCTAACTCAATTCCCAGAATATCTGCTTGGAACTGCATGAGGAAATCATTCATGGCAGCACCACCATCTACCTTCAGAACTTGGATAGCTGTACCTGTGTCCATTTGCATGGTGTCAATGATATCACGCACTTGATAAGCAATGGATTGCAGAGTTGCCTTGATGAAGTCTTCTTTACTTGTTCCACGCGTCAAGCCAAAAATGGAACCTCTTGCTTCTGGATCCCAATAAGGCGCTCCAAGCCCTGTAAAAGCTGGAACAAGGTATACTTCATTTTCATTGGTAGATTTTTTTGCATATCTCTCAGACTCAGGTGAGCTAGCAATCATACGAAGACCGTCACGAAGCCACTGAATGGCACTACCCGCAATAAAAATCGAACCTTCCAAAGCATAAGTTACTTTGCCATTTATCCCATAACCAATGGTCGTCAAAAGATTATTTTTGGATAAATTGCACTCCTGACCAGTATTCATAATGATGAAAGAGCCTGTCCCATAAGTATTCTTCACCATTCCCGGCTCAAATGCTAATTGCCCAAAGAGAGCTGCCTGCTGATCGCCCGCCATTCCTGCAATTGGTACCTCTCCACCATAAAAATGATAAGGTGCTGTTTTACCGTAAATTTCTGAATTCGAGCGAACTTCTGGCAACATCGCTTTAGGAATGTTGAGTAAGGACAAAATCTCATCATCCCATTGGAGCTCTTTGATATTGTATAGCATGGTCCGCGCTGCATTTGAATAATCAGCCACATGAGCTGCACCATCCGTTAATTTCCAGACTAACCAGGTATCAATCGTACCAAAGAGCAATTCTCCTCGCTCTGCACGTTCCTGCGCTCCCTCTACCTGATCTAAAATCCAGCGTACCTTGGTCGCAGAGAAATAAGCATCTATGATCAAACCTGTTTTTTGATGAAAGAAATCTACATATCCATCTTGCTTGAGCTTTTCTGCTAAAGGAGCTGTTTGCCGAGACTGCCAGACAATGGCATTGTAAATGGGCAAGCCCGTTTCTTTATCCCACACAACCGTTGTCTCCCGTTGATTGGTAATGCCGATTGCTTCAATCTCTGTGGGCTTGATGCCACTTTCAATAAAAGCATTTGCAATGACCGACTGCACAGAATTCCAAATCTCATTTGCATTGTGCTCAACCCAGCCCGCCTGTGGAAAAATCTGAGTAAACTCTTTTTGACTCGTGGCAACCTTCTCACCCTTTTTATTGAAAATAATCGCCCGTGAGCTGGTTGTCCCTTGGTCAATCGCCATGATATAGGTTTCTTGTGACATAAAACGCCTCCATTGTATGTTCTGCTTTTATTATACACAATAAAGCGCTTTCTTTCTATCTTTTTCTTCTGTTTTTGTGAAAATTTCACTTAAACTTTGTTTCAAGCATATAAAAAACGACTTCCTTTCAGAAGCCGTTTCATTATTTACACATTACAAACGAGCGTTCAATTCTTTGCTCAATTCTTCAAATCCTGGTTTTCCAAGAAGAGCAAACATATTTTTCTTGTAAGCTTCTACACCTGGTTGGTCAAATGGGTTAATAGCATTCAAGTAGCCAGAAATAGCAATAGCCAACTCAAAGAAGTAAATAGTATAGCCAAGAGTAAAGGCATCTTGCTCAGGAAGTGTTACATACATATTTGGCACGTCACCGTCAGTATGAGCCAGAAGTACACCGTCTGTCGCTTTCTTGTTAACAAAGTCAACATCTTTTCCTTGAAGATAGCCAAGTCCGTCTAAGTCTTCTGCCAATTCAGGAATCGTTACGTTTTTGCGTGGTTTGTCCACACGGACAACTGTTTCAAACATAATACGCGCACCTTCTTGGATAAATTGTCCAAGAGAGTGAAGGTCTGTTGAGAAATTAGCAGATGTTGGATAAATACCTTTTTGGTCTTTTCCTTCTGACTCACCAGCTAATTGTTTCCACCATTCTGAGAAGTATTGCAGAGATGGTTCGTAGTTAACCAAAATTTCAGTCGCATAGCCTTTGCGATAAAGGATGTTACGAAGAGCTGCGTACTGATAAGCTTCGTTTTCTGCAATCTTGTCTGAAGTGTAGTCCTTACGAGCAGCATTAGCACCTTCCATAAGGGCTTTGATGTCTGCGCCTGATGCTGCAATTGGTAGAAGTCCTACTGCTGTCAATACAGAGAAACGTCCGCCAATGTCATCTGGCACCACAAATGTTTCCCAACCATTGGCATCTGCTTCCACCTTAACTGCACCTTTTTGGCGGTCAGTTGTCGCATAGATACGTTTGTTAGCTTCAGCTTCACCATATTTTTTAATCAAAAGTTCTTTGAAGACGCGGAAAGCAATAGCAGGTTCTGTCGTTGTCCCTGATTTAGAAATCACATTAACTGAGAAATCTTTATCTGAAACGTATTCTACCAAGTCTGCAAGGTAAGTAGATGAAATAGAATTTCCAGCATAAAGGATTTGTGGAGCTTTGCGTTCTTCTTTGGTTTGCAAGTTTGCAAAATGATTGCTCAAGAAATCAATCGCTGCTTTTGCTCCAAGGTATGACCCACCAATCCCAATCACGACCAAAACATCGCTGTCTGATTTGATTTGTTCTGCCGCTTTCAAAATGCGAGCGAATTCTTCTTTGTCATAGTTTTCTGGAAGGTCAAGCCAGCCACGGAAGTCACTTCCTGCACCAGTTCCTTTGCGCAACAGTTCATCTGCCGCAGAAACTTGTGTTTGCATGTAATCTACTTCATGCGGTGCAACAAATTTTCCAAGCACGTTTGAGTAATTAAACTGAATATGTGTCATTATAGTCCTCCAATTTTTCTTCTCTACTATGATACCGCTTTACTACTTTTTTATCAAGCAATTTTCTTGAATAAAACGTTTCCAAATTGTTTTTTTATAATTAACTTTCAAAAATCGCAATCTCATACCAACCTTTAAAGCAATCGTTTGCGTAAATCAAAAAATAATCACCCACAGAATACTTCTAAAATAAAAAATAGAGGAAAATAAATAGTAGCCTAATCTTAGGTTCGAGAGTTTAACTAATGTTTCCTTTTTTGAGTCGATTATTTTGCAGAGACAGCAAAAGTGCCAACAGTGAAAAGACAACAAAAATAAACCAGCACAAGTAGATATTGTAGGCAGAGAGAACTGAAAAGAGGACCGTTCCCAATGGCAGAGAAAAGGTAAATAATAATCCGAGAAAGTTATTGCTTTGAGCCAAGACATCAGACGGTAGATTTGCCATTAACATAGCATCTAGTTTAGGCGTGGATTTCCCCATTATGTAAGCAGAAAAAGCTAAAATAAGAATCCCAATGATGGATGGCAATCCTACTAAGTTGCTAATGCCAACTAATCCAAATGAAGAACTATTCATTATGAGCAGAAATGAGAATGATTTTTTTGAAAAATAATCGTGAGGTGTTAAACTTCCTAAAATGGCGCCAACTAACAAAACAACTTCTACGATCAAAAGAGATTGTGCATAAGTAAGATGAAAAATGGTATGTTTTAGAAAATAAAAATTGTAAATACTGTTAATAGCAATCGTTCATACTTCTTCATATACAAAAAGAGCACACAATCCACACTCGCTTAGGGCTGCTGGATTCCTCCCCTGACCCGCTTCACGCAGAATTGTTGCTCCGATAAGTATTATACCATAAATTTGTTTTTATGCCAATCACGATTTTCTTTTTTCTCAAAAAAGAATAGATATTCAGAGCGAAAAATTGCTAATCTACCAATAATAACATTAACTCTGCTACTATCTGGATAAAACCATAGCCTTCTTAACAAAATGCTTCATTTTTGTCTCCTCTTCCTAAAAAAGTCTTGCATCATCTGAGCACATTCTGCTTTCAAAATCCCACTTTCAAGCTCAACTCGGTGATTGAGCCGTTCATCTGTTAGAATATCGTAGAGGCTACCGGCAGCACCAAACTTTTGATTTTTTGCTCCGTAGATAACCTGCGGAATGCGAGCCAGACCAATGGCACCGCTACACATGACACAAGGCTCAATGGTGACAAAAAGAGTCGTGTCTAACAAGCGCCAGCTTTTTTCATGAGCGTTTGCCTTTTCAATCGCCATCACCTCAGCATGCATGACAGCTCGCTGCAGCTCCTCACGCGCATTATGCCCACGACCGATAATTTCTCCGTCCTTGACAATAACACAACCTATTGGAATTTCATCGTTAGCCAGTGCAATTTTTGCTTCTTTCAAAGCCTCCCGCATAAAAAATTCTTTTTCTTCAACTGTATAGTTCATCTTTTAACCATCTAATCCTCTGTATGATAAAAATCTCCTAATTCATAAGTCGTGACTTCTCTGACATGAAGTTTATATTTGGCAACTAGATCCGCAATATCTTCTCCATTAATTAAAGTAATGACTCTAGTTCCTTGACGAGCTGCTTCAATGGCACTTCTTGAAAAATCAGAAGTTGTAATAAAAATACCATATTCTGCATTGTATTTATCCATTGCACCGCGGAATTTATCAATCTCCGGAGAAGGAACATTGTTTTCCCAACGCTTTGCTTGGATAGCTACGCGATTGGTTCTGAAGTCATCTGTACTAGTAATATAGCCAAAACCATCTAAACCACCATCATTAGTATAACTAACCCCAATTTTTTCATCTAGTTTGACACCCATCTCCTTGACTAGACCACGAGCAAAAGTTTCAAATTTTTGTGGTGACATAGATTTTAAAGTCCTTGTCAACTCAACTCTCCAATTTTCTTTTGAGTCATCTAGTGAATGTTTAAGTTCCTTTTCAAAGGATAACTTGAAGAATTGTTTTGACTTCTTCTCATTTTTCCAAAATTGAATGGCTTTCTGTTGAATATCGCTAGCAAAATGCTCATCCAGTTTCACTTTTCTACCTAATTCTGTCAATTCAAAAGTCGATTGCTTTGGTTTAGAAAGATAGCCCGTGATAAGCAAACTTTTGGCAGAAAAATTAAAAGTGTAATCACTAGGTTTATAAATTTTTCCACTTTTTTGAGACACTTTTTCTTCCTCAAAAAAATTCTCATCTATCGTATTTTCTCCCTTTTTAATAGCATCTAGCAACTCTCGTTTGGTTGCATAGCCACCTAGCTTTTTTAAATTCCTGATAATTTCACTTATCATTATTTTTTCCTGTTCTTTATTAGACAAATCTGTAAAGTTCATCATTTATCTCCTTTGTTCTCCATTTATTATATCATGTTATAAACCCGAAAATATAAAAAAAGCCACTTTACAGTGACTTTCAGGAGATTATTATGAAAAAGTTTAGGATTTCTATCAAATAAAGTTAGGAGGTCTTCATCTGATGATTTTAGTATAACCCAGCTAGCTTAAAATTAACTTAAAAGAGAATCATTCTTTAAACTTTTTTATTGCGTCAATAAAAAGCGAGCCGAAACCCGCTTTGTCTGCTTCTATTACAAACTTGACCAAACACTTTCCAGGATATTCGTCTGTTCACGACCTGGACCAACAGAAAAAGTGGAAATGCGGACACCGACAAGTTCACTCACACGTCGGACGTAGTTGCGGGCATTTTCTGGCAACTCTTCTAAACTGCGAACACCTGTAATGTCTTCTGACCAACCTGGTAATTCTTCATAGATTGGCTTGCACCGTTTGAGCTGCTCCAGACTAGCCGGATAATGATCAATGCGCTCACCATCTAGGTCGTAAGCGACACAGATTTTAACCGTATCAAGTCCCGTCAAAACATCAATCGAATTGAGAGAAAGGTTAGTAATACCAGATACACGTCGGCTGTGGCGCATAACAACCGAATCAAACCAACCAACACGGCGAGGACGTCCTGTTGTCGTTCCATATTCATGGCCAACTTCACGAATGTGGTTGCCTACTTCATCAAATAGTTCTGTCGGGAATGGTCCGTCACCAACACGACTGGTGTAGGCTTTACAAACTCCGACAACCTTGTCAATCTTGCTTGGACCCACACCGGAACCAATCGTTACGCCACCTGCGACAGGATTGGAAGAGGTAACAAATGGATAGGTGCCTTGGTCAATATCTAGCATAACTCCCTGTGCCCCTTCAAAAAGGACACGTTTACCTTGATCAAGAGCGTCGTTCAAGATAACCGACGTATCTGTCACGTATTGTTTAATCTGCTGACCATAAGCGTAGTATTCTTCAAAAATATCATCAAATTGGATAGCTGTGCTGTCGTAGAGTTTTTCAAAGAGACGATTTTTTTCAGCTAAGTTGCGCTCCAAACGTTCTCTGAAAATATCTTTATCCAACAAATCCGCAATGCGGATTCCCACACGAGCTGCTTTGTCCATATAAGCTGGACCAATCCCCTTAATAGTCGTTCCGATTTTGTGATCGCCTTTGGCTTCTTCCTGTAAGCGATCCAACTCGATATGATAAGGTAGGATAACATGAGCACGATCTGAAATCCGAAGATTATCCGTCGTAACCCCTTCTTCGTGCAAATAAGCCAATTCATGTACCAAAGATTTTGGATTGACCACCATTCCATTTCCAATCACAGAGATTTTTTCTGGGAAGAAAATCCCTGATGGAATCAGGTGCAGCTTGTACTTCTTACCGCCAATTACAATAGTATGACCCGCATTATCTCCGCCTTGATAACGGGCAATGACTTCGGCATTGGCTGAAAGGAAATCTGTAATCTTTCCTTTTCCTTCATCTCCCCACTGGGTCCCTACAACAACAACTGATGTCATAATCTTGTCTGAGCTAAGTGCTCGTCCTTTCTTGTCTACATGGCAGGAGTCTCACCTGCAATTATATCTTATACTTTATTATAAGAAAAATTTCTTCTTTTTTCAAGATAAAACCGCCATTGTTATTTGTAAATGACGAAGTTTGAATATCCCGCCTTTGTGAAACCTGTGTCTTATCTAAAAATATGATCATTTTCTTTTAAAAAAGGTTCGGAAAACGTAGTAGAAATTTGTCTTCTAAGCATTTTTATACTAGACTAAAAGTATTAGAAAACAAACAGGGATTTACCATGAACATCAATCATTTGTTAGAAAAAATAGCAGCAGATGCACCTATTTTACAAGCTACTTTCGGGTTGGAAAGGGAGGGCTTGCGCGTCAATCAAGACGGAAAATTAGCGCAAACTCCTCATCCTCAAGCATTTGGAAGCCGTAATTTTCACCCGATGATTCAGACCGATTTTAGTGAGCAGCAATTAGAACTCATCACCCCGATTGCAACTTCTACAAAAGAAGCAAGGCGTTTTCTCGCTGCCATTACTGATGTAGCTGGACGCACCATCCAAAAAAATGAAGCAATCTGGCCACTCTCTATGCCCCCAAAATTGTCACCAGCAGAAATTCAAATCGCTCATTTAGAAAACGATTTTGAGCGTCATTATCGAGAAAGTTTAGCAGAAAAATATGGAAAAACGCTACAAACCATCTCAGGCATTCACTACAATGTGGAATTAGGAACAGACTTGATTCAAGCTCTTTTCAAGGCCAGTGATTACCAAAATATTCGGCTTTTTAAAAATGACCTCTATCTTAAATTGGCTCGAAACTTTTTACGGTTCCGCTGGTTTCTGACCTATTTATACGGGGCAGCACCAATTGCTGAAGAAGGGTTTTTGACGAGAAAGATTTCTCAGCCTGTACGCTCTATCCGCAACAGTGATTTGGGATATGTAAACGATAAAAAGATTCACATTTCCTATGCTTCACTAGAGTCTTATGTAAGCGATATAGAGAAATACGTGGCACAAGGCGATTTAATTGCCGAGAAAGAATGCTACATGCCTGTTCGTTTCCGTGGGCAAAAAGAAAATCGGCGTTACTTGGAAAAAGGAATTACCTATTTGGAATTCCGTTGTTTTGACCTCAATCCTTTTGAGGTGCTAGGAATCAGTCAGGAGACCATGGACACGGTTCATCTCTTTTTGCTTGCCTTGCTCTGGCTAGATGATGTAGCAGACCCTGATGAAATCCTAGAGCAAGCTCATGCTCTAAATGAAAAAATAGCTCTTAGCCACCCTCTGACTCTTCTGCCCGTTGAAGCTGATAGCGATCTGCTCCTTAGAGCTATGCAAGCTGTCATCCACCAGTTCGGATTAAGCTCCTATTATCAAGACCTGCTTCATCATGTGAAAAATGCAGTTGCTAATCCCAGCCTAACCCTTTCCGCCCAACTATTGCCTTATATTCACAATCATTCCTTAGAAGCCTTTGGTTTGGAGAAAGCCAAAGCATATCACAACTACGCCTGGACTGCTCCATACGCTCTGAAAGGCTACGAGAACATGGAACTCTCCACTCAAATGCTCCTCTTTGACGCTATTCAAAAAGGAGTGCAAGTAGAAATCTTAGACGAAAGTGACCAGTTTTTAAAGCTTCAACATAAAGATCATATCGAGTATGTCAAAAATGGCAATATGACCTCAAAGGACAACTATATCGTGCCTCTTGCGATGGCAAATAAAACAGTGACTAAGAAAATGTTATCTGCTGCTGGTTTTCCCGTTCCTGCTGGAGCTGAATTTTCCACTCTGGAAGAAGGAATAGCTTACTATCCCTTTATCAAAGATAAGCCGATTGTTATCAAACCCAAATCCACCAACTTCGGGTTAGGAATTTCTATTTTTCAAGCACCTACCAATCGAGACAGTTACCAAAAAGCATTGGAGATTGCCTTTTCAGAGGACAGCTCTGTCCTTGTTGAGGAATTTATCGCAGGAACCGAATACCGTTTCTTTGTCCTAGGCGGAAAATGTGAGGCGGTGCTTCTGCGCTTAGCAGCCAATGTTGTAGGAGACGGTCGGCACACCATTCGAGAACTGGTAGCTTTTAAAAATACCAATCCCCTACGAGGGCGCGACCATCGCTCTCCACTGGAAATGATTGAGCTTGGTGAGATTGAGCTGCTCATGCTAGCCCAGCAAGGTTATAAAGCAGATGATGTCCTACCGCAAGGAATTCAAGTTTTTCTTCGCCGTAATTCTAATATTTCTACTGGTGGAGACTCAGTAGATGTGACTGAAACCATGCACACCTCCTATAAGGAACTAGCAGCAGAAATGGCAGCTGCTATGGGAGCTTGGGTCTGTGGCGTGGATTTAATTATCCCGAATAGCACACTTCCAGCCAGCAAAAACAATCCTAACTGTACCTGCATTGAGCTCAATTTCAATCCTTCTATGTATATGCACACTTATTGTGCAGAAGGTCCCGGTCAAAGCATTACACCTAAAATATTGGCTAAACTCTTCCCAGAAATCCATTAAACTTCATTACATAAAAAAACGAGCAAAATAAACAGCTCGTTTTTTTATGTATAACTTTCAATGAAAAATAGAAATATCTGCTAGAATTTCTCAGCTACTCCCAGTCTCTTCCATGACCATGCTTGATTTCAAATTCAAAATAACCGTCTTCTTGGATTTTTTTGAAAATATCACGGTAGGCTTCTTCATCAAAAAACGGTCCTTTATAAAGAATTTCAAAGCTTAAACCGTCGTATTCTAAGTAGGCATGCGAAGAGCGAAAGCCGTTTCGCTGGTAGAAATCCATACGAGCTTTTCGCTGTTCCAGATTATCACAAGGCTCGTCAAGGCGTTCTACCTCTAAAACCATGGTTCTTTGATAAAAATCCACCAACTTATCAATAATTTTGCCACCATAACCGTGGCTGCGTAAATGAGGCATGATCGCAAAAAAGCTAACATAAAAGGCTTTGTCATTGTAGACTGAAAAGGCAAAACCGACAAATTCATTCTCATCATAAAAGGCAAAGAAATGAGAAAATTCTCCATCTCCATAGCGTAGCAGCTCTGATAGCGGTGCACGCTCCTCCTCAGGAAAGGCTTCTATATTCAATTGCTCTACTTTTTCTAAATCTGGAAATTCAGCTGTAATAATCTGACTGGTTAAAGACATGACTTTCTCCCTTTTTAACTGCTTTTCTTTTATTTTATCAAAAATGAAGGTATTTGAGAACTATTGGACTAACATTCACAATCATAAAAGAGGCCGGATTCTACCAACCTCTTTCGGAACTCTTAATTCATCACAATCATCGCTTTAATCGTTTTTCTATCAGCCATGTTAGGCTTGGTCAATGTCTTCCAATTTGTAAGATTGAGTGAAAACTTTACCAGGATTGATTTGACCGTCTAGAATTGCTTTTAGCAAGATTTCTTTGTCATAAGTTGTACAAGAAGCCGGTCCGCTAGCCATTGCCAAATTGACCATCCAGTAGTCACCGATATTGATGTCCCCTGTATGAGGTACACCGACTCGTCCGACAACAGCACCTGGACGAGCAACTTCCTATACTTCCATTCTCCCCAGCTTCACAAAAACTGCTGCTTTCATCTTATTGTTCCTTTCTCTATTAAAAAGATGATGCTCCACATTCATCAAAAAGATAAAACATTTACACTTTTATTATATACCTTGGAGTGCACTCTAAGTCAAGAAATTTTTGAAAAATCTTATCAGTCCATGATTATTTTCAGCCAAACTTTTTATTAAAAATATCGTTCAGTTCCGTCTTTGATACTTTTTTATGCTAAAATAGACTTAGAAATTTCAGAAGAAACGGGATTAGATAATTTATGTCCAGAAGAGATTATAGAAATGTACGTTCTAGAAGATGGATTGGTATACTGCTTATTTTTATCGCAGTTGGTATTATTATGCAGTACCTCATCCCGATCCTCTTTGCTGTCGGGATAGGCTACGGAATTTACTACTATGCAACCCATCAGCCGAAAAAAATCACAAGACCTAACGCCAGTCAGCAAATTGAAGATTTGAAAGAGGAAATCGGTACCGCAGATAGTCGAATCAAACAATTAGATGCTTATCTGGAAGAAAGGGCTTATGAAAAATACCAACAGTTGGCTGAACAGCTCTTGCCTCAATTAAGCTATATCCAAGGTCGGACTGATACCTTGAGAAAACATATCTCACCTGAGATTTACCAGCGGATTCAACGGAAAGTGCAAGACGTAACAGCAGACATTCATGCTCAACTTTACAACCTCCGCACGCAAGATGCTGAGAGTACAAAGTCAAGCCTTGAAGAATTAGCACCAGAATTGCTCGAAACCATTCACAATATCCAAACCGACCATGAAGCTATTCTCAAGAAAATTTCTCAGTCAGAAAGCAACAACAAGGAAGAATTAACTGCGATCCATCAGTCTCAAATGGAGCATTATGAGGATATTTTGGAGGGCTACCTAAAAATCAAGACTTCCCCGAAAGATTTTTACAATGCCAAGGAACGGCTCTCCAGTGCCAAAGTGGCTATTGAGCAGTTTGATTTAGACTTGGATGAAACACTCCGTCAGCTCAACGAAGCTGACCTACGAGACTTTGATATCAGCTTGCGGATTTTAACTAAAAAAGAGACGAACACAGAACTATAACATCAAAAGGAGACCTTATGAGCCAAGAATTTAACTTCGACATTGACAAAATCGCTAACAATGCCATTACGAAAACGGATAAAACCACCGAGATTATTGAATCAACCAAAACCCAAGCAAATGGGCAGTTAACTTTTTTGGAAAAATTAACTCCTGAACAACAAAATGCTATCATAGCAAAAGCCCCTCAGTTGGTAGATAACTTTATTTCCGACCAAAATGCTCTTTTAGATTTTGGACAAGCCGCGGTCGAAGATGTTAATAACACTGTCAACCGTATTTTAGCCGAGCAAAAGAAACTTCAAATCCCACAAGTCGATGAATTGCTAAAAAACACTAATAAAGAGTTAAATGGTTTTGTTGCTAAGTACAAGGATGCTCAAATTGCAGAACTAGATAAAAAGCCAAATTTCTTAGAAAAACTCTTTAAACAAAGTAAGAATACCTTGCAAGAGTTCTATTTTGATTCACAAAATATCGAGCAAAAAATGGACGGAATGGCTGCTACTGTCGTCAAGCAAGAAGATGTACTCGCACGCAATATCGTTTCTGCTGAGATGTTGATCGAAGACAATACCAAATCCATTGAAAATCTAGTCGGTGTCATATCCTTTATTGAAGCCAGTCAAAGAGAAGCTAGTGCGCGTGCCTTGACTCTTCAAAATAAAGTGGCACAATTAGATACCGCCACTCTAGATTACCAAACCAAATCACAAGAATTGGCCCGCTTGACTGAAGTTGTCAATACATTGGAACAGCAACACACTGAATACATCAGCCGTCTGTATGTTGCTTGGGCCACTACCCCGCAAATGCGTAATCTCGTGAAGGTGTCTTCTGATATGCGCCAAAAGCTCGGCATGCTCCGTCGCAATACCATTCCGACCATGAAGCTCTCTATTGCTCAACTAGGCATTTTGCAACAATCAATGAAATCTGGTCAGGTAGCGGACGCCATTTCTAATGCCAACAATGCAGCGCTTCAAATGCTGGCTGAAACCAGCAAAGAAGTCATTCCACAAATGGAGAGAATCTCGCAAAATCCAACAATTGCAGTCGAATCTGTCACTAAGTTGGCTGAAAGCTTAGTCGCTCAAAACCAAGGTATTATCGAAGCCATTGACAAAGGACGGGAAAAACGCGCTCTCCTTGAAGCGACCGTTATCCAATCCGCTGAAACCATTAACGACTCTGTTAAACTACGCGACCAAAAGATTATCCAAGCTTTGCTAGATCAGGGAAAAGAAACTCAAAAAGAAGTGGATGAACGGACTACAAACGAAAACTAATGGACTGGAACAAGAGTTTAGGACAAAAGTTTCCTAAATTCTTATAATATACTATTTTTTCACCGAAACGAAATAGATGCTTGGTTGTTGTCATTCCTTGCTATGCAAAGAATGACAACAACCTCGTCAACTATGCGGGGTGGGACAACAAAATCAATTTCTTACGAAATACCGATTTTTGTCCCGCTCCCTTTTCTTTTTTTATGTTACAATAAAAGGTATGGACAAGATTATTAAAACTATTTCAGAAAACGGAGCTTTCCGAGCTTATGTACTGGACAGTACTGAAACCGTTCGGACAGCTCAAGAAAAACATCACACTCAGGCCAGCTCAACTGTAGCACTAGGTCGCACGCTCATTGCCAGTCAAATCCTTGCCGCAAACGAAAAAGGAGATACAAAAATCACCGTCAAAGTGCTAGGGACAAGCTCTCTCGGTGCTATTATCACCGTTGCAGATACAAAAGGTACTGTCAAAGGTTATGTGCAAAATCCCGGCGTAGACATTAAAAAAACCGCGACTGGCGAAGTGCTGGTCGGACCATTCGTTGGAAATGGCGAATTCCTCGTCATTACAGACTATGGAACTGGAAATCCTTATCATTCTATGACTCCGCTTGTGTCCGGTGAAATTGGCGAAGATTTGGCATTCTATCTAACAGAAAGCCAGCAAACTCCGTCAGCTGTCGGGTTGAATGTTCTACTAGATGCCAATGACAAGGTCAAGGTTGCTGGTGGCTTCCTCTTGCAAGTCCTTCCAGGTGCCAAAGAAGAAGAAATCACCCGCTTTGAAAAACGAATCCAAGAAATGCCTGCTATTTCAACACTTTTGGAATCTGAAAACCATATTGAAGCCTTGCTTTCAGCTATCTATGGCAACGATCCCTACAAACGCTTGTCAGAAGAAAAGCTCCGCTTCCAATGTGATTGCAGCAAAGAGCGGTTTTTAAATGCCCTCTCAAGCCTACCTAAGTCAGATCTTGAAGAAATGCGAGATGAAGACCACGGTGCTGAAATCACTTGCCAATTCTGCCAAAGCACGTATCATTTTGACGAGAAAGACTTGGAGGAACTCATTCGTGACAAATCTTAATACCGCTTTTTTGATTGGTGATGTAAAAATTCCCAACCGGACTGTTCTCGCTCCTATGGCAGGAGTGACCAATTCGGCTTTTCGGACAATTGCAAAAGAGCTGGGTGCAGGTCTTGTCGTCATGGAAATGGTTTCAGACAAGGGCATTCAATACAACAACGAAAAAACACTCCACATGCTGCATATTGACGAAGAAGAACATCCCGTTTCCATTCAGTTGTTTGGCAGTGACGAAGATAGTTTGGCGCGCGCAGCCGAATTTATCCAAGAAAATACCCAAACAGATATTGTGGACATCAATATGGGCTGTCCCGTCAATAAAATTGTTAAAAACGAAGCTGGGGCAAAATGGCTCAAAGATCCAGAAAAAATCTATTCTATTATCAATAAAGTTCGTTCTGTTCTAGATATTCCGTTGACTGTAAAAATGCGCACTGGTTGGTCGGACGCCTCACTAGCTGTGGAAAATGCACTGGCAGCTGAAGCTGCTGGTGTGTCAGCTCTTGCTATGCACGGACGCACACGCGAACAAATGTATACCGGTCACGCTGATCTTGAAACCCTCCACAATGTTGCGCAAGCCTTAACCAAGATTCCTTTTATTGCCAATGGCGATATTCGTACTGTCCAAGATGCTCAACAGCGTATAGAAGAAGTGGGGGCAGATGCTGTCATGATTGGGCGCGCTGCTATGGGCAATCCGTATCTTTTTCATCAGATTAACCACTATTTTGAAACAGGAGAAATCCTGCCTGATCTCAGCTTTGAGGATAAAATGCAAGTCGCTTACGATCATTTGAAACGTCTAATTGACCTCAAGGGCGAACATATCGCCATTAGAGAATTTCGTGGCTTAGCACCTCATTACCTCCGCGGAACGGCTGGCGCGGCCAAACTCCGCGGTGCCATTTCCCAAGCCAACAGCCTTGCGGAAATTGAAGAATTGCTACAAGTCTAAACATTAAAAGACACCAATCATCTGGAAAATTATTCCCAAATGGTTGGTGCTTTTTATTTAAAGAGTAATTTCTACCAGGTATCTATCCGAGTCATTTCAGTCCTCGCTTGATTGCGGTAAATAAGATCTTCTCGAACAGAGAAACCTAATTTCTCCCAAAACTGATTCCCCTCTTTATTTCTTTTAAAGACAACCAAGGCGACCTTATGAATTTTCAAATCATCTAAGACAGTTAAAACTGTCTCAACCAACTGCCGAGCAATCCCTCTCCTGCGATAGTTCGGATGAACAGCTGTATGATAGATTATAGGCTCTTCGTCCGTCCGAACCAACTAAAATCGCTCCGATAATCGTTTGATTTTCTACTGCCACCAGACAAGTTTGAGGATTTCTCTGCAAAAAACGAGCAATTCCCTCTTTTGAATCATCTAAATCATTCAATCCCATGCCTGCACATGATAACCACAATTGATAAACCTGATCATAATCCGTTTCTGTCATTTCACGAATGTTCATCTTTTAAGTCCTTATCTATCCCTAAATGTTTCAAGGAAAAACTCAGAGCACTTCAAACTTCAGCTGTCCAGTTTTGACACCGACTTTCAAACTTTGTCCCATCTGTAACTCACCAGCTAAAAGTAATTCGGATAAATGATCTTCTACCTGAGTTTGTAGAGTTCTGCGCAGTGGACGAGCTCCCATTTCAGGGTCATAACCCTCTTGAGCCAGAAGTTTCAAAGCACTAGGTTGGAATTTCAGTTCAATTCCTTTTTCAGCGAGACTGACAATGAGTGGCTTCACCATAATTTTTACCACTTCTTGCATGTCTTCGCTAGTCAGGCTATGGAAAACAACCTTTTCATCAATCCGATTGATAAATTCCGGACGATAACTTTTCTTGAGTTCTTCCATCATCCGTTTTTCCATGCTTTCATGATCAAAGCGGGCATCACGCGCTCCAAAACCGACCGTCTTATCATCCCGCAAACTTGTCGCACCAAGATTGCTAGTCATAATGATAATGGTATTGGAAAAATCCACCTTGCGTCCCTTACTGTCGGTCAGCACCCCGTCATCTAAGACTTGTAGAAGCACATTGAAAATATCAGGATGTGCTTTTTCTACCTCATCAAAGAGGAGTACAGAGTACGGACGATTGCGAACTTTTTCAGTTAATTCGCCCCCTTCTTCATAACCGACATAACCTGGAGGCGCTCCATTAAGTCGACTGGCAGCAAATTTCTCCATATATTCACTCATATCAAAACGAATCAATGCTGTTTCGTCATCAAAAAGAACTTCCGCTAAAGCCTTAGCCAGCTCAGTTTTTCCAACCCCAGTTGGACCCAAGAACATAAAGGAGCCAATTGGACGTTTGCTGGTGCGAATGCCGGATTGATTGCGCCGAATCGCTCGACTGATAGCAGAAATTGCTTCATTTTGCCCAATGACCCGTTTGTGCAGTTCCTTTTCTAAATGGAGGTATTTCTTCGCATCTGTTTGCGTCAACTTTTGCACAGGAATTCCCGATAAACCGCTGAGTGTTACCAAAATATCCTCGTCTTTAACCTTTAGTTTGTAGACAATTGGCTGACTTTCTTTTTCCAACAAAGTGCCAACCTTTTTCCAATCGCCTGCCATTAAAGCCTCGTCTGCTGCACTCAATTCTGTTTTTACATGATTTTGCGGACCTTTATTTTGTACCGTTGCGGCAGCTTCATCTAGCAAATCGATCGCCGAGTCAGGTAGATGTTTACTTGTTAGATAACGATGAGCATACTTAACAGCTGTCCCAATCGCTGAATCTGTAATCACCACTTTGTGGTGTTCTTCATAGCTTTTCTTGAGCCCCTGTAAAATCGCAATACTATCAGCTACCGTAGGCTCTTCAATAGTAACCTTGGCAAATCGCCGTGAAAGAGCCGCATCTTTTTCAATATATTTCTGGTACTCTTCTTGTGTCGTTGCGCCGACCGTTCTAAGTGTTCCTCTAGCCAAAGCTGGCTTGAGAATGTTCGCTGCATCTAATGTCGAATCAATCCCACTGCCAGAACCCATAATAGTATGAAGCTCATCAATAAAGAGAATCACATGCCCGTCTGCTTCAATATCATTGATAATATTGTTCATCCGCTCTTCAAAATCACCGCGAAAACGAGTCCCAGCTACCACATTCATCAAATCCAGCTCCAGAACTCTCATCTTTGCAAGCTCATTTGGAACTTGACCAGCTGCCACACGTTGCGCCAAACCAAGGGCTAATGCTGTCTTCCCAACTCCTGCATCTCCTACCAACACTGGATTATTTTTCGTCTTGCGACTTAAAATCTGAAGCATGCGAGAAATCTCTTTATCCCGCCCAATGACCGGTTCTAAAAGACCAGCACGAGCCATTTCGGTTAAATCACGGGTATAATCTTCTAGTCCACCACTGGTAGAAGGAGGCATCCCCATCATATTGACCATCGTTTGTTTCGCTGCAGCAGTATTTTTATTTAAGTGGCGAATAGCCTTTATATCTTCTTTACCCCAGCTAGCCTTATGCTCTAAGTTTTTCCGAAGATCGGTCATACGCAAAACGCCTTCTTTATCCTCATAGCTAAAGCCTGTAAATTCAAGGAGACGTGCCGCCAAACTTCCTCGGTCAAACAGCATAGCTAACAACACATGCTCTGTCCCAAGATTCTTAGCATGCACAACCTCTGCAATTCGCTCAGCTGTCAAAAACAACACTTTCGTACGATGAGAAAACGGCCAAATGGTAAAGCTTCCCTCTTGTTGATAAATCTTTCCTGTGATATGAAAGGCTGCTTTCTCAAAATCATCAATTTCAAGCGGATAATCATTTAAAACTGAACCCGCAACACTATAAGGATTATTCGCCATGGCAATCAACAAATGCCAAGACTCCAAATAATCCGTTTCAAAATGACTCGCTAACAGTTGTGCCGACTCAATACTTTCTGTCAAAGCTTTTGAATATTTCATATATTAGTTTTTCCCTTTTCTATCAACTTGTTGTAAAATTTTCTTTAACATCTGCGCACGAATCTGTGCAGCATTTACTCCCAATACCCTGTCTGTTGTCGTCGCTAAAAGAAGATTCCCTTCTCGTTCTGTCATGATTTTTTCATCAAACAATAACTGAATGATATCTGTAAAGACCTGTTGACTGATTTGCTCGCCAACGCTATGCAGTAAATCACAAAGCAGCTCATGATGATTAGAGAATTCAATCCGACCAATCCGAATGTAGCCGCCTCCACCACGCTTGCTTTCAACAACATAGCCACGACTTTCCGTAAAACGTGTCTTGATGACATAATTTATCTGACTTGGAACAACCTGAAAAACATCCGCAATTTCACTGCGCTTCAACTCTGCAATCCCAGCTTGAGCTAAAATTGCTTTGATGTATTCCTCAATACTGTCTGACGTATTCTTATGGCTCATGACAACCCTTTCTTCCAGTTCTTTCTTTTGCTCCATAAATGAGCAACTGACATTGACTATCTTTGACTAATATTATACCGAAAATCTCTTATTTTTGAAAGAAAAAGACCTAAATGAAAAACTGAAAAGTCTGATTATTCAAGCAAGTGAAAAAGCTTATAGAATAGGAATAATTAGAGTGTAAGCGCTTGCCTTTTAATTTTAAAGCGTTATAATATAGATGAAAATTTGACGATAATAATAAAAGGAGGCCAAATGAATGAAAATGGATTGGTTCAAATATACACGTCATGTACTGGTTTGGTTGGTTTCAACTTTATTCTTTTTTACAGTTATTTCTGCTGATTATGTGGATGTCCAAGTCGTCCCGTTAGTCATCTGCTTATTTGCTCCATTTTTATTTGAACCGTCTTCAATAAAACCTAAAACAAAATGGACAATTGATTTAGCCATCATTGCTGTAAGTGTCTGTGCTATTCTCTTTACACAAACATATCGAATCGCTTTTACCTACTCCGAAATTACCTATCTACTAATTTCTTTAATCGTTTTAATCTTTGTAGACTCTGTGATTTCTCACAAGGGATTCACGAAAAAAATTGTAAAATAATCGCAGACACTATTAGAAAAGGCTAGAGAGTTATATCAGCTCTCTAACCTTTTTATTTATGATTTAAACACTAACTATTGATTGCCTTAGTTTTGACCAAGTGCAGCAGCCATAGTTGCAGCTACTTCTGATTCAAAATCATTGGCAGCTTTTTCAATGCCGTCACCTACTTCAAAACGAGTGAAGCTTGCAATTGTCACACCTTGGCTTTCAAGAAATGCTTCAACAGTCTTGCTGTCGTCCATGATATAGACTTGCGCAAGTAATGTGTAAGCTTGGTCAACTTTTGTATTGTCCAGCATGAAGCGATCCATTTTACCAGGAATAATTTTGTCCCAGATTTTTTCTGGTTTACCTTCAGCTGCAAGACCAGCTTTGATGTCTTCTTCAGCTTGTGCAATCACTTCATCCGTCAATTGAAGTTTAGAACCAAATTTGTAGTGTGGAAGCGCTGGTTTACCAACCATTGCACGACTTTCGTTGTCTTGATCAATTTTGTGGTTCATTTGAGCCAATTCATCATGGATAAATTCTTCACTCAATTCTTTGTATGAAAGAACAGAAGGTTTCATAGCGGCAACGTGCATTGCCACGTGTTTTGCAAGATCTTCGTTACTGCCTGAAAGAACTGTGATAACACCGATACGTCCACCATTGTGTTGGTAAGCTCCAAATACTTGATCATCTGCTTTTTCAACAACTGCAAAACGACGGAATGAGATTTTTTCTCCGATTGTAGCAGTTGCACTAACATAAGCAGCTTCAAGTGTTTCACCTGAAGGCATTGTCAAAGCAAGAGCTTCTTCGTTGTTAGCTGGTTTGCCTTCTGCGATTACTTTAGCTGTTTCGTTTACCAATTCAACGAATTGAGCATTTTTTGCTACAAAGTCTGTTTCTGAGTTCACTTCAACGATAGCGGCAACATTGCCGTTTACATAGACACCAGTCAATCCTTCAGCAGCAACACGGTCTGCTTTTTTAGCAGCTTTTGCCATACCTTTTTCACGAAGCAATTCAATTGCTTTTTCGATATCGCCATCTACTTCTACAAGTGCTTTTTTAGCGTCCATGACACCAGCACCAGATTTTTCACGCAATTCTTTTACAAGCTTAGCTGTAATTTCTGCCATTTTGATCCTCCAATTAAGATATTACGGTTTTATTTAATAAAAAGGGGAGGGCTAGGCCCCGCCCCATAAGTTCGTTACTTGATTATTCGTTTGAGCCTTCGACAACTTCAACGATTTCTTCGATAGAATCTGCTTGTGAATCAGTTGCAGCTAATTCTGCTTCTACTGATTCAACGTTATCTTCACCTTGACGGCCTTCGATAATTGCATCAGCCATTTTCGCAGTGATTAACTTAACAGCACGAATAGCATCGTCGTTAGCTGGAATGATGACATCAATGTCATCTGGATCTGTATTTGTATCCACCATCGCTACAACTGGAATACCTAATTTCTTAGCTTCTTTAACAGCGATTTGTTCTTTATGTGGATCCACAACATACATCACATCTGGAATACGTGGCATTTCTTCGATACCACCCAAGAATTTTTCAAGACGAGCGCGTTGTTTGTTAAGAAGAGCGACTTCTTTTTTAGGAAGAACATCAAAAATTCCGTCTTCTTCCATACGTTTGATTTCTTTCAAACGAGCAACACGTTTTTGAATCGTTTCCCAGTTTGTAAGTGTTCCACCCAACCAACGGTGGTTGATATAGTATTGACCAGCACGTTCTGCTTCTTCTTTTACAGCATCAGCAGCTTGTTTTTTCGTACCAACAAACAAGATAACTGCATCGTTAGCAGCTGCGTCACGCATAAAGTCGTATGCTTGATCTGCAAATTTTACAGTTTGTTGCAAGTCGATAACGTGGATACCGTTACGTTCTGTGAAGATATACTTCGCCATCTTAGGGTTCCAGCGACGAGTTTGGTGACCAAAGTGTACACCAGCCTCAAGAAGTTGTTTCATTGAAATTACTGCCATGAGTAATATCTCCTTTATTGTTTTTTCCTCTCCCAGATTTCAACTCGCAAAACCACCCGTAGGCAACGGCTTCACAATTCATCTGAAATGAGTATTTGCCGATTACACGACATTTATTATCATATCAAAATTTCTTCCATTTTACAAGAGGGTTTCTGCTTTTTCATGCCAAATGCACGAAGAAAATCATTCGAAATTTATAACTTTTAAAAAAGGAAAGTCCTGACTTGTCTTAATCGCTATAGTCTTTTAAGTAGGCTCTTAATTCTCGAATC
>NZ_KV813963.1:0-265 GCF_001813805.1 Streptococcus sp. HMSC066F10
AAAGCTGAAGTTGAAGCAGATGGTGTTGTTAATCCAGATGAGAAATCAGCCGTAGATGGCTTGAACGATGTCACAACTGAGAAGAAAGGTACAGCAACTCCGTTAGTCGATAGCTTACCAGAAGGCCCAGTCAAAGAAGCGTTGAAAGCACGTCTTGATCAAGTAACGACATCAGAAGTAACCGTCAACGATGCGGATAGCAACGGCAAACCAGATTCCCAAGATGCCGCAGAAGCCGCAGCTGAAGCAGCCGTGAAAGCAGCCG
>NZ_KV813964.1:0-12957 GCF_001813805.1 Streptococcus sp. HMSC066F10
TTATTTTTCTTAAACTTTTTCTTCCAATTTGATAGCTGGCAACATTTATTTGTTTTTGTTAAAGAAGTTCCCATAGCCAAAAATACAAACATTTAATTTTAGAAATGTCATATGAGATGGATATAATTATTAAAAAAAGGAAGCAAGTAACGAGAAATTAACTTATGACTTCTTTACTTTTAGGAAGATGGTGGCTGATATTTTTGAAGTCAGTTGGTTCAGCTAAACAAGTTTATCTTATTGTTACCTTAACTAAAGCAAGAAAAACTATCAATCCAACCTTTTCTTTGGCTTATCAAAATGATAATTTCACCACTTTAATGATTAAATTTAATCGGAAAACACTAAAATTTTACAAAGAGAAACCAATCTACACTCTTGACGAAAACGATTTTTTAGGATAAAATAATAAACGTTGTGGCGGTATAGCCAAGTGGTAAGGCACGGCTCTGCAAAAGCTTGATCGTCGGTTCAAATCCGTCTACCGCCTTTCAGTACCTGACTTATCAGGAATTAACCGAATGAAAAGCCCGTAAAGTCGGGCTTTTTTATTTTTTTGTTCGGTTAAATTAGGTCAAATATAATGAAGTTGGTGGATGAATTTGAGGCAAACATTTTCAACAAGAGTTTATTTTTCATCAAAATAGCACAAAAAATGAGCCAAAACCAATAACTATAAAAATTGATTTCTAGCTCACTTTTTGATTATAATTCAGCAATTTGGTTTAGATTTACTTCGGCAACTGTATCATTCCCGAATAGCGAAATAATCATTTTCACTTTGTTGTTGTCAATTTCGGTGATTTTACCCGTATAATCTGCAAAAGCGCCGTCAATGATACGTACGGTATCGCCAACTTTCACATCAATATCAAATTCTTGAACGGTTTGTCCCATTGAAATCAAGATTTGGCGAATTTCCTCTTCCAAAAGCGGTGTTGGTTTAGAGCGGTTTCCATGTGAGCCGACAAAGCCTGTTACGTTTGGTGTGTTCCGTACGACGAACCATGCTTCGTCTGTCATCACCATTTCTACCAAGACGTAACCTGGGAAACGATTTTCTTCAACTTCTTTGGTTTTTCCGTTTTTCTCCACTTGTACCGTTTGCGTTGGAATTTCTACGCGCAAAATATTTTCCAACATATTATAGGTTTGTGCACGTTGTAAAAGATTTTCTTTTACTTTATTTTCATACCCTGAGTATGTCTGCAAGACAAACCAGCCTTTATCAAAACTGTCCATGAGTTCTTCCTTTCCTAAATAAAAAAGCCTGTGGGCTTCGGTTTCTTTCTAGCCCTATTATACCATAAAAATAGCCAATGCAACCTTTTAACTGCTATTTTTTACAATAAAAACCTACTTGACAAATAGCAAGCAGGTTAAAAATTAAAAGATATTTAACAATCGTACTAAACCTCTTGTAACAAAGAGATCGAAAAGATAAATAATAACAACAAAGAAAGCGGTGTATTCCATGACTGAGATAAAATCTATCCAGCTTTGCTTTCTAGTTGGCCAAGTTGTATCTTTTAACACTTGAAATGTATCTCTGATGAATTTCACAACTTTCTCCTATCTAGTTTCTTTATGAATTGTATATTTACTGCAATGTTTACAATATTTATTTACTTCCAGACGTTTTGGTTTTGGCGTACTACTCAATTTGATTGAATAGTTTCTCGATCCACAAACCGTACACGCCAGACTCGCTTTTTTTAGTGCCATAACGCCTCCATCTTGTTTATTATATCAAGAAAGCCCATTTTTGACAAGTCTATTGGAACCAACTCTTAACCGTGTCCCAAAAATTCTGTGCTTTTTCAGGAATCTTAGCATCGTCAATTGCTTTCTTAGCTTGGTCAACCAAATTCTTAGCTTTATCTTGCACATCTTTCAAGACATCTGAACGATTGTCACTTTGATTCGTAGTGTTATTTGTACCACTCGTATCAACCGGTGCAATACCATTTTTTGCATAGGCATTTTCATCACCGAACTTCGTACCCTTTGTATACGGTAAGATACTATTTGCCACACTTCGGAAAATAGCTGAAGCTTCATTGGCACTTGTGCCTGTCAGATAATGATTTTCATCTGTCTTTGGAAAACCTAACCACTGACTGATAACCACATCTGGCGTGTAACCAATAACCCATTGGTCTCCTGATAAATCTGGGTTAAAGTCAGTCTCTGTCGTCCCTGTCTTCCCAGCCATGTCATAGCCGTAAGGAGCTGCATAAACACCTGTACCATTGGTAAATGTTCCCAGCATCATACTAGTCATTTTTTCTGTTGTTGAGCGGTTGAGCACTCGGGTCGAGGTGGATTTATGAGTTTTAACGACTTGTCTACTAGCATTTTCAATTTTGGTAATCAAATGAGCATCATTCATAACACCATTATTTGCAAAAGTCGAGTAGGCTTGTGCCATTTGTAGCGGATTGGTTGTTACGCCACTACCGAGAGCCACCCCAAGAGTCTGATCCACTTTATCCATATTCAAGCCAAATTTTTTACCATATTCAAAAACTTTTTTCAGTCCCAATTCATTAGCAGCAGCAACCGCTGGAATATTTAAGGATTGCGCTAAAGCCTGATACATTGGCACAGTCGGACTGGATTGAATCCCAGCATAGTTATTCACGGTGTAATTTCCATACGTTGTTGTACTATTATCCAATTCTTTATTGATGGACCAACCTGCTGCAACTGCAGGGCTGTAAACCGCCAAGGGCTTAATGGTAGAGCCCGGACTTCTTGAAGATTGTGTGGCATAGTTAAAACTTCTAAAACCAGCACTGGTACTATTGATTTGGCCGACAAGAGCACGAACACTACCTGTCTTTGGATCAAGTGCTACACTTCCTGATTGAGCTCGTGTACCATCTGCTGCTTGTGGAAATAAATCTTTACGGTCATAAATGACTTGCATGCTAGCTTGGTAATTTTGATCGAGCTCTGTGTAAATGCGATAGCCGTTATTGACAATATCAGCTTCTGTTAAGCCATAATCTCGCACTGCTTCATTGATAACCGCATCAAAGTAAGACGGATAACGATAATCTGCCGATTTTCCTGTATAAGTATCTACCAGTTGACTACCTAAACCATTTGCTGCTGCTTGGTTTGCAGTATTTTGATTGATATAACCTGCTGCTACCATATTTTGTAAAACGGTATTGCGTCGATTCGTTGCGTTTTTTATAGAAGCAAGCGGATTATATAGTTCCGGTCCTTTGAGCATTCCTGCTAAAGTAGCAGATTGGTCGAGGGTCAACTGACTGGCAGATACGCCGAAGTACTTTTTAGAGGCATCTTCTACACCCCACACACCATTCCCAAAGTAAGAATTGTTGAGGTACATAGTGAGAATCTGATTCTTACTATATTTCTTGGTTAACTCTAAGGCGAGGAAAAATTCCTTTGCTTTCCGCTCAATAGTCTGATCTTGAGACAAGTAAGCATTTTTGGCTAATTGCTGCGTAATGGTGGATCCACCACCCGAACGTCCCGCTGTCAAAATCGCCATGATAAAACGACCATAGTTAATCCCACTATTTTTATAAAAAGAACGGTCTTCTGTCGCAATGACAGCATGTTGCAAATTTGGACTAATCTGGGACAACTCTACGTAAGTTCCCTTTTGCCCTGACAAACTTCCAGCTTTTTTGCCGTCCTTATCATAAATAGCTGTTGTTGCTTTCAAAGCATTCTGCAAATCATTCACATTAGTGGATTTGGCAACATAAAAGAGATAGCCTCCTGTCACCAAACCAAAACCAAGTCCCAAAATCAAGACAATCTTCGTCAGGTGATAGCGACGCCAAAATCGACGAAATGGGTGTTGAGAAATCGGCTTTTTCCGACTTTTTCCAGACCGGCTCAAATGTGATTCGCTTTCTTCCACCTCTGTCACCTCTTGATGGTGGCGCTCAGGACTGTCCTTTTTAAAATGATTCACTACTATTTCAAATAATTCACTCAATTTTTTCATATCCCTATTCTATCACCTTCTCCATATCCAGACAAGAAAGGACCTCTTATCAAGCGTTTCGTTTAGAAAACTTTAAGAAATTGTTCAAGAGTTAGCTGACTATTTGCAATCATCTACTATTTTGTTACAATAAAATCATGCATTTTACAATTACGATTCCACAAGGTCTACCAGAGATGACAGTCAAAGAACTGCTGGAAGAACATTTTTTGATTCCACGGAAGATTCGCCATTTTTTGCGTATCAAAAAACATGTCTTCGTCAATCAAAAAGCGATTAACTGGCAGAGCATTATCCACCCACATGATAAAATTACATTGATTTTTGACGAAGAAGATTATCCAGAAAAGTCTATTTTAATGGGCAAAGCTAATCTTGTGGAAGAATTATACCAAGATGAACACATCATCATTGTCAATAAACCTGAAGGTATGAAAACACATGCCAATGAACCGGCAGAGCTGGCGCTTTTAAATCATGTCTCTGCTTATGTTGGAAGTACGTGCTATGTCGTTCATCGCTTGGACAAGGAAACTAGTGGGGCTGTCCTTTTTGCTAAAAATCCTTTTATCTTGCCAATCTTAAATCGATTGCTAGAAAACAAGGAAATTTCGCGTGAATATTGGGCTTTGGTACAAGGAGTATTCCAAAAAAAACGTCAAATCTATACAGATAAAATCGGGCGTGACCGTCACGATCGGCGAAAACGGCTAGTGGATAACAAAAACGGGCAATACGCTGAAACGCAGGTCAATAAGCTCAAAGAAATTGGAAACAACACCCTTATCAAGTGTCTACTTAAAACTGGGCGAACTCATCAAATCCGTGTACACCTTGCTCATCATGGGCATCCTATCGTTGGCGATCCATTGTACAATCCGCAAAAAGCAAAACGTCTCATGCTCCATGCTCATCGCTTAACGTTCACACATCCTTTTACGCTTGAAAAAATTAGTGTCGAAGCCAGCTCTCAGAGCTTTGAGAAAGGATTGATTTAAAAATAATGGGACTACGAACTAAAAATTGAAAATTTTTAGTTCGTAGTCCCACCCCCGCAAGGGTGCTTAAACAGTTATCAAGCTGTTTAAGGTTGTAGATGAAGAAAACGAAGTTTTCGTCAAACGTACTCTTCCGAGCTTGAAAAGCGAACAGCTTTGATACTTGCTTCGCAAGTTTTATCTGCCACCTCAAAGCAGTGCTTTGAGCAATCATAGTGGCTTGCTGTGCAAGGCTGATTTCCCGCCTTCAACAATTCAGTGAATTGTTGAAGCTACGTTATTCGTTTATTACTAATTCTAATAGAAACTGGGACACTTTTTGCCCAGCCTCATTTTTCTATGCAACAGTAACAACTTTATAAATTGTTTTAGCAAGTGCCACCTGATAATCTTCTGCACTGTGAGTGTGATCGGTCGTGACAGTAGCAACCTTTGTATCTAAATCAATTTGGACATCCGATACACCTTCTAATTTTAGGAAGTGCTCAGTGACGTGTTTTACGCAATTTTGACAAGATATATTTTCTAAAGTAACAATTTGTTTCATGATGAGCTCCTTTTATAATTTTATTTTAAAGCGCCGCAAACGTAGTGCATTGGTAACGACAGAAACAGAGCTAAAGCTCATGGCAAGGCCGGCTAGCATAGGATTAAGCAGCGGACCGCCAAATACATATAAGAAACCCATTGCGATTGGTATTCCTAAGGTATTGTAGGCAAAAGCCCAGAAAAGATTTTCTTTGATATTTTTAATCGTGGCTTGACTGAGGCGAATGGCTGTCACCACATCTAAAAGGTCGCTGTGCATCAAAACAATGTCGGCTGAGTCAATAGCCACATCCGTTCCAGAACCAATCGCAATCCCGACTTCAGCTTGCACCAGAGCAGGTGCATCATTGATCCCGTCACCCACCATGGCAACCTTTTTCCCCTGCGCTTGCAAATTCTTGACGATATCTGCTTTGCCGTCCGGAAATACTCCTGCAATGACTTGATTGACACCAGCTTCTCTTGCAATGGCTTGAGCTGTTTCCTCACGGTCCCCTGTCAGCATCACCACTTCTAAGCCCATTTTTTGCAATTCAGCAATAGCTTTACAGCTATTTTTTTTGATTTGGTCAGCGACTGCTATCAGCCCAACCAATTGTCTATCCAAAGCAACAAACATAGCCGTCTTTCCTTGATGCGATAAGAAAATCAAGTCAGAGATATATTCTCCGAGCTCGACTTGGTATTGTCTCATTAAGTTTTCATTCCCAATTAGAATTTCTTGAGCTTTTACTTGAGCTATAATCCCTTTACCTGAAATCGCTTGAAAATCTGTTACCGATGCTAATGGTATAGCTTCCGCTTTAGCGACTTCTAAAATAGCAATTGCCAGCGGATGTTCTGAATGTTGCTCACTACTTGCAAGCGAATGTAGCAATTCTTCCCGTGTGACATCACCAAAAGTCAACGCATCCGTCAAACTTGGCTTCCCTTCTGTAATCGTACCTGTCTTATCCAGAACGACAACATCTACCAAATGAGTCGCTTCAAGAGCCTGCCCCGACTTAATCAAGACGCCATTTTCAGCACCCTTCCCCGTGCCGACCATAATAGCCGTCGGAGTAGCTAGCCCAAGCGCGCAGGGACAAGCAATGACCAACACCGCAATAAAGATAGAAAGCGAGAATTGCAAACTTTCTCCCGCCAGAAAATACCACAACAAAGCTGCTAAAACTGCCAAACTCAAGACAATTGGTACAAAATAGAGCGAGATCTTATCTGCCATAGCCGCAATAGGCGCTTTCGAGCCTTGCGCTTCCTCTACCAAATGAACAATCTGAGCTAAAGTTGTGTCCGAACCGACTTTAGTTGCTTCATAGTCAATAGAACCCGTTTGATTCATAGTGGCACTGGTAATCACATCTCCGACATTTTTTTCGACAGGAACACTTTCACCTGTCATCATGGACTCATCTACATAGGTCTGTCCAGAGATAACCATACCGTCTACCGGCATACGTTCTCCCGGTTTAATCCGCACAATATCTCCAACCTTGATGTCTTCTGTATCAATTGTTACGACTTCGCCATAGCGAATAACGGTCGCTTGGTCGGGTACCAAACTCATCAAACTTTGAATCGCTTGTGAGGTTCGACCCTTGGCATTGGCTTCCAGATATTTCCCCAGTAAAACAAGAGTGATAATCACACCAACTGATTCAAAATACAACTGGTGTACAAAAGTATGATGCCCCAGTAAAACTTGAACGACCGAGTACAAACTATACAGAAAGGCTGAACTCGTTCCTACAGCAATCAAACTATCCATGTTTGGATGCCGTTTTACCAAATTCCGAAAACCACGTACATAAAAACCGCGACCAACCCAAATCGCTGGCAAAGTAAGGAAAAATTGCGCCAATACAAAGGCAATGGGATGCGTCATGTGATCTAAAAAGGAGGGTAACGGCAAGCCAATCATGCTCCCCATTGAAATATAGAGGAGTGGCACGGTCGCTCCTGCCGCAAACCAAATCTGACGCGCCATTTGGCGCACATTTTCTTGCTTTTCAGTGACTTGCTTCGCATAATCAGACTGCCTTTGTTCTCCCTTTTCTGTCGCTTGGTAGCCCGCTTCTTTCACAGCGTCTAAGACTTGCTCGCTTGCAAATCCTTCTTTGGGAAAAACTGTCAATTTTTCCGTCGCCAAGTTCACCGTGGCTTCTTCTACTGTTGACAAATCGTTGACGACCATTTCAATGGTCATCGCACAAGCTGCACAGGTCATGCCGGATAATTTATACTCTTTTTTGTCTTTTTCCATTTCTTACTCCGCCATTTTCGATTGATTCGTGTCATCTTGACAATGCGCGCCACAAGTACATTGACCTGGTGGACAATTGCACTGAATCGTCTCCGGTGCTTGTACCTGCTTTTCTTTTACAACATCTAGGATTCGAGACAAATCTATTTGACTGAATTGATTGCTTTCTAGTATTGAAACTACTAAATCACCATGCTTGGTATTGCACATATTACCAAGCAAGGTACGCCAACTATTTTCCAAGTGTTCATCTTCTAAAATTAACGCATCATAGTAAAATTTCCCCTCAATCTTTTCCATTGAAATAAACTCTTTGGTTTTCAGACGATTAAGTAAGGTTTTAACAGTAGCCGGTTTCCAATCAAAATCAGCTTCTAAACGCTCCACCACCTCAGTACTTCTGCTATGAGGATACGCCCACAAAACACGCATAACTTGCCATTCTGCCTGACTAATATTTTGTTGTTCCATTTTGTTTCATCTCTTTTTTGATTACAATTGTAATTTTCGATTCTTTTATAGTTTACATCTGTAATCAGAGTTTGTCAAGCAAAAAAATCGAGAAGATTGCTCAACTCGATTTTTCTCTTTCTGTATAAAAATTTGTGGTTTTATCAATGCGCAAGCATTTCTTGAGCGATTTCTTGTCCACTTAATTTCGTTGGGTAGTAAGTTGGCCAATTTTCTAATTCGTTAAAGAGGGCTTCTTGGCTTTCACCGCCGTAGAAGATATGGAAATGCGCTGCTTTCGTTGGTGCAATATTATGGTCGCTAAACTGAACATATTTATACTTACCTGCATCTGGGTCTGTCGCTTCAAACATGAAACGCACGCCTCGGTTTCCTTTAGAGTACGTCAATGTATGCTTACCAACATATTTATAAGTATATTTCTTCTTTTGTCCGTTGACTACAAATTCCATAGTCTTATCTGTGATATTGATATGAGACACATCTGTCTTGTAGCCTTTTTCATAATACGCTTTGTACTCAGTAGCTGTCATCTTACCGCTTAATTTTGCTTTGTAATCAAAGACTTGGTCTAAAGTTCCATCTTGCAAATATGGATAAACGGATTGCCATTGACCTGCATAGTCAGACAACGTACGGTCTTTGACAGCACTATCTTCAAAGTAGCCATTTTGTACAGTCTTTGTATTTTTTTCTTTTTCAGCAGAAATTTCAGTACCAGCTTGATCTGTCGTCTTTTTCAAAGCTTTCAAGTTTGATTGCATGATGGAAATGTAGTCTGCTCCATCTTTTGTTTGCTTTTCAGTTAAACTTTCAAGCGGATTAAGCACATCTAACTTCACACCCGTTTCTTTTGCCAAAGTAGATGCCAGTGCTTGAGAAGCATTTTCTTCAAAGTAAATGTACTTGATATTGTTTTTCTTAATATATTTTGTCAATTCAGCCAAACGTGCCGCTGAAGGCTCACTATCTGGTGAAAGTCCTGAAATAGGCACTTGCTTCAAACCGTAGTCTAACGCTAAATAACGAAAGGCTGCGTGCTGTGTCACAAAGCTCTTTTGTTTGGCATTTGCCAATCCCGCTGTGTATTCCTTATCCAGAGTTTCTAATTTCTTAATGTAAGCTGCTGCGTTCTTTTGGAAAGTCGCTTTCTTATCGGGATAGCGTTTACTTAAGCTGTCACGAATATTTTCCACCATTTTAATAGCACGTTTTGGTGATAACCATACATGAGGATCGTATTCATGATGATGTCCTTCTTTACCATGATCATGATCTCCTTCCTCTTCTGTACTAGGAAGTAGCAACATCTTCCCAGTCGCCTTCACCACATTCACTTTACCTTTTTTCAAGGTTTTAAGCAATTTTGGTACCCAAGTTTCCATATTTTCATTTTCATATACAAAAGCATCTGCATCTTGAATCGTTGCAACTGCTTTGGCAGAAGGCTCGTATTCGTGCGGTTCTGTTCCTGCACCAATCAAGAGTTTGACATTGGCAGTATCGCCTGCTACTTGCTTGGTAAATTCATAAACTGGGTAAAATGTTGTGACAACATTTAATTTCCCATTTGCACTTTTTTGATTGGAACAAGCCACTAAAAAGAGACTTAGTAAGCTTGCTACTAATAGACCAATTTTCTTCATTTTTCACTCCTATTTGATAAATTTTTTTAATAGATTCACTATTAAAAATACACCGACAAAAATAATCGTAATACTTGCACTGGCTGGCGTTTCAGCATAGTAAGAAATATACAATCCAGCAATCATACCTACAAATCCAATAAAATTCGCTAATAAAATGACCGACTTGAAATTTTTCCCAAGTCGCAAAGCAATACTTGCCGGCAACACCATAATGGTCGATACCAACAGCGCACCTGCCGCTGGAATCATGAGAGCAATGGCAACACCTGTCACGATATTAAATAGAATAGACATAGTACGCACAGGTAGACCGTCCACAAAGGCTGTATCTTCATCAAAGGTCAAAATATACATTGGCCGAATGAAGAGAAAAGTCAACACAAGTACAATCGCCGCAATAACAAACAGCGAAATCACCTGCTCCGTACTAATCGTAACAATAGAACCAAACAAATATTGGTCTAGGCTCATGGAACTGGAGCTTTTGCCCCTGCTCATCACAATCAAAGCAATAGCAAGTCCTGTCGACATTAAAATGGCTGTTCCGATCTCCATGAAATCTTTGTAGATAGTGCGCAAATATTCTAGAAAAACTGCCGCAATCATCACGATAATGACTGTTGAAATTGTAGGTGAAATACCCAATACCAAGCCAAATGCAACTCCTGAAAGCGACACATGACTAAGTGTATCACTCATTAAACTTTGACGACGTAGAATTAAAAACGTTCCTAACACAGGTGAGAACAAACTCATAGCAATCACAGCCAGAAAAGCCCGTTGCATAAAATCATAAGTTAGTAAATTAAACATGGCTCACCTCCTGATCACTCTCGTGAACATTGAAGCACCGCCATGGCGAATCTTGATTTCGCACCAAATGAATATTGCGGTCCGCATATTTTCTAACTTCCTCTGGATCATGCGTAATCATCAGCACAGCCTTGCCGTGCCGATGCGCACTATGGTGCATTAAATCATAAAATTCATCCTTGCTACCAGCATCCATCCCCGTTGTCGGCTCATCCAAGACAAAAATATCCGGATCCGAAGCAAACATTCGTGCAATGACCGCCCGCTGCTTTTGCCCACCCGAAAGCGAGCCAATCCGCTTGTCTCGATGTTCCCACATGCCAACGGCGCCCAGACTGACCTTGATATGTTCTTCATCATGCGCATTCAAACGACGAAACCATCCTTTACGCGGATACCGACCTGATTTAACAAATTCATAGACGGTGCTTGGAAAACCCGCATTAAAACTAGCGATTTGCTGCGGCAGATAAGCAATCCGCAACTTCTTGCCAGCTGTATTCGTCTTAGAAATCGTCACCTTACCAAATCGAGGCTGCAAAATCCCAAGACTAGCCTTGATCAAGGTCGTTTTTGCTGCTCCATTTTCACCTGTCAAAGTCACAAACTCACCACTATCCACATAATAGTTAATATGCTCCAACACAGGCTCTTTGTCATAATAGAAGGACAAATCTTCAACTGTGATATATCTCATTTTCCGATTTCTCCTACTAAGGTTCCCAAGAATTTTTGAATGGTTGCTTGCTCATTAGGAGTGTATTGATTGGCGATTTTTTCGTAAATTTCCAATGTATGCTGATGATGCTGATGATGCTCCGCGGCAACTGGCTTCGCTAATTCTGTCAACCGATAAAAAATAACACGCGCATCTTTCTGATCCTTGAAGGGTTCTAGCAGTTCTTGTTTGATGAGCGATTTGATAGCCTTTGTTACAGCTGCCTGACTGACGTTTAAGCACTTTGCTAACTCTGAGTTTGTCAATGACTCCTCAGACAGCAACATTAAGATGTGCTCTTGGGTATTTGTCAAAGGCATTTCACTTGTACAAGAACCAATCAAAATCTCATGCTGATTCTCGGCTTTTAAAATGATTTCATTTAAGAAATGATCCATTTCATGTGCTAATTGACTCATGTTGCTCCTTTTCTGATTAACCAGTTAATTCTTTACTAGTTAAGTATATCATAAAAAAAAAAAGAGTCAAGTGAAAATTTCAGCTTCTCTCCTATCAAAAAAGGCTTGAATATCATTTCAAACCTTTATATAGCTTCTTTCGCGTTCGTTTTTTCCACGAAAATGGCTCTGAATCTTCTTTAGGATGCTTCAACCCTTCAAATCCAGTACCTTCTAAACTAGTAACTCATTTATTTGCCAAGCTTTTGATATAGTCTTTCGTTCCATCTCGGATAAATTCCTGCGGTGACGCACCATTCAACCATAACAAGTTTGTATGTGGCTGCCAAACAAAGTAATACGAAACACCCGTTTCCACCGAACGGTACTGCAAAAAATGAACACTCTTCTTACTCACCCAGCTATTTACTAATAAATAGAGCTGCTGCCGATACAACATCTTCTCACCTTTATAAAAGATTTTCAAAGAAAGAGTTGAATAATAAATCGTCTGACTCTCTGTTTTCCGAATGAGAAGGTAACTTCCTATCGGAGAATCCGTTGAATCCGTCGGAAAAATATAAGGTAAAAGGAAAAATAAAGCCGGATACAAAACAAAAATGGATAGCACACGCCACATCTCACATAAAATACTTCTCCGAAACACAAAAGTTACAACACGAGATAGACTGATAGAAGTCAGTGCTATGACTAGTACCGAAAGAACAAACTTTTTCAATACTCGCAGTACATTTCCAATCTGAATTCTCAAAGAATGAGTTCTTACCATCACCTGGGAAGCAAGCAATATCTTTTGTTGGTACAAGCCATATCGTTTTAAACATTCATCATGCGTATGATTTCCCATATAAAGAATCAACCTTGTTTGATGGAGCGTATCAGCGTAGTAAACGTGACTCTGATATGACTAAAATAAAGGGTGAAAATTTGTCTGATGGTTTTGAAGAGTAAGTTAAAAAAGTATCGTGCTAGATATAATTTAAATCAAGAAGAATTAGCAAACAATGTTGGTGCTTCTAGGCAAATGAAAAGTCTTATTGAAAGAGAAAAAATTAGACTTGTTCGGTAACTCAAAAGTGGTAT
>NZ_KV813965.1:0-7943 GCF_001813805.1 Streptococcus sp. HMSC066F10
ACGAGATGATGTAGTTACCGAACAAGTCTAATTTTGGAATGACAGGCTAAAAACTTCCGTTGGAGGTTTTCACTCCTCAAATCAAGTCACAAGCGTCTGCGTTTAATTTTCAAAGAGGGTTATTTATGAAAGGTCACGGTCATTTTAGTTCCTAATCCTAGCTGACTTTCCATCTTAATATCGGCATAATGTTGATTGACCGCATGCTTGACAATGGATAGCCCCAGGCCAGTGCCACCCAACTTCTTCGAGCGACTCTTATCAACCCGATAGAAACGCTCAAAAATACGTTCCTGCTCATCTTTGGCAATCCCAACTCCTGTATCTTGTACCGTCAGAACAATCTTGTCCTCATTCGAGGTGATACCGACAGTCACATCTCCCTTATCACGGTTATAGATAATAGCATTATCACAAAGATTATAAATCAAGGAATGAATAAGGGCATGATTACCGGTAATATAAGCTGGTTTCCCTAATAAATGCAAGTTGATATGACGTTCATTTGCCTTAGCAGATAGACTCTCTAAGACTTCCTCTGATATCTGATAGAGATTAATGGGTTCCATAGCTAACTCTTCTGACTCATCAAGATGTGACAGTTTAATAATATCTTCTACCAACTGAATCATACGTTGAGACTCACTGTGGATTTTCTCAGCGAATTGTGGAACATCTTTTTGCGCAACAACATCACTAGCCAACATTTCAGAATACCCAGAAATCAGATGCAAAGGTGTTTTCAGTTCATGAGAAACGTTTGCTGTAAATTCACGGCGCAGCTGCTCTGCCTGAAGTTGCTCTGTGACATCAAAGAAAAGAAGCGCTAAACCAGTCACCTTATCCTCAGACTGAATAGGACGCACCATAACTTTGTAATGCGAGTCATCTAATTGCAAAATCCCTTCTTGCTTGCGACCTTGAAGACCTTTTTCAAGCCAATTATTTAGTGATAGGTTACGGATAATTTGTAACATATCTTTTCCCAAACACGTTCGATCAGTCTGTAAAATATCCTGTGCTGCTTGGTTGATACTGATGATGCGACAGTTATTGTCTAACAAAATCATGCCTTCTTTAATTTTAGAAATAATGGTGTCAAATTCTGATTGACGTTGCTCTATCACAACTTCTCGCTCAGTGACTTCCTTTTGATGTCTGGCAATCCGTCTTAGAAGGGGGGAAATTTCTTCATAGGCATCATTTTCAAGTGGATGATCAAGATCCAGCCGATTCAATGGTTCCACGACACTCTTAGCAATAGAACGTGAAAGCCATAGAGAGAGGAAGAAGGCCAATACAAGAATAAGAGCTAAAGGCTGGACCATCCGAAACAAAAGCACTAAAATACTATGTCTAGTCACAGATAAACGAATAACAGTTCCATTATCCAAGCGCTGAGCAGAATAAAGAGACTGAGTGGTTAAAATTTTCGAGTAGCGAACACTCTCACCGTAACCATCTTTCAAAGCTTCTTTGATTTCTTCTCGATTAGCATGATTGTCCATGGTCTGTGCATCGGACTCATTATCATAGAGAACCTTTCCTTGATTGTCAACCCAAGTGATTCTGACATTTGACATTTTGAGCTCATTAAAATAATCTTGGCCTTCTAGAGAAACCCCTTGAGCAGCTAAGGCTGTCTCCGTCTGCAACTGCTCCTTTTGTACTTGAGTAAAATAACCATAAAGCAAGCCAACAACCATAAATAGGGTCACCAGAAGAACGCCTAGCGTGGCAAAAAAAGTTGAACGAAAGATTTTCTTAATCATCTGTTACCTCCAAACGATAACCAACGCCACGAACTGTCTTAATCAGATGACTAGCATCTCCAAGTTTCATGCGAAGGGTCCCAATATGGACATCAACTGTTCGTGTTTCTCCGATAAAGTGTTCTCCCCAAACTTTATCCAAAAGTTCCTGCCGTGTAAAAACACGGTCAGGATTTAACATCAATAAAGATAGCAGTTCAAATTCTTTCAGAGTTAATTCGATTTTTTGCCCATTTTTTCTAACCGTGTAATTTTTTGAATCCAGAGCGAGATTTTTTATTGTCAAATGAGTTTCCTGTTCCTGATTGGATGTACGTCTGAGGACTGCTTTAATGCGAGAAATCATTTCCATCATACCAAAAGGTTTAACCAAGTAGTCATCTGCGCCCAAATCTAATCCTTTGACTTTATCGAATTCTGTTCCTTTGGCAGTTGTCATGATTACTGGAATATCTTTTGTCATGCCATTTTCGCGTAGGGATTTCAAAATGGTCAATCCATCATCTATAGGCAGCATGATATCTAACAGTATAAGTTTTGGTTGCTCTTCTTCCATGGCTTTCCAAAATAGAAGGGAGTCAGGGAAACCCTGAGCCTCAAACCCTGCTGTTCGTAAAGTATAAAGCATCAGTTCTCGGATATCATCATCGTCTTCAACGCAGTAAATCATGTTTCTTCTCCATTCAGTTCACCAGTGATTGAAAAAATTACCCACTTAGCGACATTGACGGTATGGTCACCAATTCTTTCCAAATATTTGGCAATCATCAAAACATCAATAGTATATTCACCATCATTTCCAAGTTCAGCAATATGGGCAATTAAACTTGCCTTTATTGTATCAAATTCTTTGTCCACTGTGACATCTTTTTGGATAACTTTTAAAGCTAAAGCCTCATCATCATGGACAAAGGCATCCACACTGTCTGTTACCATATTGACAACGTGTTTAACCATTTGCTTGAGATGGCGAAACTCAGCTCCTTCATGAACATGACCATCACCAATAATATCAGCAATTTCAGCAGATTGTGCACCAATACGCTTCATATCATAAACCATTTTCAAGGCAGCTGAAATACGTCGCAAATCCTTGGCTACCGGCTGTTGACGAAGCAATAGTTTAAGACATTGTGATTCAATATCTCTTTCCATCTGCTCAATTTTTTGATAGGTTTTACTGACATCATTGACCAGATGCTGATCATTTTCACTGATGGGCATTAAGGATTTTGAAATGATATCTTCACATAAAGACCCCATCAAAATTAAATTGGTATTGAGTGCATGCAGTTGATTTTCAAAGGTTGAGCGTATCATCCGAATCTCCCTGTTATATAATTTTCTGTGCGTTCGTCTTGTGGCATTGAAAATAGTTGGCTTGTTTTGTTGTACTCAACAATTTCTCCCAATAGGAAGAATGCTGTCTTATCAGAAATTCGCACAGCTTGTTGCATGTTGTGGGTCACCATGACGATAGTATATTTCTTCTTGAGTTCAATAACCAAATCTTCAATTTTTGCTGTTGAAATCGGATCTAAGGCACTTGTTGGTTCATCCATGAGGAGGACGTCAGGTTCAATGGCCAAAGCTCTAGCAATGCAAAGCCGTTGCTGTTGACCACCAGACATTCCAAGAGCAGATTTATTGAGGCGATCTTTGACTTCATCCCAGATAGCGGCTTGTTTTAAGGAACGCTCCACAATTTCATCCAATTGAACTTTATTGTGAATGCCATGAGTTCGAGGCCCGAAGGCAATGTTGTCATAGATACTCATCGGAAATGGGTTTGGTTTTTGAAAAACCATACCTACTTTTTTACGAAGGACATTGATGTCCAAATCGCGATACACATCTTCTTTATCTAATGTGACCTCTCCAGTAATGCGGCAATTTTTCACCAAATCGTTCATTCGGTTAAGACTTTTCAGTAAGGTCGATTTTCCACACCCTGATGGGCCAATGAAAGCTGTAATTTCATTGCTGGCAATTTCCAAATTAATGTTTTTTAAAGCCTTAAAGTCTCCATAGTAGAGATCCAAATTTTTAATTTCTATTTTATTCATCGCTTGTTTTACTTCCTAATCGTCTAGCAATCAAACCCGACACTAGATTAATGATAATAACTAATACTAAGAGAACAACTGCTGTAGCATAGGTTTGATTGACATAAAGTCCCTCTCCTGAGATGGCATACATATGCACAGCCAAAGTCCGTGACGAACTGAAAACACTCTTAGCCACTTCAGCAACCGTACCTGCCGTAAAAATCAAGGCAGCCGATTCTCCCACAATTCGCCCGATCGCTAAAATAATTCCTGAGAAAATTCCCGGCATGGCGCTAGGAAGGACAATTTTAAAAATTGTTCGAAGTTTGCCCGCTCCAAGTGCAAAAGCCCCTTCACGATAAGAGTCTGGTACCGAAAGCAAAGCTTCCTCTGTTGTTCGCATAATCAGAGGCAAAATCATGATACTAAGTGTAACAGCTCCTGACAGCAAGGAAAGTCCCATGTGAGCGAACTTAACAAAGAAAAGGGCACCAAACAGTCCATAGATGATGGAGGGAATCCCAGAGAGCGTTTCGGTTGCGATCCGAATAACACTAACAAAAGGGTTATCCCGGCGCGCATATTCTGCCAAATAAATAGAAGCCCCTATACCAATAGGTACGGCAACACTTAATGCCAATATGGTCATAAAAATCGTATTGATTAAGGCCGGTAACAGAGAGACATTCTCACTATTGTAAGTCCAAGCAAACAAACTCATGTTTAAATTGGGCAAGCCTTTAACCAGAATGTAGCCTACCGTGAAAGCAATACCTACAAAAGTTGCCAAAGCAGCCCCATAAACTAAAAAGTACAAAATTAGTGACACCAGATCCCGCCGACGTGACTGCCAATTTTGCTTGAAACTGCGGTGATTGATATTTTCCATACTCACTCCTCTTTATGTAACAACGAAAAGCTGATATTAATGATTAGGACAAATATAAAGAGAACAACAGCTGTCCCTATGAGAGCTTCTCTGTGAAGACCACTAGAGTAACCCATCTCCATAACAATATTGGTTGTCATAGTTCTGACTCCTGATGTCAAGGAATCTGGCAAGACAGCTTGGTTACCTGCAACCATGATAACTGCCATAGTTTCTCCGATTGCACGTCCAACCCCTAAAATGACAGCCGCCAAAATTCCTCGCTTCGCTGCTGGCAGTACCGCAAAAAAGATGCTACGCTCATGGGAAGCCCCCAGAGCTAAACCACCTTCATAATACGACCTGGGAACAGCACGAATAGCAGCCTCAGAAACACTGATAATAGTTGGTAAAATCATCAAACCAAGCAAAATCGAGGCGGTAAGAACCCCCATGCCAAAGCCACCGATGTTATCACGAACAAAGGGAACTAAAACAACCAAACCAAAGAAACCATAAACAACCGATGGAATTCCTGCCATGAGGTTAATAGCCGCCTTGAGTGGTCTGTAGATGACTTCAGGACAAAAAGAAGACATAAAAACTGCTGTCAAAACTCCAACGGGTACTCCAACAATAAGAGCCCCTGCTGTCACATAAAGTGAGCCTACAATCATTGGAAAAATACCAAAAAGATTATTAGCCGGTCTCCATACCGTCCCGAAAAGAAAGTTACCTAAGCCAATTTTGTGAATAGCAGGAATCCCACTCGAAAACAAAAAGAGGCAGATTAGTAGTACGGATAGAACAGAAATGCAGGCGGTAAGGAAAAATACCGCTTGCATCATTTTTTCTTTTGTATGATTCATTCATGACCCCTTAGTCTGAAAGACCGTCCCAGCTTGTTGTCTTACCTGTAAAAATAGTCTTGACTTGTTCGCTTGTTAAGCCATCAACTTTGTTATCTTTATTAACAATAACAGCAATACCATCCATCGCAATAACTGTTGAGCTGACTCCTTTAGAGGTTTCTTCATCTTTCAAATCACGTGACGCCATTCCAATATCAGCTGTTCCCTCAATAGCATTTGTGATACCAGTTGAAGAGTCGCTTTGTTGAATTTCTACTTCAACCTTAGAATTGACTTTGCTATAAGCTTCTTTTAATTTTTCCATAACTGGTGTGACAGAGCTTGATCCTGAAACGACAATCTTGCCAGAATCAACTGAAGATTTATAAGCTTTGGTATCGTCAAGTGGAATGTAACCATTTTCTTCTACGACAGCTTGACCACCAGAGCTTAAAATAAAGTTGATGAAATCTTGAGCAGCTTCACTTATCTTATCTTTGGTAACAATGTTAAATGGTCGAGAAATCTTGTAGCTTCCGGATTTAATATTGGCAACACTTGCTTCAGTACCATCAATTTTCAAAACCTTGACGGTATCATCCAAAGAACCTAGCGAAGCATAGCCGATGGCTGACTTATCTCCAGCTACTGTCGTTAGCATAACAGAGGTCGAGTTAGTAACAATGGCTTTGTCCGTTGTCAAATCAACCTTTTCACCATTTTGCTCTTCTTGGACTCCGAAAAGTTCAACAAAGGCGCCGCGCGTCCCTGAACCATCTTCACGGGAAACAACGCTGATATTACCAGATGCAGATGAAGAAGCAGACGAAGAGCCCCCGTTTGATTTACCACAAGCTGAAAGTCCCACTAGAGCCGTCAAACCAGCTAAAGCCAGTACTGAAAACAATTTACATTTTTTCATGATGTTCTCCTTTAAAATCTTTACAATGACCATTATAGAGAGCAAACATCAAATCTATTACCATACTTTTGTAAAGTTTTTGTAAAATCAGCACCAAACGCTCGCTGTTCTCACACAGTTAAATAGGCAGTTGCTTTAAAAAATGCTATAATAAATGAAGCTTTAAGAAATACCCAAAAGGCAAAATAAGGCAACGAAAATTTAACCAGAGAGTCTAAACCCTTGATACGAAAGGAATCTTAAAAATCTTATGATGAATATGCAGCAAATGATGAAGCAAGCACAAAAAATGCAAAAACAGCTAGAAAAGAAACAAGCTGAGTTGGCAGAAACAAATTTCACTGGTAAATCAGCTCAAGAGCTCGTTACCGTAACTTTCACAGGTGATAAAAAACTGGTTTCCATTGATTATAAAGAAGCTGTCGTTGATCCTGAGGATGTCGAAACCCTACAAGATATGACTGCACAAGCCATCAATGATGCACTCAGCCAAATTGACGAAGCAACTATAGTAGATTGAAATAAGATGTGAACAAATTGATTAGGAAAGTCAAATTAATGTATAGAAATATTTTAGCAACCACGGCGTACTGTTCTAGATTCAATCTACTATAAAAAAACAATGGGAGCATTTGCAGGTAAATTACCATTCTAGAAAACAAAAATGGATTGGCAGAGCCAGTCCATTTCTATTTGTCATGATATGGTTTGATTTTCATTGAGTATTAGTCCAAGGGATCTACAAACCAAATTGTAAATTGAAGAAATTCTTTTTCTTGCTCCAATCGGTAACAAAAACCTTGTTTTTCCAGAATTTGTTTGACCAAGTAAAGTCCTACCCCTGTCCCCCCATCTTCTTTAGCTCTGCTAAAATCTGGACGATAGAACGGAAGAAATAATTTGTCTAGTTCTTCCTTGTCAGGTAAATGCTCTGCTTGATTTTCAATTCGTAGATAATGCTCCGTTAAACTTACTCGGATAGCCCCTCCTTCCTTTGTATAACGAAAGGCATTATCCAAAAGATTCTTTATTGCTTTTACAAAATAAGTTGAATTAAGGCTGACCCATACTGGCTCAAGATTTACGATGAATTGGTAAGAATGGACTTTTGTAAGTGCCTCATAGGGCGTCAAATACTGCTCTATCAGTTCTTTCAAATCAACTCGCTCTTGCTTAACTTTCAAACTGAGATCCAAATTTGTGGCTTCCAAGATGGAACAAACTAACTGTGATTGCTCTTGCAAAATGTCTCGACATTTCTTCAAATAAGTCTCGTGATCTTTAAACTCTCCGACGTTATAAATCATGCCCTCTACAAGACCTAACATACTAGCAATGGGCGTTTTTAACTCGTGAGCAGTTATTCGCAAAAAATCAGCCTGCTCCTCTTCACGCGCCGCCCTTTTTACATTTTCAGCTCTTAATTCTTCAATACTTGTCAGTAATTTAGAATAGACTTGTTCGGTAACTCAAAAGTGGTAT
>NZ_KV813966.1:0-3076 GCF_001813805.1 Streptococcus sp. HMSC066F10
TTTCTTGTCTAACTTTTGGGGTGCAGTTCAAAAATGATTCGTCTTTTTCTATGGGTGATTGACTTAGCAAACATAGTTGTTTGTTTTAGAATCTTTGATTGTATATTGTAAATATGGTTTACAATTCATGTAAAGTATTATTTACCAAAGCTGTTAAAATTTTTTGAGGCGAATCTGAGATAAAATCTGCCTCATTGTCAGTTAATTCTTTCTTGTTTCCAAATCCCCACAGAACTCCTAAAGTAGCAATTCCGACTGATTTTCCACCAATTATATCAAATTTTGTATCCCCAACAATGATAGATTGTTCAAGATTAGCATGAGAATAATTTAAAGCACGAGTTATAACATCTGCTTTATGATAAGAATTTGGAAGAGAGCCGAAGATACCATTGAAATGTTTATCAATTTCTAGGTATTGTGCCATTTTATGGGCCATTGGTTCATTTTTACTAGTGGTAATATAGACATGGTAATCCGAATGTTCTAATTCTAACAACAGTTCTTTTATACCCTTGTAAAGTTGAGCTTCAAAAACACCGTTATTTTTATAGTATTCTCTAAAGAAAGCAATAGCTTGATTGACATTGGTCTCTGGCACTACAGAAGCGAAACTAACTTCTAAAGGTGGTCCAATGAAAGTATCCAGCTCTTTGCTATCAGGGGCTTTGATATTTAGTGAAGTGAATGCGTATTGGAAAGCATTCTTGATTCCTACAGAACTGTCAACAAGTGTTCCATCTAAGTCGAAAAAAATATATTTAAAATTTTGCATAGTCTAAATTCATATTTACAGGACTGTAAACTTTTTCCTTTTGTGTAGAAAGTTATTCTCCAAAAATTTCTTTGGATAATCTACGACCAGTAGGTGTAGCTGCCAATCCACCTTCAGCAGTCTCACGAAAGGCAGTCGACATACTTGCTCCAACTTGATACATAGCGTCAACTACTTCGTCAACGGGAATTTTTGATTCAATACCTGCTAAAGCTATATCAGCGGCAATGAAAGCGTAGCTAGCTCCCATAGCATTTCGTTTGACACAGGGAACTTCTACTAGACCTGCAACGGGGTCACAGATTAATCCAAGCATATTCTTAATCACAAAACAAATTGCTTGGCTGGCTTGAAATGGGGTACCACCTGCTGCTAAAACAAGAGCTGCTGCACTCATAGCTGACGCTGATCCAACTTCTGCTTGACAGCCACCTTCAGCTCCTGAAATAGAAGCATTATTAGCGATGACTAGACCGAAAGCTCCAGCTGTTAATAAAAAGTCTAGTTGTTGTTTTTCAGTAAGATTTAATTTTTCGATAGCAGATGTAAGGACAGCGGGTAAACAACCAGCACTTCCTGCTGTCGGTGTTGCACAGACCAACCCCATTTTAGCATTGTATTCATTGACAGCAATAGCATTTTTTGCTGCTATTAAGACAGTATAGTCCGAAAGAGCTTTTCCTGATTGAATATATTTGTGGAGTTTGGCTGCATCGCCACCTGTTAAACCACTCCGAGATTTACTTTCATCTAATCCCATAACGACAGAAGCTTTCATAACTTCTAGATTTCTAGTCATCAAGCGTAAGACTTCATCTCGTTCACGACCTGTCAGTTCGTATTCAGTAGCAATCATCAGTTCGGCAACGCTGCCCTGAAAGTCTAAATCTGCTTGCTCCACTAATTCTTTGATTGAATAAAACATAAACTCTCCTATTTAAAGAAATTGACATTATGAAGTTTAGGAATTTTTCTGATTTCCTCAATAGCTCCTTCACAGCTGCGACTGTCAATTTCAATGATCATAATAGCTTTTTCACCTGCTTTTTCTCTTGTGACATTCATCTGTGCGATATTGATGTTATAACGAGAAAGTGCTTCAGTAACATGAGCAATCATTCCAGGAACATCCTGATGGACGATAATAATTGTCGGGGTATTCATGCTGAGCGAAACAGAAAAACCATTTAATTCAGTCACTTGAATATTTCCACCACCAATGGAAATACCAGTAACACTAATCGCTTTTTGCTCATTTTTAATGGTGATTTTAGCTGTGTTTGGATGTGGAGCATTGCTATCTTTTTGAATCGTCCAGACAATTTTAATCCCTCTTTTATGGGCAATTTCTAGGCTATTGGGAATATCAGGGTTATCTGTATCCATTCCGAGAATCCCAGCTACAAGAGCCAAGTCCGTACCATGTCCACGATAAGTTTTCGCAAAAGAATTAAATAGTTGGAATTCAACTTCTGTTGGCTCGTCATCAAAAATTGATGAAACAATTTTTCCAATACGAACAGCACCTGCTGTATGACTACTAGATGGACCAATCATAACAGGACCAATAATATCAAAAACAGATTGAAATTTTAGTGAGTTCATCGTAACTCCTTATAAATTTATTATCTTCATTATATCAAAGTTCAGTATATTTTTCTGCCTTTTTAGCTAATAAAATGAATGTGACGTAAATTCTAAACTTCCTTTGAGGTCACTTTTCTTATAGTAACCTTAAAGCAAATAAATATAGGGTGGATTTTAGTCTCTCTTCAATTTGTTTGTAATATTTTTAATGAAAGGAAAAAACAATAGTAATAATTAAGATATATGATAGTTCTATCACAGAAAAGGAGAATCTAAATGATTTTGAATTTAAAGAATACAAACAAAAAAACTAAAGTAGGTTTAATAAGCTTAGCAGCAACAGCGCTGTTCTTTCTTCCTACACTTGCAAACGCAGATAGTTATACAGTAAAATCTGGAGATACTCTTTCAGCTATTGCTGCATCACATAATACAACAGTTGATCAAATTGCTCAGAAAAATAAGCTTAGCAATATTCATCTGATTAGTGTTGGGCAAGTATTGGAGTTAGATGACACAGCTACAAGCCCTACAACTGCGGAGTCAAGTAATTCTGCAACTACCACTTCTGGTCTGAGTAATGAAGATGCAGCTGCAAAAGAATGGATTGCGCAAAAAGAATCAAGTGGCAGTTATACAGCCCAAAATGGACAATATTATGGTCGTTACCAATTGAGTTTATCATATGATAAATTGCAATAAAAAGTGCAACGT
>NZ_KV813967.1:0-9992 GCF_001813805.1 Streptococcus sp. HMSC066F10
AAACGTTGCACTTTTTATTGCAATTTATCAAATAAAATAGAAAACACATTTAATCTCTGTCAAAAAAACAGATATTTTTGTTTGAAAACCTTTACATTTTGTTGATAAATGTATATAATATCTACAGAAAACGTTTGCACTAGCCTAAAAATATTTGTGCAACTAAAAAATAAAGGAGTTTTCTTTTTATGAAGAAAGTTTATCGTTTACAATCTCGAACAGCTGAGAAGCGTCAGCATTTTGGAATCCGCAGATTAAAAGTAGGGGTAGCGTCTATTGCTATTTCTGCTAGTGTTTTTTTGGCGGGGAATGTCTTAGCGCAAGCAGAGGAAGCAAATAGTGTCGAAAACACATCTATTGAAACGGTGCAACCAACATCACCAACAAGTGAGCAGTCTGATAAAGTAGAAGTGACGAATCATCAAGCAGTCGTTTCGGAAAAGTCGGAAAATCAAGGGCAAGCAACCAACTCGCTTTCGGCAACACCTAGTGTTGCCAATTCTTCGCGTACAGCTTCAACTGAGGGAAGCTCATCAGAAAAACTTGACTTGACTCAAGCTCGCTCCATAAGAGAAAATACCCCAGCTTCAACGACGGATTCAAGTACGGAAGTTCAATCTACGGAGAAGGAAACTGCACAAGCAGCAGAAGAAAAAACGGCAACGAAGCCTATTGAGAAAGTTGTATCAGCTGCGACAGCAGCTAAAGAAGACAAAATTGAAGAGGGCAGCATTCGTCTGCATTTTAAGACACTTCCGTCGGAGAATTTAGCTAGTCTTGGCTTGTGGACCTGGGATGATGTGGAGACACCTTCCAGCCAAAAAGGTAGCTGGCCGACAGGAGCAACTAGCTTTTCAATGGCTAAAAAGGATGATTATGGCTATTATCTTGATGTCAAAATGGCACAAAAACGGAGTAAGATTAGTCTCTTAATCAATAATACAGCAGGTACAAACCTAACAGGTGACAAGACGATTGAATTGCTCAGTCCGAATATGAACGAGGTCTGGTTTGACAAGGATTACAATCCTCATACCTATGATCCTCTAAAAGAGGGCATGGTACGAATCAATTATTATCGGACAGACGGGAATTATGACAAGAAGTCTCTTTGGCTCTGGGGAGATGTGGGAAATCCTAGCAAAAATTGGCCTGACGGAGTGGATTTCGAAAAAACAGGCAAGTATGGTCGCTATGTAGATGTTCCTTTAAAAGATGCTGCAAAAGCAATTGGTTTTCTGCTTTTAGATGAAAGCAAATCAGGTGACGATGTGAAGATTCAACCGCAGGATTATAATCTGACAAATTTGAAGAAAAACAGTCAAATTTTCCTCCGAGATGTAGATCCGAATATTTATACCAATCCGTATTTTGTCAATGATATCCGCATGACAGGTGCTCAGCATGTCAGCCTGACGGAGATTGAAGCAACTTTCTCAACCCTTGAAAATGCCAAAAAGGAAGATATTCTTAAGAATCTAAAAATTACAGACAAGGACAGTAAAGAAGTGGTTGTGAAAGACATTGTGCTTGATCCCAAAACAAAGAAAGCAAAAATCATAGGAGACTTTGGACAAGCGCAAGCTCCTTATAAGGTAAAGTATGGCAACGACCAATTTAAAACCAGTATGAATTGGCAGTTGAAGGACATTCTCTACAAATATGATGGTGAATTGGGTGCGCGTGTTAGCCAAAAAGGCACGAAAGTGGATGTTACCTTTTGGTCACCAAGTGCGGATCAGGTAGATTTGGTTGTGTATGATAAAAATGATCAGAACAAAGTAGTTGGTAAGGTAGCGATGACAAAAGGAGAAGCAGGTACTTGGAAGACAACATTGACATCGCAAACAAATCTAGGAATTAAGGATTATCGCGGTTATTTCTATCATTATGAAATTACGCGCGGTGATAAAAAAGTACTGGCTTTGGATCCATATGCCAAATCTTTGGCAGCTTGGAACAGCGAAGATGCCGAAAAAGGTGAGTCTTACAAGATTGCAAAGGCAGCTTTTGTTGACCCAAGTGAGCTTGGTCCGAAAAATCTGACCTATGCGAACATTCCAGGCTTCAAGAGTCGGGAGGATGCAGTTATCTACGAAGCGCATGTCCGTGATTTTACTTCTGACGCAGCCATTTCTAAGGATTTGAAGTCTCAATTTGGAACATTCTCAGCTTTCGTTGAAAAATTGGACTATTTAAAAGAACTTGGGGTTACTCATATTCAGTTGCTGCCGGTTTTAAGTTATTATTTTGTCAATGAATTGAAAAATGCCGAAAGATTGGACAAGTATGCTTCTAGCAATAGCAACTACAACTGGGGTTATGATCCACAAAACTACTTCTCCTTGACAGGAATGTATTCAACCAATCCGACAGATCCAGCTAAGCGCATTGAAGAATTTAAAAATCTTGTTCATGAAATTCACAAGCGCGGAATGGGTGTGATTATGGATGTGGTTTATAATCACACGGCAAAGACCTCTATTTTTGAAGATTTAGAGCCGAATTACTATCACTTTATGGATGCAGACGGCACTCCTAGAACTAGTTTTGGTGGCGGACGTTTGGGAACAACGCACTACATGAGCCGTCGTGTTTTGGTGGATTCTATCAAATATTTGACGAGCGAATACAAAGTGGATGGCTTCCGTTTTGATATGATGGGAGATCACGATGCAGAATCCATTCAAAAAGCGTATGAGGAGGCTAAAAAGCTCAATCCAAATCTGGTGATGCTAGGTGAGGGGTGGAAGACTTACGCTGGAGATGAAAATAAACCAGTCCAACCAGCGGATCAATCTTGGATGAAATCTACCGATACAGTCGGTGTATTCTCAGATGATATTCGAAATACCTTGAAATCTGGTTATCCGAACGAAGGAGCACCTGCCTTTATCACAGGTGGAAAACGCAATGTCGAAGATGTTTTCAAAAACATCAAAGCACAACCAACGAATTTTGAAGCAGATGATCCGGGAGATGTGATTCAGTACATTGCTGCACATGATAATCTGACCCTCTTTGATGTGATTGCTCAATCCATTAAAAAAGATCCAGCTATCGCAGCGAACAATCAAGAAATTCACCGTCGCCTGCGTTTGGGCAATCTAATGGTCCTTACTTCTCAAGGTACGCCATTCCTTCACTCTGGGCAAGAATACGGACGAACCAAGCAATTCCGTGACCCAGCTTATAAATATCCGGTTTCAGAAGACAAAGTACCAAATAAATCACACCTGCTGACCAATGCGGACGGAACACCATTTGAATATCCTTACTTTATCCACGACTCTTATGATTCGAGCGATGCGGTCAATCATTTTGACTGGACAAAGGCAACAAACGGTGACAAATTCCCTGAAAATACGAAGAGCCGCGACTATGTGAAAGGGCTGATTGCTTTGCGGAAGTCAACAGATGCCTTTACACGCAAGACCAAAGCCGAAGTCGATCAAAATGTTACTTTAATCACTCAGCCGGGTAAAGACGGGGTTGAAAAAGAGGATACAGTTCTTGGCTACCAAGTTGTGGCTTCAAATGGAGACATTTACGCTGTCTTTGTTAATGCGGATAACAAGGAGCGGAAGTTTAACTTTGGTGAAGCCTACAAGCATTTGGCAAATGCTCAAGTCGTGGCAGACGGTAATACCGCAGGGGTAACGGCTATTTCAAATCCAGCTGGTGTGGCCTTAGGAGCAGATGGGGTTACCTTAGCACCATTGACAGCGACGATTTTACGCATTCAAAAAAATAGCAAACCAAATCAAGAAAAACCAAAAGAAGAACAAAATCAAACCAAGCCTTCTACGCCGAAAGGAGAGTCTGGTCAAACAACGACTTCGTCAACACAGTCAAATACTTCAGCTAGTCAGACGCAGCAACAGCAAGCAGGAGCTGGAAAAGCAGATAAGACTTTACCGTCCACAGGGACGACAATTTCCATTGCTGGCGTGCTAGCAGGAATTGGCTTGTTGTTATCAAGTGTAGTTGTCCTTAAGAAAAAGAAATAAAGATTGAAGGTTTGTGAGCTGTAGGGATTCTAAGCTCCTTACAGCTCATTATTTTAGATGAACTTGTTAACTGTCTTTTGCAAATCTATTTTTCTCCTACATTTAGACAGATATCTTGCAACGTCTTTATGAAAGCGCTATAATGTTGATAGATTAATATTAGGAGGATTGGTTTTATGAAATCATCTAAAGCCACAATCACAATTTTCTCTGCTCTTGCTTCGGTTATTTTATTGACCAGCTGTGGAACGAAGACGACAGACAATAAGGCTGCGCAAAGTAACACATCTGACAGTAAAGTCACCATGACTTATGACCAATTGCGGTCAAGGGAAAATACCATGTCCACTCTTTGGTATCAAAAGTCAGATGAAGCTAAAGCGCTGTACCTGCAAGGTTATAATGTCGCAACGAATCGTTTGAAAGAATTGCTGCAAAAACCGACAGATAAGCCTTACTCAATCGTTCTTGACTTAGATGAAACAGTATTAGACAACAGTCCTTATCAAGTTCAAAATGTCAAAGACGGTACGGCCTTTAATCCTAAAAATTGGGATGCATGGGTGAAAAAGGCTTCAGCTAAGGCGGTTCCTGGTGCCAAAGAATTTCTCCAATATGCACATCAAAACGGTGTTCAAATCTACTATGTTTCTGACCGTGATGCGAGCCAGGTAGACGCGACAATTAAGAATTTGGAAAAGGAAGGCATTCCAGTACAAGGGAAAGACCATTTGATGTTCTTAGAAAAAGGTGTGAAATCAAAAGAAGGTCGCCGTCAGAAAGTACAAGAAACGACGAATTTGGCCATGCTTTTAGGTGATAACCTCGTTGACTTTGCGGATTTCTCAAAAACATCAGCAGAAGAACGAAGTAAGAAATTAGAAGAATTAAAGAACGAATTCGGTGAAAAGTTCATCATCTTCCCAAATCCAATGTACGGTTCATGGGAAAGCACTGTTTATAAAGGTAAAAAATTAGATGCGAAAGGCCAAACTGAAGAACGTCAAAAAGCATTAGAAGGATATAAAAAATAAAAAGGAAAACAGACTCAATGTCAACTGTAGTGGGTAACCTATCGCTAAATGCGAGAGAGAATCAGATTGGTTCTCTCTTTTTTGATGTTCAAAGCGATGAGAATTTTCGTTTTAAAATTGTCAAAGTTCCGAGAAACCAAAAGCTTAGCATTTGACGTCCTTGATGAGATGATTGGTTTATATTAAAAACAATGAGGGATATTCCTTATCTATTTTTTAATCGAAAATTCATTTGTTTTATGGTAAAATAGTTTCATTACAATACGAGGAAAAAATATGTCATCTACGTTTGAAATTTTAATGAATCAAATTGATATGCCACTTGATATGAGACAATCAAGTGCCTTTTTACATGCAGAAATTGAGCAAGTTTTAGTGCATACCGTCAGTCATGTTTGGGAATTTCAGTTTGCTTTTGGAGAAATTTTACCCATTGAGTTGTTTCAAGAATTAAAAAAACGTTTAAATGAAGAATTTTCTAAGACGGGCAACCAAGCTATTTTTGAAATTAAGGCTGCCAATCAAGATTTTACAGAGGAGCTGTTGCAGGCTTATTACAAAGAGGCTTTTACAGAAGGACCTTGTGCCAGTCAAGGCTTTCGTAGTATGTACCAACAGCTACAGGTGCATGCGGACGGCGATCAGCTCTGGATTGAGGGGCCATCCAGTATTGATACGGAGCATTTTCGAAAAACCCATTTGCCAAATTTAGCCAAGCAATTGGTGAAGTTTGGCTTTCCGCATTTTCAATGTCAGGTCAAAGCAAGTGACGCCTTAACTCAGCAACAAGTTGAGACTTTCCAAGCTGAAAAAGAAAAGATTGTGCAAGCGGCTAATGACGAGGCGCTAAAAGCTATCGAAGCACTGCAGCAAATGGCACCACCACCAGCTGAGGAAAAACCAAACTATTCTGATTTACAAGCACGAAAAGCGGCTGCCCGACCAAAGCTGAACAAGGCAGAGATTACGCAGATGATTGACATCCAGACCGAGGAAAATCGCATTGTCTTTGAAGGTATGGTCTTTGATCTTGAGCAAAAAGTTACCCGCACAGGGCGTGTGCTGATTAACTTTAAGATGACTGATTATACTTCTAGTTTTGCCCTTCAGAAATGGTTTAAAAACGAAGAAGAAGCCAAAAAATTTGACATCATTAGGAAAAATTCTTGGTTGCGTGTGCGTGGGAATATTGAAATGAATAACTTCACGCATGACTTGACCATGAATGTCCAAGATGTGCAAGAAGTGACACATTATGAGCGGAAAGACTTGATGCCAGAAGGTGAGAAACGGATTGAATTTCATGCGCACACCAACATGTCAACCATGGATGCTCTGCCAGAAGTGGAGGAGTTGATTGCGACAGCTGCTAAATGGGGGCATAAGGCAGTTGCAATTACTGATCACGGCAATGTGCAGAGTTTTCCGCATGGCTATAAAGCTGCTAAAAAAGCAGGTATTCAGCTGATTTATGGCATGGAAGCTAATATCGTGGAAGACCGAGTTCCTATTACCTATAACGAAGTGGATATGGAGCTCAAGGAAGCCACTTATGTTGTCTTTGACGTGGAAACTACTGGTTTGTCTGCTATTTACAATGACTTGATCCAAGTAGCGGCAAGTAAGATGTACAAAGGGAATGTCATTGCTGAGTTTGACGAGTTTATCAATCCAGGTCATCCTTTGAGTGCCTTTACGACAGATTTGACGGGGATTACAGACGAGCATGTCAAAAATGCGAAGCCACTCGAGCAGGTCTTGCAAGAATTTCAAGACTTCTGTCAAGATACGGTGCTCGTTGCCCACAATGCTACCTTTGATGTGGGATTTATGAATGTCAATTATGAACGGCATGGGTTGCCACAGATCACGCAACCAGTCATTGATACCTTGGAGTTTGCCCGTAATCTCTACCCAGAATACAAGCGCCACGGTTTGGGACCATTGACTAAGCGTTTCCAAATATCGCTTGATCATCATCACATGGCTAATTATGACGCGGAAGCGACAGGACGCCTACTCTTTATTTTCATTAACGATGCGGCGGAAAAACGAGGTGTCACCAATCTTCAAAAGCTAAACACAGATTTGGTGGATGAAAACTCCTATAAAAAAGCGCGGGTCAAACACGCTACGATTTATGTAAAAAATCAAACGGGTTTGAAGAACATTTTTAAATTAGTCAGTTTGTCTAATACAAAGTATTTTGAGGGCGTACCGCGGATTCCACGAACAGTTTTGGATGCGCACCGAGAAGGCTTGATTTTAGGAACAGCCTGCTCGGAAGGAGAAGTGTTTGACGCGGTTGTTTCGCAAGGCGTTGATGCTGCAGTGGAAGTCGCAAAATACTACGATTTTATTGAAATCATGCCTCCAGCAATTTATGCACCGTTGATTGCCAAAGAGCAGGTTAAGGATGTCGAAGAGCTTCACACCATTATTAAAAATTTGATTGAAGTGGGAAATCGATTAGACAAGCCTGTTCTTGCTACAGGTGATGTGCATTATATCGAGCCTGAAGAAGAAATTTATCGAGAAATTATCGTCCGCAGTCTAGGGCAAGGGGCGATGATTAACCGTACCATTGGGCATGGTGAAAATGCTCAACCAGCTTCACTTCCAAAAGCGCATTTCCGCACAACCAATGAAATGTTGGATGAGTTTGCCTTCTTAGGTGAAGAATTAGCTCGGCAGGTGGTTATTGATAATCCAAATCAATTGGCAGCAACCTTTGAATCGATTGAGGTGGTGAAAGGTGACCTTTATACACCATTTATTGACAAATCAGAGGAAAAAGTCGCTGAGATGACTTATGCCAAAGCCTTTGAAATTTATGGAAATCCACTGCCAGATATTGTAGACCGACGAATTGAGCGGGAATTATCCTCCATTTTGGGGAATGGATTTGCCGTGATTTATCTGGCTTCGCAAATGCTGGTACAGCGCTCAAATGAACGCGGCTATTTGGTGGGTTCACGTGGTTCGGTCGGCTCTAGCTTTGTGGCGACTATGATTGGAATTACAGAAGTAAACCCTTTATCTCCTCACTATGTTTGTGGCAAATGCCAGTATTCAGAATTTATTACGGACGGTTCTTACGGTTCAGGCTTTGATATGCCAGATAAAGCTTGCCCACATTGTGGACATAAATTGAGTAAAAATGGACAAGATATTCCTTTTGAAACCTTCCTTGGTTTTGATGGTGACAAGGTACCCGATATTGATTTGAACTTTTCTGGTGAAGATCAACCCAGTGCCCACTTGGATGTCCGAGACATTTTTGGTGAAGAATACGCCTTTCGTGCGGGTACTGTTGGTACAGTTGCTGCCAAAACAGCGTATGGATTTGTGAAAGGTTATGAGCGGGATTATAATAAATTTTATCGTGATGCAGAAGTAGAACGATTAGCGCAAGGTGCAGCAGGTGTCAAACGAACGACTGGACAGCACCCAGGAGGAATCGTCGTTATTCCAAATTACATGGATGTTTATGATTTTACGCCGGTTCAATACCCAGCAGATGACTTGACTGCTGAATGGCAAACAACTCACTTTAACTTCCATGATATTGATGAAAATGTCTTAAAACTAGATGTACTCGGTCATGATGACCCGACCATGATTCGGAAATTGCAGGATTTGTCAGGTATTGACCCCAATGAAATTCCAATGGACGATCAAGAAGTGATGGCTCTCTTTTCTGGGACAGATGTTCTCGGAGTAACGCAGGAGCAGATTGGCACGCCGACTGGTATGCTGGGGATTCCTGAATTTGGAACTAATTTCGTGCGAGGTATGGTAGACGAGACTCATCCAACGACCTTTGCGGAATTGCTCCAATTGTCAGGCTTGTCTCACGGTACCGATGTATGGCTGGGCAATGCACAAGATTTGATTAAGCAGGGAATTGCTGACCTGTCCACCGTTATCGGTTGTCGGGATGACATTATGGTCTATCTGATGCACAAGGGCTTAGAACCTAAAATGGCCTTTACCATTATGGAACGGGTGCGGAAAGGCATGTGGCTCAAAATTTCTGATGAGGAAAGAAATGGCTACATCGCTGCTATGAAGGAAAATAATGTGCCTGAGTGGTACATTGAATCTTGTGGAAAGATTAAGTATATGTTTCCCAAAGCTCACGCAGCTGCCTATGTGATGATGGCCTTGCGGGTGGCCTACTTCAAGGTGCATCATCCGATTTATTACTACTGTGCTTACTTTTCTATTCGTGCCAAAGCCTTTGACATCAAAGTCATGAGTAGTGGATTAGATGCAGTGAAGCACAAGATGAACGAAATTTCTGAAAAACGCAAAAATAATGAAGCTTCTAATGTTGAAATTGACCTTTATACAACTCTAGAAATCGTCAATGAAATGCTGGAAAGAGGTTTCAAATTTGGCAAACTCAATCTGTATAAGAGTGATGCGACAGAATTTCTTATTGACGGAGATAGCTTAATTCCACCATTTTCTGCTATGGATGGTTTGGGAGACAACGTTGCAAAACAATTGGTTAAAGCGCGTGCAGAAGGAGAATTTCTTTCAAAAACCGAATTGCGCAAGCGTGGCGGCTTGTCCACTACTCTAGTCGATAAAATGGATGAAATGGGTATTCTAGGCAATATGCCAGAAGACAATCAGCTCAGTCTCTTTGATGATTTATTCTAAAACTTCTTCTTTTGATGAAAGACAGGAATTTCATCAACGGCAGCTGCCGCTAGACTAGAATTTTCACTCGTTTGTTTGCAAAATATGATTGATTTTGCAGCTCTTTCATGATAAGGACTTCCTGCGAGCAGCTAGCTGTTTTTTGAAAGGTTCTACTAAAATATGCAAAGTAGAGTGGAAATTTTACTACTTGTAAAGTTTTTTACAAAATTTATAGATTACTGTTGTTCTTTGTAAGCTATTTACAAATGATAAATTGCAATAAAAAGTGCAACGT
>NZ_KV813968.1:0-131526 GCF_001813805.1 Streptococcus sp. HMSC066F10
TGATATCAAGGAGTTTTGTGATAAAATGTAGTTGTTCCATATGATTCTTTCTAATGATGGTTTTGTCGCTTTTCACTATAGGTCATATGGGACTTTTTTTCTACACAAAAATAGGCTCCATAAGATCTATAGGGGATTTACCCACTACAAATATTATAGAGCCAATAAATTTGCTGATTTATACAATAAATTATGCTCTGCAGAAGCTTATTTTGATTCTTATCCTAGTCAAATTGAAGAAGATGCAAAATTTGTTTCTCGAATAAAACTGTACACGACGAAAGTTGCTATTGAGATATCCGATGAAATCCTTCGACTAATTGGTCCCTTACAAAAATTCGACAAGGTTAATATCAAACGTTATTTAAAGGATGCAGAAACTATTGAAAACTATGGAAGATCTGGAAATTCTATCAGAAGAGAAATTGCCGAAAGGTGGCTAAAGGAGTAAGAAATGACAGAACTCGCTCTACAAGAGTATCAATTTGGAGACATGAAATTAATTTGGTTACGTGGAGTTGACAAGATGACAGATGCAGGCACTTTATTTGGTCCTGTACCAAAAGTTGTTTGGTCACGCTATTATCCAACAACTGAAGAAAATATGATGGTTGAATTAACCGATCCAATATTGATTCAACACAAAAATAAAAATTATTTAATTGATGCAAGTTTTAACACTGCGAAACTATCTGATAAACAAAGACGAAATTTAGGGATTTTATCTGAAAGCAGAATTGAAGAGAGCTTGGAACTTTTAGGTTTGACTCCTGAAGATATTTCTTATGTGTTGATGACTCACATGCATCACGATCACTCTGGTGGATTGACAAAATTAAATGAAAATCATCAGTTGGTTTCAACTTTTCCTAATGCTAAGATTTTTGGGGTCTTCGGAATATATAGTGGAATTACTTTCTTAATAGTTTAAAAACAACTGGTGTTTAAATCGGATTTTCTGGTGGGATGTTAGGATAATCAATAGTATTATATAAAAGTATCAATCACATACGAGTGATACTTTGGGAAAAAAATAAAATAGTCCAATTTACTTGACCGTGTACTATGGTACATGGTTTATAATATTCAGGGGGTGAAATAAGATGATTTATCGCATTAGTGAGTTTGCAGATAAATGTGGAGTTAATAAAGAAACGATCAGATATTACGAGCGAAAAAATTTATTACAAGAACCTCACCGAACGGAAGCTGGTTATCGGATATATTCATATGATGACGTTAAGCGTGTTGGGTTTATTAAACGAATACAGGAATTTGGTTTCTCTTTAAGCGAGATTTATAAATTACTTGGTGTTGTAGATAAAGATGAAGTTCGTTGTCAAGATATGTTCAAATTTGTTTCTAAAAAACAAAAGGAAGTGCAAAAACAAATAGAGGATTTAAAACGAATTGAAACTATGTTAGACGACTTAAAACAACGATGTCCAGATGAAAAGAAATTACATTCGTGTCCAATAATAGAAACATTAACATGAGAGATTAATTAACGAAAGGAGCTTTTTTATGAATAAATTTAAGGTAAACATTTCAGGAATGACTTGTACGGGTTGTGAAAAACACGTAGAATCAGCACTTGAAAAGATAGGTGCTAAAAATATTGAGTCTAGTTATCGTCGTGGTGAAGCAGTATTTGAACTGCCCGATGATATTGAGGTTGAAAGTGCAATAAAGGCGATTGATGAAGCAAATTACCAAGCCGGAGAAATTGAAGAAGTATCATCACTAGAAAACGTGGCGTTAATTAATGAAGACAATTATGACCTTCTTATTATTGGTTCTGGTGCTGCTGCCTTTTCTTCGGCAATTAAAGCTATAGAATACGGTGCAAAAGTTGGAATGATTGAGCGTGGAACGGTTGGGGGAACCTGTGTGAATATTGGCTGTGTTCCGTCAAAAACTCTTCTTAGGGCAGGGGAAATCAATCATTTATCAAAAGACAATCCGTTTATAGGTTTACAAACATCCGCTGGAGAAGTGGATTTAGCTAGTTTAATCACGCAAAAGGATAAATTGGTGAGCGAACTTCGGAATCAAAAATATATGGATTTAATTGATGAATATAATTTTGATTTAATTAAAGGTGAAGCAAAATTCGTTGATGCTAGTACGGTTGAGGTCAATGGGACAAAGTTATCTGCAAAACGCTTTTTAATTGCAACAGGTGCATCGCCTTCGTTGCCCCAAATTTCAGGACTTGAAAAAATGGACTATTTAACTAGTACAACACTTCTTGAGTTAAAGAAAATACCAAAACGATTAACTGTAATTGGTTCAGGATACATTGGAATGGAGCTTGGACAACTATTTCATCATTTAGGTTCAGAAATAACGCTTATGCAAAGAAGTGAGCGACTTTTAAAGGAGTATGATCCTGAGATTTCAGAGTCAGTTGAAAAAGCGTTAATTGAACAGGGTATAAACCTTGTCAAAGGGGCAACTTTTGAGCGTGTTGAACAAAGTGGAGAGATAAAAAGGGTTTACGTAACAGTAAATGGCAGTAGAGAAGTCATTGAATCAGATCAGTTACTTGTTGCCACTGGAAGAAAACCAAATACGGATTCTTTAAATTTAAGTGCAGCAGGTGTTGAAACTGGAAAAAATAATGAAATCCTGATCAATGATTTTGGTCAAACAAGTAATGAAAAGATTTATGCAGCAGGAGATGTGACTTTAGGACCACAATTTGTATATGTAGCAGCCTATGAAGGTGGAATTATTACTGATAATGCTATTGGTGGATTAAACAAAAAAATAGATTTATCGGTAGTTCCTGCTGTTACGTTTACGAATCCGACGGTTGCAACGGTTGGTTTAACAGAAGAACAAGCAAAAGAGAAAGGGTATGATGTGAAGACATCTGTATTACCTTTAGATGCTGTTCCAAGAGCAATTGTAAACCGTGAAACAACCGGTGTATTTAAACTAGTAGCAGATGCAGAAACACTAAAAGTATTAGGGGTTCATATTGTATCTGAAAATGCAGGAGATGTCATCTATGCAGCATCATTAGCTGTTAAATTTGGCTTAACGATAGAAGATTTAACAGAAACCCTAGCACCATATTTAACAATGGCTGAAGGGCTAAAATTAGTTGCACTTACGTTCGATAAAGATATTTCGAAATTATCTTGTTGTGCAGGCTAAGGGAACTTTTTTACAACTCCCTATTCAAGTGAACCAGCTAATGCTTTAAGGGATTTTCTAAGTGCATTTGTGGTCACAAAAATAATTTAACACTGATGATTTCGACATCAAATCTATAATTGATACCTTAACACCGCAGAGTAATAAAGGATGAATAATATGTCAGACTTATTATCCCTACCAGACATTAAAACAATAGAACCGCCACAAGAAAATGAAACCGATATGATGTTTAAAGTTGAAGCAGTCGGACCACCTGAACGTTGTCCTGAATGTGGTTTTGACAAGTTGTACAAACACAGTTCAAGAAATCAACTAATTATGGATTTGCCCATTCGTTTAAAGCGAGTGGGCTTACATTTGAACCGTAGACGATACAAGTGTCGTGAATGCGGATCTACCTTCTGGGAACGCCTAATATCTGTAGATGAAAAGCGTAGTATGACCAAAAGGCTTTTAAAGTCCATTCAAGAGCAATCCATGTCTAAGACCTTTGTAGAAGTCGCAGAAAGCGTTGGTGTTGACGAGAAAACCATTAGGAACGTTTTTAAGGACTATGTGGCACTCAAAGAACGTGAATACCAGTTTGAAACTCCTAAGTGGCTTGGGATAGACGAGATACATATTATCCGTAGACCTCGGCTTGTATTGACTAATATTGAACGCAGGACTATTTATGACATCAAGCCTAACCGTAACAAGGAAACAGTCATCCAACGTCTTTCAGAAATCAGTGACAGGACTTACATTGAGTACGTCACAATGGATATGTGGAAGCCCTACAAAGACGCAGTGAACACTATCCTTCCACAAGCTAAAGTTGTCGTAGATAAGTTTCATGTAGTTAGAATGGCTAATCAAGCCTTAGATAACGTCAGAAAGTCTTTGAAAGCCCATATGAGCCAAAAAGAAAGACGTACCCTTATGCGTGAAAGGTTTATCCTTCTAAAGCGTAAACACGATCTAAATGAACGTGAATCATTCCTCTTAGATACTTGGTTAGGTAATCTTCCTGCTTTAAAAGAAGCCTATGAACTCAAAGAAGAGTTTTACTGGATATGGGATACTCCTGATCCAGATGAAGGTCATCTTCGTTATAGTCAATGGAGACACCGTTGTATGTCCAGCAACTCTAAAGACGCATATAAAGACCTCGTGAGAGCCGTAGACAACTGGCATGTTGAAATATTCAACTACTTTGATAAAAGGCTCACTAATGCTTATACGGAGTCAATTAACAGCATTATTAGGCAGGTAGAGCGAATGGGTAGAGGTTACTCGTTTGATGCCTTACGAGCCAAAATCCTTTTCAATGAGAAGCACCATAAAAAGCGTAAGCCACGATTTAATTCAAGTGCTTTCAATAAAGCTATGTTATACGATACTTTCAATTGGTATGAAGTGAATGATCACGACATTACAGACAACTTAGGTGTCGATTTTTCCACACTTATTAAGAATTTGGAGAAGGGTGATTTATAAGCCCTTTTCCACCATAAAATCCGAATACCCGATTTTTGTAAATGATATTGAATGGTACGAGATGATGAACCCAAATAATCGGACTAAAGGGACTTATCTCAGAGAAAATTGGGAGCCTATTCAACATCAAGTGGAGACATTTACGGAATACTTAAATGTCATACCGGAAATTCAAATGGTTCATACTGGTGGTCATAGCAATGATCATAGTATCATTTTGTTGAAACAAGGAAATGAAACCATGATTCATATGGCGGACTTGCTTTTAACTCACGCGCATCGCAAGCCTGTATGGGTCGCTGCTGTAGATGATTACCCCATGCGTTCCATTATTGCAAAATAAAAATGGCTCAAAGAAGCATTTGAAAATCATTATTAATTTTTCTTTTATCATGATCAATTTTTTACTGTTGTAGAATTTGACAACGAAGGGAAAGAAATTGTTGACTATGTAAAACGGATTCGCGAATCAAGACTTCCGTTTACCGATAAACAGGATAGAAAGCCTGTTTTGTATCATTAAGATTCAAAAATTGCCTTTTGTTTTTGAAAGGTGATTTTTTGTTGCATGATTTATCAATGCGAATTAGCTAAAATTTTGGTATAATGAAGATGTTAAACTAGTGTAAGAAAGAGGTTTTCATGGCTACTATTCAATGGTTTCCGGGACACATGTCCAAGGCTCGGAGACAAGTACAAGAAAATATCAAATTTGTGGATTTTGTGACAATTTTAGTAGATGCGCGTTTGCCATTATCTAGTCAAAATCCTATGCTAACTAAAATCGTGGGCGATAAGCCCAAGCTTCTTATTTTAAATAAGACGGATTTAGCTGATTCTGATCTGACGAAAGAGTGGCGAAGATATTTTGAAAGTCAAGGTATCAAGACCTTGGCAATCAATTCTAAAGAACAATCAACTGTTAAAAAAGTCACAGAAGCAGCTAAGTCATTGATGAAAGAAAAAATTGCTCGGCAAAAAGAACGTGGGATCCAAATTGAAACATTGCGGACTATGATTATCGGCATCCCAAACGCTGGTAAATCAACCCTGATGAACCGTTTAGCTGGGAAAAAAATCGCTGTGACTGGAAATAAACCGGGTGTTACCAAGGGGCAGCAGTGGCTCAAATCTAATAGGGACTTGGAAATTTTAGATACTCCAGGGATTCTCTGGCCTAAGTTTGAAGATGAAAAAGTTGCTTTGAAACTCGCTTTAACAGGAGCGATTAAAGACGATTTGCTTCCAATGGATGAGGTTACTATTTTTGGAATCAATTATTTCAAAGAACATTATCCAAAGGAACTTCAAGAACGGTTCAAGCAAATGGACTTGGAAGAAGAAGCACCGGAAATCATTATAGATATGACACAAAAATTGGGTTTTCGAGATGATTATGATCGTTTTTATCGTCTTTTTATTAAAGACATTCGTGACGGTAAATTGGGACGTTATACTTTAGATACTTTAGGTGAGATACATGGCAACGATTAAAGAGATTCAAGAAATCTTATCTGAAATAACAAACATAGAGAGTCCTGTTTTTGAGCAATTTCGAGATGATAGTCGAGCTGGTGTCCACAAGCTCATTGTGAAACGTAAAAAACAAATTCAAGCTGAATTGGACGAATACCGTCGTTTGGAGCAAATGTTACGATATGAAAAGGAGCTTTATGCTACTGGTTGCCAATATATCGCTGGGATTGATGAGGTTGGGCGTGGCCCCTTAGCAGGTCCTGTTGTGGCAGCGGCAGTTATTTTACCTAAAAACTGTAAAATCAAAGGTCTCAACGATAGCAAGAAAGTTCCCAAGAAAAAGCACAAAGAAATCTATCAAGAAGTGCTCAAACAAGCAATTTCAGTTGGTATTGGTATCAAGGATAATCAAGTTATTGATGAAGTGAATATCTATGAAGCGACGAAATTAGCTATGCTAGAGGCGGTGGGAAATCTTGAAGTTGCTCCGCAACATCTCTTGATTGATGCTATGCAGTTAGATGTTCAAGTTCCGCAAACGTCTATTATCAAAGGAGACGCCAATTCGCTGTCTATTGCGGCCGCTTCAATCGTAGCCAAGGTGACTAGAGATCGCATGATGACAAATTATGAGCTAACTTATCCAGGTTATGACTTTGCACACAATGTTGGTTATGGAACCCAGCATCATTTAGAAGGATTGAAACGAAAGGGAATCACTCCTATTCATCGGACAACCTTTGAACCAATTAAATCCATGCTTGAAGAAGTCGAGGACAAGAGATGATTATTACTAAAGTTTTAAATAATAATGTGGTCATTTCTGAAGAAAACCACCAAGAAGTAGTGTTGATGGGACGTGGACTGGCTTTTGGATGTAAAGAAGGAGATGATATTCGGGATAATCTGATTGAGAAAAAATATGTTTTGTCAGAAAACAAGCGTGAATTATTGTTAGAATTACCTGCTGACATCATAGAAATGGCTGATAAAATTATCACTTACGCACATGCAAAAATAAATAAAAAATTGCAAGATGGTGCTTTTTTAGCGATGGCTGACCACCTGTATGGTGTGGTTTTACGTATCCAAGATCATTTCTTTATGAAAAATTTCCTCATGTGGGACATTAAGCGATTTTTTCCTGACGAATTTGAAGTTGGCAAGTATGCCAATCAATTGTTGGGTGACTATTTAGGGCAAGATTTACCTTTGGACGAAGCAGGTTTTATGGCTTTGACCATTGTCAATGCTGAATTAGATAATGGCAATGTAGCCGCTCAAGATTTGACGCAACTAATGGAAGAAATCATGACAATCGTCAAATACAGCTTAAAGATCTCATTAGATGACGAGGATATTTATGTTCAACGCTTTATTACGCATCTGAAATTTTTTTGCGAACGTGTTTTAACGGACACTGGACATCAAGAGTTAGACGACAATGACATGTTTGATTTACTGAAAATCAAGTATCCGTCAGCTTATGAAACGACAACAAAGATTACCCAATATCTCAAGCAGACGCGCAATTATCAGACGTCTGATGATGAACAAATGTATCTAACCATTCACTTATCAAGAATGAAAAGAGAAGTCAATGAAAACTGAATATGAAAAAATGATTGCAGGAGAATTATACAATCCGCAAGATCCCGAATTACGAAAATTGGTAACACGTTCTCGTCAATTTCAATACGCATTTAATGCAGAACAGGACGGTAAAAAAAGAAGTAAACTCGTAAAAGAATGGTTCGGCTCAACTGGTGAGAACATTTCGATGAAACCAAACTTTGTCTGCGATTATGGTATCAACATTCACTTAGGAGAAAATTTCTATTCTAATTGGAATTTGACCATGCTTGATGTTTGTCCAATTACTATTGGAAAAAATGCATTGTTTGGACCAAATTGTCAACTTCTGACCCCTCTCCACCCTTTAGATGTACAAGAACGCATATCAGGTATAGAATACGGTGCACCAATTACCATTGGCGATAATTTCTGGGCGGGTGGCGGTGTAACGATTTTGCCTGGAGTAACATTAGGAGACAATGTCGTCGTTGGAGCGGGATCGGTTGTCACCAAATCTTATGGTGATAATGTTGTTTTGGCTGGAAACCCAGCTCGAATTATTAAAGAATTAGATAAAATGTGAAAAGCGAGAAATTCTCGTTTTTTTAATTCCTTTTACGAATAATATAAGTGAAGTGTAATTAAAAAGTAAAAGGAATGATAAAATGGATAATTTTGATATCTATAAATTAAAAGAAGCTGGCTTGACCAATCAGCAGGTCATCAATGTTCTCTCGTATGCTGAGATACAAGAAAAAGAATTATCAGTAAAAGATATGGCAGTTGTGTCGGAATGCCGTAATCCAGCTCTTTTCATTGAAAAATATCTGCAGCTAGATGATGATTTGTTATGTCAAGAATTTGAAAAATTTCCGTCTTTTTCTATCTTGGATGATGTGTATCCTTGGGATTTGAGTGAAATTTATAATCCACCCGTTCTTCTTTTTTATAAAGGTAATTTGGATTTGCTAAAATTACCTAAAGTAGCTGTTGTAGGAAGTCGGAATAGTAGCCGAGTAGGCAGTCAATCCGTTCAAAAGATTATTAAAGAGCTAAACAATGAATTGGTTATCGTGAGTGGTTTAGCACGCGGAATTGATACCTCGGCTCACATGGCAGCATTGCAAAATGGTGGTCGAACAATTGCAGTTATCGGAACGGGTCTAGACGTTTTTTATCCAAGGGCGAATAAAAAACTCCAATCGTATTTGGGAGAACATCATCTAGTACTTAGTGAATATAGTTCTGAAGCAGAGCCATTAAAATTTCATTTTCCAGAGCGTAATCGGATTATAGCAGGATTGTGCAGAGGGGTTATTGTTGCTGATGCCAAAATGCGCTCAGGCAGCCTTATTACTTGTGAGCGAGCAATGGAAGAAGGGCGAGATGTATTTGCTATTCCAGGGTCCATTTTAGATGGAAGAAGTGATGGCTGTCATCATTTGATTCAGGAGGGAGCGAAATGCATCACATCAGGGGCTGACGTACTTTCTGAATTCCAATTTTAAAACAAGTTCTCCTATAAGAGAATGCTACTAGTTGACATCTTGAAACAAATAGTTTAAACTCTATGAGGTTTATTACTTTTAGAAGGTGTTTAGATTGGCAACAAAAACAAAGAAAAAAATAACAGCTAAAAAAAATCTGGTGATTGTAGAGTCGCCAGCTAAGGCAAAAACAATTGAAAAATATTTAGGGCGGAACTACAAAGTTTTAGCCAGCGTTGGACATATTCGCGATTTGAAAAAGTCTACCATGTCCATCGATTTTGAAAACAACTATGAGCCAGAATATATCAATATTCGCGGGAAAGGGCCTCTTATCAATGATTTGAAAAAAGAAGCTAAAAAAGCGAAACAAGTCTATCTTGCAAGTGACCCGGACCGTGAAGGAGAAGCTATTTCTTGGCATTTGGCTCATATCTTAAATCTGGACGAGACAGATAAAAATCGTGTTGTTTTCAACGAAATCACGAAAGATGCAGTAAAAAATGCTTTTAAAGAACCGCGCCAGATTGACATGGATTTGGTAGATGCTCAACAAGCGCGTCGTGTCCTTGACCGTATTGTGGGGTACTCTATCTCTCCAATTCTCTGGAAAAAAGTCAAAAAGGGATTGTCAGCTGGACGTGTGCAATCTGTTGCCTTGAAACTCATCATTGACCGTGAAAATGAAATCAATGCTTTTAAGCCGAAAGAGTATTGGACGATTGACGGAACTTTCAAAAAAGGAACTCGTCAATTTCAAGCCAGCTTTTATGGCATGAATGGCAAGAAGATGAAGCTTGCTACCAACGATGATGTAAAAAATGTTCTTTCTCATATTGAAGGTGATGAATTTACTGTCGAAAGCGTTGAGAAAAAGGAACGCAAGCGCAATGCTCCGCTGCCTTATACCACATCATCTATGCAGCAGGACGCTGCCAATAAAATTAATTTCCGAACTCGTAAGACGATGATGGTTGCTCAGCAGCTTTATGAAGGAATTAATATCGGATCTGGTGTGCAAGGTTTGATTACCTATATGCGTACAGATTCCACTCGAATTAGTCCGGTAGCTCAAAATGAAGCTGCAACCTTCATTACAGATCGTTTTGGTGAGAAATATTCTAAACACGGCAGTAGAGTCCGAAATGCTTCTGGCGCACAAGACGCCCATGAAGCGATTCGTCCTTCAAGTGTATTTAATACACCTGACAATATCGCAAAATATCTAGATAAAGATCAATTGAAATTGTATACGTTGATTTGGAATCGTTTCGTGGCGAGTCAAATGACTGCTGCGGTATTTGACACGATGAGTGTGAAGTTAGAGCAAAATGGTGTTCAATTTGCTGCAAATGGTAGTCAGGTTAAATTTGATGGTTATCTAGCTATTTATAACGACTCTGATAAAAACAAAATGCTGCCAGACATGAAAAAAGGTGATTTGGTTAAGCGTATCAACACCAATCCTGAGCAGCATTTTACTCAACCACCAGCACGTTATTCAGAAGCAACTTTAATTAAGACCTTGGAGGAGAATGGCGTTGGGCGTCCGTCAACTTATGCACCAACAATTGAAACTATTCAAAAACGCTACTATGTCAAATTAGTTTCTAAGCGCTTTGAGCCAACTGAACTGGGAGAAATCGTGAACTCTCTGATTGTTGAATTCTTCCCAGATATTGTCAATGTGAAGTTTACCGCTGATATGGAAGCTAAGCTAGATGATGTCGAAGTAGGAAAAGAGCAATGGCAAAAGGTCATTGATGAATTTTATAAGCCATTTGAAAAAGAAGTTGCAAAAGCAGAAACTGAAATGGAGAAAATTCAAATTAAAGACGAACCGGCTGGTTTTGATTGCGAAGTTTGTGGAAGTCCTATGGTTATCAAGTTAGGCCGCTATGGTAAATTCTATGCATGTAGCAATTTTCCTGACTGTCGTCATACTCAAGCGATTGTCAAAGAAATCGGTGTAGAGTGTCCTAAGTGTCACAAAGGGCAAATCATTGAGCGCAAAACCAAACGCAATCGCCTTTTCTATGGCTGCAATCGCTACCCAGATTGTGACTTTACTTCTTGGGATAAACCGGTTGGTCGCTCTTGTCCGAAATGCGGTCAGTATCTTGTAGAAAAGAAAGTTCGTGGTGGAGGCAAGCAAGTTGTCTGCAGCAATGGGGATTACGAAGAAGAAAAAGTAAAATAAGTTAAAGATGTTTACGTAATTTATTTTATGTAAACTTTCTTTATATATAGCAAAGGAAACTGTATGAAAGAGAAATTTGATGAATTTTTAAAGATTGCAAAGGAATTGAACGGAATTGGAATCACTCCCTTGCTTATGGGTTCACTAGGGCTTGAACAGGTAACTGGCCACGACTGGCAAGCACGAGATATTGATATCCATGTTCCAGGAGATCCTAGGGGATGGGACGCACCTGATGAGGTACGAATTTATGATTTTAAAAAGATTGAAACGATTATGAACCGGCTTGACTACCAATTAGTAGATTTGCACGAGCACGAATTTCAAAAAGGAAATCTATCGGTTGAGTTTGGTAGCATGAATACTTTGGAAAACTTTGCTGGGATTCCTTTAGATGAATTGGTAAAACATGAAACAGCAGGGGTAGTTTATTTTCTTCCTGATGCTGAACAATATCTTAAGATTTACACAGCATCTTCGCAAGATTCCTATCGAAATGACCAAAATAATGATAAGGATTTTGTTAAAATTGCTTATCTGGAAAAAATGTTAAAGAAATAGATACATGACCAATCATTATATTCTTTACACCAATGTTTGAGGATGGATACTAATAAGTTAGTGTATTTGCGTTCTAGAAAGTCTCACTCGTCAGTAGGGGCTTTTTCTGTTATAATGGTTAAGAATAATTAGAAAGATTTGTGGGAGTCTCCTCCCAAAGAGGTATTTGTTTCATGTCTCAATCTTATATCAATGTCATAGGAGCTGGTCTGGCTGGCAGCGAAGCAGCTTATCAAATTGCTAAACGCGGTATTCCTGTTAAGCTGTATGAAATGCGAGGAGTGAAATCTACTCCGCAACATAAGACTAGTGATTTTGCAGAGCTAGTCTGCTCGAATTCTCTACGGGGGGATTCGCTAACGAATGCGGTTGGTTTGTTAAAAGAAGAAATGCGCCGTTTGGATTCAATCATTATGCGAGCAGCAGAAGCTACGCGTGTACCGGCCGGAGGAGCGTTAGCAGTTGACCGTGACGGTTTTTCACAAATGGTGACTGATGAGGTGACAAACCATCCTTTAATCGAAGTTATTCGTGAGGAAATCACCAAAATTCCTGATGATACGATTACTGTTATTGCGACGGGACCTTTGACAAGTGATACACTTGCTGAAAAGATTCACGCGCTAAATGGTGGAGCTGGATTTTACTTTTATGATGCAGCAGCACCGATTGTAGATGTCAATACAATTGACATGGAGAAAGTTTACCTCAAATCTCGCTATGACAAGGGAGAGGCTGCTTATCTCAATGCTCCTATGACTAAGAATGAGTTTATGGCTTTTCATGACGCTTTGGTAAATGCCGAGGAAGCACCGTTAAATAGCTTTGAAAAAGAAAAATACTTTGAAGGCTGTATGCCGATTGAGGTGATAGCAAAAAGAGGAATAAAAACCATGCTCTACGGTCCTATGAAGCCAGTTGGTTTGGAATACCCAGATGACTATAAAGGACCTCGTGACGGTGGATTTAAGACACCTTATGCAGTCGTTCAGCTTCGTCAAGACAATGCAGCTGGAAGCCTTTATAATATTGTTGGTTTCCAAACACATCTAAAATGGGGTGAACAGAAGCGCGTTTTTCGGATGATTCCGGGATTAGAAAATGCAGAATTTGTTCGCTATGGAGTTATGCACCGCAATTCTTACATGGATTCACCAAATCTCCTGACACAGACGTTCCAGTCTAAAAAACAAGAGAATATCTTCTTTGCAGGTCAGATGACCGGTGTAGAAGGGTATGTAGAATCCGCTGCATCTGGGCTGGTAGCCGGTATCAATGCAACTAGACTTTTCAATGGAGAAGAAGCTCTGGTCTTTCCAGAAACAACTGCTATTGGAAGCTTACCTCATTATATCACGCATGCTGATAGCAAACATTTCCAGCCAATGAATGTCAATTTTGGAATTATCAAGGAGTTGGACGGTCCACGCATTCGAGACAAAAAAGAACGCTATGAAAAAATAGCAAAACGAGCGCTACAAGCTATCAAAAATTATCAAAATCTCTAGTTTTCTTTTGGAAAAGATAGAAATAATGATGATTTGTTATAAAAGTATTAAAAAGTTAGGAATTCCCTAACTTTTTTGTATATTTTATGATATAATAAATAAAAATTTTGAAAATAGAAAGTTTTCTGATAATGAATCAATCCTATTTTTACCTTGAAGTAAGGGAACATGCATTAGAAGTGCCTTATAGCAAACAAAAGCGTCGTGTTCGAGTGCTACTTCCTAGAAATTATGAGCAAGATACTCAGAAATCCTATCCTGTAGTTTATTTTCACGACGGTCAAAATATCCTTTATAGTAAAGAGTCTTTTAGTGGACATTCTTGGAAAATCATTCCAACGATTAAGAGAAATCCCGATATTGAAAAAATGATTGTGGTGGCGATTGACAATGACGGTTTTAATCGAATGAATGAGTATTCTGCATGGAAATATCAAGAATCAACTATTCCAGGTATGCAATTTGGCGGCAAGGGGACAGAATATGCGGAGTTTGTCATGGAAGTTGTAAAACCCTTTGTTGACGAGTATTATCGTACCAAGTCAGACCGAGCGCACACGGCTATGGTTGGTTCTTCTTTAGGCGGAAACATTACACAGTTTATGGGAATTGAATACCAAGAGCAAATTGGCTGCTTGGGTGTTTTCTCATCTGCAAACTGGCTGCATCAGGAAGCGTTCAATCGTTATATAGAACGCCATAACTTATTAGCAGATCAGCGTATTTATATTTATGTTGGAACAGAAGAAGCAGATGACACCGATAAAACCTTGATGGCTGGCAATATCAAGCAAGCTTACATTGATTCGTCATTAACCTACTTTCGTCAGTTAATTGCGGGCGGTTTAGATTTGGAAAATCTATTGTTTCATATTCAAGCTGGGGCAGAACACAATGAAATGGCTTGGGCTGAGCATTTACCTGATTGTCTTCGCTTCTTTAGTGAAAAATGGTAAATAAATTAATTAAGAATATGAGGAGAGAATTTATATGCATGTTGAATTTTTAAGTCATTGGAGTGGTCATTTAAATCGTGAAATGTATGTGAATCGTTACGGGCACGCTGGAATGCCTGTAGTCGTTTTTGCTTCATCAGGAGGCAGTCACAATGAATATGCAGATTTTGGTATGATTGAGGCTTGTTCATGGTTTATCGAAACAGGAAAAATTCAATTCTTCACTTTGAGTAGTGTAGATAGTGAAAGCTGGCTGGCTGATTGGAAAGCTCCTCACGACCGCGCGGAAATGCACCGAGCTTATGAGCGCTATGTCATTGAGGAAGCCATTCCTTTTATCAAGCATAAAACAGGTTGGTTTGATCCAATGATGACGACAGGTTGTTCTATGGGAGCCTATCACGCTGTTAATTTCTTTCTCCAGCACCCCGATGTCTTTAACAAGGTCATCGCCCTCAGCGGAGTTTACGATGCCCGCTTCTTTGTCGGTGATTGTTTAGATGATGAAGCAATTTATCAAAATTCACCAGCAGATTACATTTGGAATCAAAACGATGGTTGGTTTATTGACCGCTATCGCAATGCTGATATCATTGTCTGTACAGGACTTGGTGCATGGGAACAGGACGGACTGCCTTCTTTCTACACCTTAAAAGAAGCCTTTGAACATAAGAACATTCCAGCATGGTTTGCTGAATGGGAATATGATGTTTCGCATGACTGGATTTGGTGGCGCAAGCAAATGCCTTATTTTCTCAATCAATTAAACCTATGATTAGAAAGGAAACACTATTATGAACTATATCGTTATTTCACCTTATTATCCGCAAAATTTTCAACAATTTACTGTTGAACTTGCAAATAAAGGAATTACTGTTTTGGGCATCGGGCAAGAACCTTATGATCAACTAGATCAACCGTTGAAAAATGCTTTAACAGAATATTTTCGTGTGGAAAATTTAGAAAATCTTGATGAAGTGAAACGTGCTGTAGCCTTCCTTTTTTACAAGCACGGACCAATTGACCGCATTGAGTCACACAATGAATATTGGTTGGAGCAAGACGCAAAATTGCGTGAACAATTTAATGTTGTAGGACCAAAGCCAAAAGACTTGAAAAAGACAAAATTTAAGTCTGAAATGAAGAAACTCTTTAAAAAGGCTGGAGTTCCTGTCGTTCCTGGTCAAATTGTAAAAACCTTGCAGGCAGTTGACATGGCTGTCAGTAAAATTGGACTTCCGATGATTGCGAAGCCAGACAATGGAGTTGGCGCAGCAGGAACTTATAAACTTGAAACTACTGAAGATGTTGAACAATTTAAACAAGAGTGGGATAAGCAAACCGTTTATTTCTTTGAAAAATTCGTTGACTCTGAACAAATTTGTACGTTTGACGGATTACTGGATTCAAAGGGAAATATTGTGTTTTCAACAACTTTCGACTATGCTTATACTCCTTTAGACTTAGTTTTGAATCATTATGAAAACTCATATTATATTATAAAAGACATGGATCCCAAGTTACGTCAATATGGGGAAGCTATCATTAAAGCGTTTGGCATGAAAGAACGCTTCTTTCATATTGAATTTTTCCGTGACGGAGATGATTATATTGCCATAGAATACAATAATCGTCCAGCAGGTGCTTTTACGATTGATTTGTATAACTTTGCTCACTCCATTGACCTTTATCGTGGATATGCAGATATTGTGAATGGCGAACCTTTCCCACAACCTCAAGTCGAAGCACAATATGGCTTGGTTACTTCACGCCGTTCAACCTCAAATTATGTGTATTCAGAAGAAGAATTGCGTGCAAAGTACGGCGATAAATTAAAAGCAGTCAAAATCATGCCAAAGGCATTTGCAGACTTACAAGGAGATGTTCATTATATTTTGACAACACCAAGTTGTTCGGAAATCGATCGAATGATAGAGGATTTTGGGAAAAAGTAGAAAAATCTATTTGTGAAATTTTTATTTAGTCAATTCAAATCAGCTTGCCAGCAAGGTTAGCTGATTTTTCTTTGTGAAATTGTTCAAGCATAAATTTTGACAGTATTTTTTAGTTTGGATAGAATGAAATTATAGAATTACACTCATAGAAAGGCTCGACTATGTCAACTTTAGATAAAAATCTTATGCTAGAGATGTTTCGTAAAATGGAAGAGATCCGTCGGATGGACTTAAAAATTGCCCAACTCGTAAAAAAGGGGAAAGTTCCAGGAATGACTCACTTTTCTGTTGGAGAAGAAGCAGCTAGCGTTGGAGCTATGCTGGCCCTCAATCCTGATGATTTGATTACTTCTAACCACCGTGGTCATGGTCAGGCGATTGCCAAAGGAATTGATCTGAACGGCATGATGGCAGAAATCATGGGCAAATATAACGGAACCTGCAAAGGAAAAGGTGGCTCCATGCACATTGCTGATTTGGATGCCGGAAACTTAGGAGCAAATGGTATTGTTGGCGGAGGCATGGGAATTGCAGTCGGTGCCGCCCTCACTCAGCAAATGCACCAAACAGATAAAATCGTGGTTTGCTTCTTTGGTGACGGAGCAACGAACGAAGGTATTTTTCATGAAGCGGTTAATATGGCTTCTATTTGGAATTTGCCAGTGATTTTCTATTGTATCAATAATGGATATGGTATTTCTGCGGATATTAAGAAAATGACCAATATAGAGCACATTCATGAGCGGAGTGCTGCCTATGGTATTCCTGGCATCTTTATCCCAGACGGGAACAACGTTATTGAGGTCTATGAAGGTTTTCAAAAAGCTGTTAAATACGTTCGAAGTGGTAAAGGGCCTGTCTTGATTGAAAGTGTTACTTATCGCTGGTTAGGACATTCTTCTTCTGATCCTGGTAAGTATCGAACGCGCAAAGAAGTAGAGGAGTGGAAGAAAAAAGACCCAATCGAAACTCTTCGTAAATACTTGCTAGCAAATCAGATTGCAAGCGACGAAGAGTTAGAAGCTATCCAAGCAGAGGTTAAAGAAGCAGTGGAAGCATCTGTAAAATTTGCAGAGGAAAGTCCATTCCCACCGCTTGAGTCAGCTTTTGAAGATATTTACGCGGACTAAGAGAGGAGATAAAATGGAAACAAAAACAATGTCCTTCCGTGATACCATTATCCTTGCTATGTCTGAGGAAATGCGTCACGATGAAAATGTGTTGTTAATGGGAGAAGATGTCGGTATTTTCGGAGGAGATTTCGGAACATCTGTCGGAATGTTAGAAGAATTCGGTCCAGAACGAGTACGTGATTGTCCAATTTCTGAAGCAGCTATTTCAGGAGCTGCAGCAGGATCGGCCATGACTGGACTACGCCCAATTGTAGATATGACTTTTATGGATTTTTCTGTCATTGCCATGGATGCAATTGTCAACCAAGCTGCTAAAACGCGTTATATGTTCGGTGGTAAAGGTCAGGTTCCGATGACAATTCGCTGCGCAGCTGGAAATGGTGTCGGATCAGCTGCTCAACACTCACAATCTTTGGAATCTTGGTTTACCCACATTCCAGGTTTAAAGGTCGTGGCACCTGGCACTCCTGCGGATATGAAAGGGTTGCTAAAATCTTCTATCCGCGACAACAATCCTGTTATTATTCTTGAGTACAAGTCAGAATTCAACCAAAAAGGCGAAGTTCCGCTTGATCCTGATTATACAATCCCTCTCGGTGTTGGTGACATCAAAAAAGAGGGAACGGACGTGACAGTTGTGACCTATGGAAAAATGCTCCGTAGGGTTATGCAAGCAGCTGAAGAATTGGTAGAAGAAGGCATTTCAGTAGAAGTGGTTGATCCTCGTACCTTGGTGCCTCTGGACAAGGATATCATTATCAACTCAGTCAAAAAAACAGGAAAAGTCGTTCTAGTCAATGATGCCCACAAAACTAGTGGTTATATCGGTGAAATTTCTGCTATCATTTCCGAATCAGAAGCATTTGACTATTTGGATGCACCAATTCGCCGTTGTGCTGGCGAAGATGTTCCTATGCCTTATGCTCAGAATCTTGAAAATGCTATGATTCCGACAGTTGAAAGTATCAAAGAGGTTATCCGTAAGACTTACAATAAAGAATAAAACTGAAATTGATATTGGCTACAACATTTATACATAACCAAAATTATGTAAAAACAAAAACAGTTCAAGATTAAAGAACAATCAATAAAAAAGAAATAGGAGAAGCTATGACTGATGATAAGTTAAGAGCGACCCCTGCTGCTAGAAAATTAGCAGATGATTTGGGTATCAATCTCTATGACGTATCTGGTACTGGCGCAAAGGGACGCATTCACAAAGAAGATATTGAAAGTTATCGAGAATTCAATATTGTGAAAATTACGCCCCTTGCAAAACGTATTGCAGAAGAAAATAACATCGCTTGGCAGGAAATCCAAGGGACAGGCGTGCACGGCAGGATTATGAAAAAGGATATTCTGGATTTGCTGCCTGAAAATGTTGACTCAGACAGTATCAAGTCTCCGGCTCAAATTGAGAAAGCGGAAGAAATACCTGACAACACCACTCCTTATGGAGAAATTAAGCGCCTTCCAATGACGCCAATGCGGAAGGTCATTGCTAAACGAATGGTGGATTCTTATCTGACAGCACCAACTTTCACTCTCAATTATGATGTAGATATGACAGAGTTGCTGGCGCTGCGCAAGAGGGTTTTAGAGACAATTATGGAAGCGACAGGAAAGAAAATGACGGTTACGGATTTACTTTCTATGGCAGTTGTTAAAATCTTAATGAAGCACCCTTATCTCAATTCGTCTCTGACAGAAGATGGGCAAACCATTATCATGCATAAGTATGTCAATCTGGCTATGGCTGTTGGTATGGATAACGGGCTTATGACACCAGTGGTTTACAATGCCGAAAAAATGAGTCTGTCTGAGTTAGTTGTTGCTTTTAAGGATGTGATTGGTCGGACTTTAGACGGGAAATTAGCCCCAAGTGAGCTGCAAAACTCAACTTTTACGATTAGCAATCTAGGAATGTTTGGTGTTCAATCCTTCGGACCAATTATCAATCAGCCTAATTCGGCGATTTTGGGAGTTAGTTCAACCGTTGAAAAACCAGTCGTAGTAAACGGAGAAATTGTGATTCGACCAATTATGAGTCTTGGATTAACCATCGATCACCGAGTCGTGAACGGTATGGCAGGTGCTAAATTCATGAAAGACCTAAAAGAACTGATTGAAGACCCAATTTCAATGTTGGTATAAGAGAAAGTTTAAATGAGAGGAAAATAAAAACATGGCCTTAGAAGTAATTATGCCAAAAGCCGGCGTTGATATGACAGAAGGACAGATTGTTCAATGGAATAAAAAAGTTGGCGAATTTGTAAAAGAAGGAGAAATCCTTCTAGAAATCATGACAGATAAAGTCAGCATGGAGTTAGAAGCAGAGGAAGACGGCTACTTGATTGCTATCTTAAAAGGAGACGGTGAGATTGTTCCTGTAACGGAAGTTATCGGTTATCTGGGCGAAGAAGGAGAAAATATTCCGACTACTGTGGCTGCTTCAGATGCTAGTTCAACACCAACTGCAACCACAACTTCTAACGACGATAATAAGAGTGATGACGCTTATGATATTGTGGTTATTGGTGGCGGACCAGCTGGCTATGTGGCAGCGATTAAAGCAGCTCAATTAGGAGGCAAGATTGCCCTTGTTGAAAAATCTGAACTAGGTGGAACCTGCCTCAACCGTGGCTGTATCCCGACTAAGACCTATCTTCACAATGCAGAAATTATTGAAAGCCTAGACCATGCAGCAAACCGCGGAATTATCATTGAAAATCCAAGCTTTACCGTCAATATGGATAAAGTTCTGGAAACCAAAAACAAGGTTGTCAACACACTTGTCGGAGGTGTTGCAGGTCTGCTTCGCAGCTATGATGTTGATGTTCACAAAGGAATTGGTACCATTACCAAAGATAAGAATGTCTTAGTGAACGGTTCTGAACTTCTTGAAACCAAGAAAATTATCTTAGCTGGTGGATCAAAAGTCAGCAAGATTAACGTTCCAGGTATGGAATTACCACTTGTCATGACTAGCGATGATATCCTGGGTATGAAGGAAGTTCCAGAAAGTTTAGTAATCATCGGTGGTGGCGTTGTTGGTATTGAGCTAGGACAGGCTTTCATGACCTTTGGCAGTAAGGTGACGGTTGTCGAAATGATGAATCGGATTGTTCCAGCTATGGATGCAGAAGTCTCTAAGAACCTTCGGCTCATTCTTGAACGCAAGGGCATGACCATTTTGACAGAGACCAAGTTGGAAGAAATTATCGAAGAAAATGGCAAGCTCTGCATCAAAGTTGCAGGAAAGGAAGATATCATAGCTGATAAAGCTTTGCTTTCTATCGGACGCGTGCCTGATTTGGAGGGAATTGGCGAGGTTGACTTTGAACTAGACCGCGGTCGTATCAAGGTCAATGAATATATGGAAACTTCTGTTTCAGGAATTTACGCACCCGGAGACATTAACGGTACCAAGATGTTGGCGCATGCAGCTTTTCGTATGGGAGAAGTAGCTGCAGAGAATGCTCTCAAAGGCAATCATGTAGTTGCTAAATTAAATCTAACTCCAGCAGCCATCTACACTTTGCCAGAAGTTGCAGCAGTCGGTCTGACAGAAGAACAAGCTTGCGAAAAATACGATGTAGCTATCGGCAAATTCAACTTCGCAGCAAACGGACGAGCAATTGCATCTGATGCTGCTCAAGGATTTGTCAAAGTGATTGCTGATAAGAAATACGGAGAAGTTCTCGGTGTTCACATCATCGGTCCCGCTGCAGCCGAGTTAATCAATGAAGCCTCTACTATCATCGAAATGGAAATCACGGTGGAAGAAATGCTCAAGACCATTCACGGTCATCCGACATTCTCAGAAGTTATGTACGAAGCATTTGCAGACGTACTCGGCATGGCTATCCATGCCCCTAAGAAAAGATAAGAGACACTATGAAATACATTATCAATAATAGTAACGATACAGCTTTTAATATCGCTCTTGAGGAATATGCTTTCAAGCATCTCCTTGATGAAGATATGATTTTCTTGCTTTGGATCAATAAACCCTCTATCATTGTCGGACGTCATCAGAATACCGTGGAGGAAATCAATCGAGATTTTGTACGTGAAAATGGCATTGAGGTTGTTCGTCGTATCAGTGGAGGCGGAGCTGTCTATCATGACTATAACAATCTTAACTACACCATTATTTCCAAAGAATCTGAGAACAAAGCCTTTGATTTTAAGAGCTTCTCTATTCCGGTCATCAAGACCTTGGAAGCATTAGGTGTAAAAGCCGAATTTACAGGGCGCAACGATTTGGAAATTGACAGTAAAAAGTTCTGTGGCAATGCTCAGGCCTACATCAATGGTCGAATCATGCACCACGGCTGCCTGCTTTTTGACGTAGAATTATCCGTCTTAGCGAATGCCTTAAAAGTTTCCAAGGACAAGTTCGAGTCCAAAGGTGTTAAGTCTGTTCGAGCTCGTGTAACCAATATCATTGATGAATTGCCTGAAAAGATTACTGTCGAGCAATTTCGCGACCTCCTGCTAGACTATATGAAGAAAGAATATCCAGAAATGACAGAATATGTCTTCTCCGATAATGAACTAGCTGAAATCAACCATATCAAGGAAACTAAATTTGCTACTTGGGATTGGAACTATGGCAAATCGCCAGAGTACAATGTTCATCGTAGTACCAAATTTACTAGCGGTAAAGTGGAAATCTTTGCCAATGTTGTTCAGTCAAAAATCGAAAACATCAAAATTTACGGAGATTTCTTTGGAATCGAAGATGTAGCAGCAGTAGAAGAAGTCCTCAAGGGTGTTAAATATGAAAGAGAAGATGTTTTAAATGCTCTTGAAAACCTGGATATTTCTCGCTATTTCGCTGGAATTAGCCAAGAAGAAATTGCAGAAGCAGTGGTTGGCTAAATCACAAGACTATAACAAAATAAAAACATTCTTACATTTATTTAACTAAGGATGTTTTTTCTATAGTTTGAAGAAGTTGGTTATCAGAATGTTCAGATGCTTCTGGGATACACCACAGCCAATAATCGCTTGAAGAATATCCGCTTTGGAGCAAGTTCCTTATTATCGAACCCTACAGAAATTATTGGATAGATTTTTTATAAAGAGGACGAAACATCATAGCAAATGCGAGGTTTTCCTTCATTATTATATTGACAAGCAACTAGAAAAGTACTAGACTAAAGTTAGAAATACATCATAAAATGTCACAAAAATCTGTCAGACTTCTTCGTTTTAGAAAGGATGGTTACTATGGCTAAATTAGATGGAAAAGTTGCTTTGATTACTGGAGCGGCTCTCGGTCTGGGTCAGGGCATTGCCTCAGTCTATGCTAAATATGGCGCCAAGCTCTGCCTTTTTGATCGAGACCCTCAAGTAGAAGCAACTGCTCAAGAACTTCGTGACAGCTATCAAATAGATATTATCAGCTATATCGGTGATGTCAGTCGTCTAGAAGATTTGGAAGCGGCTGTCTCTCAGACTATCCAAGCCTTTGGGCATCTTGATATTGCCTGCTGTAATGCTGGTATCTGCAAGCTGGCGCCCTTTGAAGAAATGACAGACCAGATACGGGATCAACATATTAATGTCAATATCAAGGGCGTTTGGAACACTTGTCAGGCAACCATCAAGCCCATGTTGAAACAGAGAGCAGGCGCTATCGTCATCGCATCATCTGTGACAGGCGGATTTGGTTGCTGATGCTGGAGAAGCAGCTTACGCGATGACCAAGGCAGCTCTGGTCGGCTTAACCAAGGCCTTGGCAGTAGAATATGCCGATCGCAATATCCGGGTTAACTGCAGCCAGCTAGGCTATGCTCGGACACCGATGGTCGAAAAAATGGCCCTGGAATCCAACCCAGAACATCCAGAAGTTCCTATTCAAGATATTGCGGCCGCTGTTCCAATGAAAAGATTAGCTAAACCGCAAGAAGTAGGGGAACTCTTTGCCTTTTTAGGTAGTGATGAATCCTCCTATCTTACAGGATCTCAAATTGTCATTGACGGCGGTAGTACCCTACCAGAAACTATGAGCATGGGCACAAACTAGCAGCATTTAGCTCAATTCAAATAAAAAATTTGCATACCTTAAATTATGCAAATTTTTTATTTTATAAGTTATCCAATGCATTTTTTTGTTCGTCATTAACAATATGGGTGTAGAGGTCTGTAACTTGAGTGCTGGAATGTCCTAGCTGATGACTGACCAAAACTTGAGATTTAGTAGCATCATAAAGTCGAGTAGCCAGCGTATGGCGGAGTTTGTGAGGTGTCACTCGAACTTTGAAATCTTCAGAATACTTAGCAACCATCTTTTCTACACTAGAAGCATCAATCCGGTTAGGAACACCTCTATATTCTGTCAAAAAGAGGGCAGTGTCTGATTTTTCCGCTTTGTAACGTTTAGAGCGAACCTCCAGATACCTTTCCAAATAAGCTTTGGCAAAAGCTGCAACATTGACAGAATCTCTTTTCCCGCCCTTACGAGTAACTTCAATGACCATCATTTTAAGATTTAGGTCTTTCAAATCAAGATTTACTGCCTCGGATAGACGAACACCAGATGCAAGAAGCAGTGCTATGATTGCCAAATCTCGCTCTTTATTTTTGTCAAAAGAGGAGAGAGCCCGATTTGATAAATTTTTAGGGTATTCTTCATCAATATAATTCAAAAATTGTTCAGTTTCTTCGCCCAAAAAGAGTTTTTGTTTGATGTTTTCAGCGCGCGCGGCTAAAGTCTCTCTCTTTTTCTTAGTAGACACTTTTTTCATGACATTACGATAGAAATAAGGTTCCCCATTCTCATTTTCCACCTCTTCAGTTAAATATTTATAAAGGCTAGAGAGAGCAGAAAGAGTGCGATTAATGGTGGTTTGCGATACTCCGTTCTGTGTAGTATTAACATTAAGCAATGGACGCTCCCGTAAGTAAAGAATAAACGCTTCCATATCTTTTTTAGTCATATTTTCCAATACTGACAGAGGAATTTCTGAAATCTGCGGCCCATCATCAATTCCAGAGTCTAAAATCCAATGAAAAAAGCGATCATATTCTTTGAGATATTCATATAAGGTTGTAAAACTGTATGGAACAGTCAATTTAGACTGATAGTATTCCAAAACGTACCAAGGCATGATGGCCTTTAGTTTTTCAATTCTTTCTAACAATATTTCGCGTTTCATTAAGATATTCTCCATCATTTTCTATAAATAGAAGTATAGCACACTCCTGTATTTTTTTCAAGAAAATTATAGTTTTTCGGAAAGATGTATGTAAGAGTCTATTGAAAGATTCGTTTCTTTACTTTGAAATAGATAATACACAATACAAAATAAGATCGGTTGGAATCACTGAATTTTATACAACTGATCTTATTATATTATCAATATCGTTATATCGTTATCGTTTTGAATATCGTTTTGAATATCTTGGTTTTGTTTTTTTATATGTTCTAGTTCAGTAAGTATTTTGCCATATTTCATAAAAACAATTCGGTTGGCGTAAGCTGATACCTTGCTATCATGAGTGACTAAAACAATAGTCACACCTTTTTTGTTGATTTCTTTAAAACTTTCCATCACTTTCTGGCTGATTTTTGAGTTTAAAGCACCTGTAGGTTCATCAGCAAATAAAAGTTCTGGTTGATTTATCATAGCACAACGCACGACAGATACCTGCGCGTTGTAATTGTTCTCCTGAAATTTCTCGAATACACGTTTATCATCAAATGTCAATAGTTTTTCAAAAAAATAAAACAGCCCACCAAATTGAACTGCTTTATTCCAATCATCATTTACTACAAAATATGTTTATTTTCGTTTTTTCTTAGCCTTTTTCATTTTATTTGCCATACGTTTCATGGCTTGTTTGGTTGCAAATTCGCCAATTTTTCCTTTAAGTCCGCCACCAAACATCTGGCTCATATCAGGATTACCAGCTCCCCCTAAAGCGGACATGTCCATATTTTGAAGGGCTGACATATCCATACCGTTCATATTTGGCATATTTTTCGGTAAATTATTAGGATTGAGCCCCATTTGCTTCATCATCTTATTCATATCGCCAGACATGACACCTTGCATGACGGATTTTGCTTGGTTAAAGTCCTTAATAAACTTATTCACTTCGACAAAGCTATTACCAGAACCTGCAGCAATCCGACGGCGACGACTTGGATTAAGAAGGTCGGGATTTTCCCGTTCGACAGGTGTCATAGATGATACAATGGCACGTTTACGAGCAATTTCGTTTTCATCTACCTTAAAATTCTTCATCGCAGGGTTGTTAGCCATGCCAGGAATCATCTTTAGCAAGTCTTCCATTGGTCCCATGTTTTGCACTTGATCTAGCTGGTCGATGAAATCATTGAAATCAAAAGTGTTTTCTCGCATTTTTTCAGCCATCTCAAGTGATTTCTGTTCATCGTATTCCTGAGAAGCTTTTTCAATCAAGGTCAGCATATCTCCCATGCCCAAAATGCGGCTAGACATCCGATCTGGGTGGAAAGTTTCAATATCGGTAATCTTTTCTCCAGTACCAGTGAACTTAATTGGCTTGCCAGTGATTTGCCGGACAGATAAGGCTGCACCGCCACGTGTATCGCCATCAATCTTAGTCAGAATAACCCCAGTTACTTCCAACTGAGCATTGAATTCGCGAGCTACATTCGCGGCTTCTTGACCAATCATTGCGTCTACGACCAGGAGGATTTCATTTGGTTGAGCTAGTGCTTTGACATCGCGCAGCTCATTCATGAGTTTTTCGTCAATTTGTAAACGACCTGCCGTATCAATCAAGACATAGTCGTTGTGATTAGCTTTGGCTTGCTCCAGGCCTTGACGAACAATCTCTACTGCTGGTACTTCTGTGCCTAATGAAAAGACTGGTACATCGATTTGCTGACCTAGAGTTTTAAGTTGATCAATGGCTGCTGGACGATAAATATCAGCAGCTATCATCAAAGGACGAGCGCCTTCTTCCTTCTTGAGTTTATTGGCCAACTTTCCGGCAAACGTAGTCTTACCAGCACCTTGAAGACCGACCATCATGATAATAGTCGGGATTTTTGGAGATTTGATAATTTCTGCCGTATCAGAACCCAAGACAGTGGTCAATTCCTCATCAACAATCTTGATAATCTGCTGAGCAGGATTTAACGTATCAATAACTTCATGTCCGACAGCACGTTCACGAACTTTCTTGATAAAGTCTTTAACAACTGGCAAAGCTACATCGGCTTCCAAGAGTGCCAAACGAATCTCTTTGGTCGCTTCTTGAACATCACTCTCTGAAATTTTGCCCTTGCGACGCAGATTTTTAAAAACGTTCTGTAAACGTTCAGTTAAACTTTCAAATGCCATAAAATGTATTTCTCCTAGTTATTGTTATTGATGTTTGGATATTTTTGAGCTGACAATTCACTATTCTCGATTGTCAATACTGGATAAAATCGAAATTTGCTCTTGTAAATAGGTATCATCTGCATACTTTTCCATTATTTGATCAAAAATCTGACTTCTGACGATATAATCTGAATACATGTGCAGTTTCATTTCGTAGTCTTCGAGAATCTTTTCTGTTCGTTTGATATTGTCATAAACAGCCTGACGACTAACTTGAAATTCTTCAGCAATCTCAGCTAGACTATAATCATCTGCATAATAAAGCTCAATATAATTCATTTGCTTATCTGTTAAAAGCGCTGCATAAAACTCAAAAAGAGCATTCATTCGATTGGTTTTTTCAATTTCCATAAAGATTATTATATCAAAAAATACAGATAAACTCTACTAGCGAAGAGCTTTACTCACTAAAAAACACTCTTAAATTACCAAGGGTGTTTACGTATATTAAATTATGTAAAACAGATCAGTTGTTTTCTAAATAAAATTCAAACCGTTCGCCGACATACTGACTTTTAACATATTCAAAAGCGGTGCCATTGTCAAAATAAGAAATCTGTGTCAAACCAAGAATGGCGTGTCCTCTAGGAATTTCTAAGTACTGCGCAATCTTTTCTTTTGCAAGACGAGCATAGATGGTCTGTTGAGATTTTCCGATTTTATAGCCATGTTCTTGTAAGGTTTGAAAAAAATGCTTCGTAATTTCTTCTTTATTAAAATTTTTGATGAATTTCTCTGGAATGGAAGCGACTTCGTAAACTACAGGAATATTGTCCGCATACCGCACCCGCTCCATACGAATGACGTTTTCCGTCTTTTCGATTCCTAATTTTTCGACTTCCTCTTTACTTGGCAATGTTCGGCGATAAGAAATCAGCTGGCTCGATGGTGTCTTGCCTTGGGCTTTGATAATTTCTGTAAAGCTAGTTGTGCCACGCATTTTTTCCTGAACTCGCGTACTGGCTACAAATGTACCACTTCCCATACGACGTTCCAGTACTCCTTCTTCTACTAAAAGAGTGATTGCCTGACGGAGTGTCATGCGACTAACTTCAAATTGTTCAGCTAAATCGCGCTCGCTTGGCAATCGCTGTCCGATTTTCCAAATTTCTTCGTCGATTTCTTTTTTTATTTGATCGTGAATTTTAATATAGGCTGGAAGCATAGTAACCCCTTTCAAGAATGATTTCCCCTCTTCATTGTATTATCAATTGAAATAAAAGTCAATCGCTACTTAATGTTATTGGAAAAAGTCTCTATTTTGTGTTAAAATAAAAAAAGAAAATTCTTTTAAGAAAGGGAAGAAATGACAACTACAACTGAATTGCAAGATGTTGAAAGAATTATTGTACTGGATTATGGGAGCCAATACAATCAGCTTATTTCACGCCGAATCCGCGAGATTGGTGTTTTTTCTGAGCTGAAAAGCAATAAAATCACAGCTGCTGAGGTTCGTGAGATAAATCCAGTCGGAATCATTTTGTCAGGTGGACCAAAGTCCGTATATGAAGCAGGAGCATTTGACATTGATCCTGAAATTTTAGAATTGGGTATTCCAATTTTGGGAATTTGCTATGGAATGCAGCTTTTGACTCACAAATTAGGCGGGAAAGTTGTACCTGCTGGAAATGCCGGAAACCGTGAGTACGGTCAATCCGAGCTCACTCATACTGATTCTAAATTATTTGCAGGAACTCCTGAAAATCAAATCGTTCTCATGAGTCATGGAGATGCTGTCACCGAAATTCCTAAAGGATTTGTACGTACTGGTACTTCTGCCGACTGTCCATTTGCAGCTATTGAACAACCTGAAAAGCAGATTTATGGCATTCAATTTCACCCTGAAGTACGCCACTCTGTTTATGGGTATGATATTCTACGCAATTTTGCTTTGAATATTTGTGGCGCCAAAGGCGACTGGTCAATGGATAACTTTATTGAAATGCAAATCAAGCGAATTCGAGAAACGGTTGGCGATAAACGTGTTCTTCTGGGTCTTTCGGGTGGTGTTGATTCATCCGTTGTTGGCGTTCTTCTTCAAAAAGCTATCGGAGACCAGCTTATCTGCATCTTTGTAGATCATGGATTGCTCCGTAAGGGCGAAGCAGATCAAGTCATGGATTCCCTTGGAGGAAAATTCGGTCTGAATATCATCAAAGCAGACGCTGCCAAACGTTTCCTTGATAAATTAGCTGGTGTATCTGATCCAGAACAAAAGCGTAAAATCATTGGTAATGAGTTTGTTTATGTTTTTGACGATGAAGCTAGCAAGTTAAAAGATGTAAAATTCCTCGCACAAGGAACGCTCTATACTGACGTTATCGAATCTGGTACAGATACTGCTCAAACTATCAAGTCTCACCATAATGTTGGTGGTCTGCCAGAAGATATGCAGTTTGAGTTGATTGAGCCTCTCAATACACTTTATAAAGACGAAGTTCGTGCGCTTGGTACAGAACTTGGTATGCCAGATGAAATTGTTTGGCGTCAGCCATTCCCAGGCCCAGGACTTGCCATTCGTATTATGGGCGAGATTACCGAAGAAAAACTCACAACTGTTCGCGAATCCGATGCCATTCTCCGTGAAGAAATCGTGAAAGCTGGACTTGATCGTGATATTTGGCAATACTTCACTGTGAATACTGGTGTTCGCTCGGTCGGTGTTATGGGGGATGGTCGAACTTATGATTATACCATTGCTATTCGTGCTATTACTTCTATCGACGGGATGACAGCAGATTTCGCTAAAATCCCTTGGGAAGTACTACAAAAAATCTCTGTTCGTATCGTCAATGAAGTAGACCACGTCAACCGCATTGTCTACGATATTACCAGCAAACCACCAGCAACGGTTGAGTGGGAATAGAGTTAATAAGCTAAAAAAAGCCTAGAAATCAATATTTCTAAGGCTTTTTATTTTGCTTTAACAACAATTTAACAACAAAAAAATAATTTTTCCTATAAACCATACTTATCTTTAATCTGTTTTTGAATATGTGGTTTTAAATGCCATATTTCATAACCTTCATCATTTGTTTCGACATACTCATAACTTTTAAGGAATTCTTCATCACTTACATACTCTCCATCATCAAACATTTTTTCTAAATCGCTGATAGAATTTGAATGTCGAACGTGATTTTGTTTTAATTGAACATCTTTCATCATAGAACCCCCTTGTATATGAATTATAACTAATAATACGGTAAACTTCAATAGTTTACCGTAGGAATCAAAAGTTTAATCAGACAGACTTTGCTAGTCAGATAAAACTTTTGATTGAAATTTTTTAGTATGCTGATTGCCATTAAATTTACTTTTTCTGATGTTATTGTCGCTCACCACTACTTTCCCAGTCATTCTAGTAGCTACTTCTTTCATTGCATTTGGTCTTAAATGAGAGTACGTTCCAAGTGTGGTCTTAATATCAGCATGTCCTAGACGATTTTGCATTTCTAAATCATTCATTCCTAGAGAGAGCATAAAACTAGCATGAGAGTGCCTTAAATCATGAATTCTTATTGATTTTATTTTTGCGTAATCACTATGAGATTTTAGAACACGTTTAAGAGTTGATTTTACCAACGGACTATCTGCTATGGAAAATACAAATTTACATTCCCCTATTTGAGATTGTGCTTTCTTCCAATATTTCAAATGTTCTAATGTATCATCATCGAGATACAAAAGCCTTACACCTGATATAGATTTTGTATCAGTAAGATACCACTCTTTTTGATTTTTATAATACATTGAACAATCTATTAAAACTGTACCTTTTTCAAAATCAATTTTAGACCATTCAATAGCTTGTAATTCACTTGTCCTAACTCCAGTCATAAAGAAAAACCAAAATGTAGTAAAATACAATAATTCATAGATATTAGATTTATCAAATGTACCAATAAATAGCTGAAATTCTTCCACCGTCCAAAAATCAACTTTAGGCCGGTCTTTCTTTACGTTTCCCACCGTTTTAGCAACATTACTTGATAACATACCTAGTTTAACTGCTAAATCAAAGACTTGTTGTAAGATTTGATGAACAGAACGAATATAATTATTAGACAACCCCTCTATAAACATTGAATTTTGCCATTGCTTAACATGAGGAGCTTGAATATCCGATAACTTCATATTCTCAAAATATGACAGTCTTTTAAATTTTGATTGTGTCATATCAAAAGTACGTTTTCTTACTTGGCTTTTATAGTCTGGTATAAAATAATCATCAAGAAACTTTTTAAAGGTCATTGTGCTATTAACGGTTATAGAACCTTTACCAAAGTCAGCAAGCATACGTAAGCGCCACTCTTGAGCTTCCTTTTGCGTTTTAAAGCCATTTTTAAACTTTTGTATCCTTTTACCTGTTATAGGGTCAAATCCAAGCGATACAGACGCTCTAAACGTACCATTTGGCATTGGATAGACATTAGAAATTTTAGGCATGTTCTGCTACTTCCTTATCTAGCAAATCAGCTTCATCAATTTTTACACCCAAAATTTCCTCAACTGTTTCCAAAGGTACTCGACCTAATCCCTTACTTTCATACCATGTTAGACCTTGACTAGCTAGTTTTGCCTTTGCTTGTTTTACCAACATCATAGCCTGCCAAGAACTGAATCCCAATTTCATTAAATCTTTTTTAACCACAAACATAGCTTTTATTTTCCTTTCATGTTACAATATAGTTAGTTGTTTTTTATATTTGATGCGGTTTGCCGACTGCATCATTTTTTTTATTTCATAATACCGAGCTTTATCCCTTAAAAAAACATATATATCAGGGAGATATTTCAAAACCCTAGACTTAACAATAACTTCTACAGGTTCTTCTTGACCATAATCTCGACATTTTGTTATTACGATTATCTTTTTAGTCATTTGTCACATCCTTTGCTTTCTTTGGCAATATTCTAGGATAGATATATTCCTCTAATAATTTTGTGATAAACTCATCTTTATTTTGTGATGAATACAAATCTTCATAGTTGAAATTTAATACCACACTAGAGCCGTCAGAGCGTTGGTAGTGGTCATTAGCTTTATTTTTCTTCACTTCTGATACGCTATAAAAGGTATCTTTCATACCGTGCTTTTTAGCTATCTCTGTCGAAAAATTAACACGTCTTAAATACTGGTTCAAATCTTCTGTCTTGATATTGCCAAAAAACTGTTTAGGTGACATGTAAGCAGTCATCACAATTAATCTAGGTACTACCAACTTATTTTGATAACGTGCTGACATTCTCGCAGAGTTAAGAGGGTCAAATAGTTTTAACCAATCACTCGCAGATAAACTATCTTCTCGCAAGTCATCTAAAAATAAAATTTCTTCACCGTAATAATTATCAAATGGATTTTTTGAACTAGCAGGATAATACTCACCTTTTAAACCATTTTCTCTTAACCGTTTTGACACTTCTAAAATAAGCTCATTGGCAAGATGTGTTTTTCCAATACCAGGTTCGCCTTGAATATAAAGAACTGTTAGTTGATAATTCCCTTTTTTCAAATCTTTTAGACGTAGCACAGTCTCACGTTCTCCAAAGAAATTAAAGCTTTCTCTGAATTTTTGTTGGTTATTGGCAAATAAGAAAGCTAACTCATCATCTTCCATAACTTCCAAATAGTTTAATTCTCCCTTTTGGACTTTTGATAAGACTAAGTCGAGACTTTCATCAGATTTTTCACGTTTACGAGTTGCAGCATATTTTTCAAAATCTTCTATATTTTGATTGATAAACGTTTCATAATCAAGCGTATCAAAGGTTTCGACATCACTTGCTAGATATTGATATTTATCCTTATCTTTGGCATGAATAAGGTAAGCTAAAGCATTGATACGTGTATACGCTCGACCGCCTTTTGATTTTGGAGTTTCAATCCGTTCACGTTCCAAGCCTAAAGCACTAGCAACTTTTGATAAATCTATCAATTTTGGAAAATCAATATAAGCATGTATGTGAGGTTCGACTAATTTCGTTCCATAGGAGACATCTTTATCGTGTACTACTATAGCAAATTCTACAAATTCATCTTCTTCCACTAACGTTCTCACTCGGTCAAAGATAGTTCTAAAAATTTGTGTCTTATTATTTTCCCAATCATCAAGTAATTGCTTGTCTTGAATAGACCAATCCCAGAATTTTGGCTTTAATTGTTGCTCGAATAAAAATCGTCTGTTTCTAATTCTTTTTGTCATTTCTTCTCCTCTCCACATTATAATTACTGTATATATATTCTATGTTTATGTATATATATCCTTTCTTTTTGGATATATACTCCCTTTTCTCGAGAATATATCCAAGTATATATCCAAGTATAAATCCATAATTTTTCACTCTTTTTCTTTCCTAACGCATACGCTGGACCGTTCCGATGTCCCACGGAGAAATGCTTTCAAATCAAGGATTTTCCTTGTTTTGCACCATTCTATCGTCAAGTCCTAGAATGGCGCCCGCGCATAGGTTTTGGATATATGGATATATACTATGCCAAAAAAACTCTTGAGCAAAAAAATATGAATATTCTTCCGCTAAAAATACGTAAAAATTCGGGTTGAGCGGTGTAGACGGGTTGCACGGTCGGGGGCTACGCCTTTCCCGACCTAACCCTACACCTAACCCTGCTTTTTACGTATTTTTAGTTGTTACAGCAATTTCAGACCACTAGCAACCAATTTCAATCCCTTGTAACCGGGATTACGACCATCAACCCATTGAGCCATTACACGAGTATCTAGTAACTCTACAAAAGCGAATTGAGCTGCTGCCATAGCTCCCTCAATCTCATCAAAGCTACCTAATACTTCAATCGTGATTGTCTTGATGTCTTCCATATCAATCAAGTCTTGTTCTACTGCGCCTGCTGTACGTTCATCAATACCATTAAGCATATAGCTTTCAACTACATCAGTTGCCTTACCGTCTTTATATTTATTACGTGGGCGAACTTGTGTAAAGTCAACTTTTACCTTTTTAGGAATATAGAATTGAGAACTATCAAGAGCCATTTCTTTAAGTGAGAGTTCGCTTGTTAATTTCATTTTGTTACTTGCCATTAGTTTTTACCTTTATCTTTCTTAAAAATTGTTATATAATTTAAATAGTTATTTTTGGTAAGTCTTTGAAAAGTTCTGCTTCTCAAAGACTTTTTTATACAATCATAGGCAGTTACCCCCAATTCTTGCCAAACATAGTATAGTTTGGTATAATTTGTTTAGTGACTTTAAATCACATTTCAATTGTACAAGTTTTTAAAAACATTGTCAACAAAAAAGTGATTTTAAATCACAAAAAGGAGGAGACATGGCTACTTTTTCACAAAGACTGAAAACTTTACGCAAAAAAAAATTTCTAACACAGCAAAAATTGGCTGATATACTAGAAGTCAAAAGGGCTACTATTGCTAAATGGGAAAGCAAAAATGCTATACCAGATATTGACACATTACATAAAATATCAAATTATTTTGATGTTAATGTTGATTATCTAGTAGGATTAACCGATGACAAACAATACCCAGAACCACCCAATGATAATGAGGATGACTTATTTAATGTAACTGCTGAGAATATTTATATTTTTACAGAAGTAGCTAAAAAAGAAGGATTATCTTTAGACTTAATTGGAAAGCTTATTCAATCACTTAGCTTTCCAAAAGACAAAGAAAAAAGTTTATTTAAAACTTTAAATATCCATTACGAAGATGATACCAGCAACAATTCAACAACAAAAAACTCAAATAACAACGAATAATACTTATTGATTGTATTAACAAACGCTATAAAATCAATAATTCTAGTCAATCAATATCTGACTATTAGCGAGTGGGAATAGTAGCAAAAAAACAAAAAACCTTGTAAAATCAATAGTTACAGAAGATGAAAAACAGTAACTGGGATTAAAATGGGAACATTTGTTAAAAAGAATAAATTGAATAATAGTTCCAAGTGGTTTACATGAGGACAAAAAATTGAGACTTTGAATTAGTTTGTGTATAGAAACTCCTCCTGATTAGATAATAATAATCAGGAGGAATTTTTATGGCAAGAAAAAGACCAGAGAGAAGACTAAACAAAATATTAAAAATGTATAATAAACCAACACCATAAATAAAATTTATCATCACAAAAAATGGAAAGCGTATTTGACATTTATTCAAAAAACAATTACAATATATGTAAAGTTAACTTGTCATTTGATGGGGGGGTAATTAAATATGAAAAATAGACTTGAAGAAATTAGAAAAAGTCGAGGAATTACTCAAGAGGAACTGGCAAATATCCTTGAAGTGTCGAGGCAGACAATCGGTTCACTAGAGAATGGAAGATATAACCCTTCAATTATTTTAGCTTTTAAAATTGCTAAATTTTTTAATTTGACTATTGAAGACATTTTTATTTATGAGGAGGAAGAAAATGAATAGAAGCAAAAGCATCTTAAAAGATTGGATTTTAGTATTTTTTGGAGTAGCACTGGTTTTAACGGGATTCTATCTTCACAAAAGAATTGATAGTGTAAATAAGACAGTCCTCGCTATTCCGTATTTATTTATCGGTATTGGATGTGGAGTTTTCGGACATTTCATAGGAAATATAATTAAATATTTCTCTACAAAAAATAACAAAGAGTTAATCAGACAGCTTGAAATTGATAAGAAGGACGAAAGAAACGTATTGATTGCAGAAAAATCAAAGGCAAAGGCCTACGACTTAATGACCTATCTCTTTGCAGCCATGCTTATTATGTTTTCATTGATGGGTGTTGATAAGTTACAAATAATAATACTAGTTGCAATCTATCTTTCTATACAAATATATGCAGTCTTTTGGCGTTCTAAATTTGAAAAAGAAATGTAAAAAAATCAGACCGTAGTTTCAAGCTGCGGTCTTTTTGCGTACATATTTTATTTAAAAAATCTTGATTTTTTAGGGTAAGATAGCTTCCAATCTTCAAATTCCTCGTCTGTTATCTCATCGTTGTAATGCTTTTTTCTCATCTCATTCCATTCTATAAGAAAATTATTGAAGTCTACATCATTTGATAAAAGTCCAGTAATTTCTCCATCATCTGCGAACGGTCTAAACTTCATGTCTTTTTCATAATCAAAAATTATATGCATTATTTCAAAAATAGAATTAGGCTCATGATTAATTAATGCTGATATATCACAATCAAGTGCTTCAGATATTTTTTGTAATTGTTCTTTACTTGGAGATCTATTTCCAAGCTCGTAATTTCTTATAGCAGCATCTGTCAAACCAGATTTAATGGCAAGTTCTTTTTGAGTTAAGTTTCGCATAAGTCTTAACTTTTTTAATTTTTCTCCAGAAATCAAACTAACTCCTCCTTATTTCACAATAACTATAAATATTTTATCACAAAATGAACAAAAGCTCAACAAAACTGTTCTGTTGTAAATATTTGCAAGTATCTGAATATTTTAGGAAAAAATAAATAGAAAAAACTTGGAAGAACAAATATGAACTGTTGTTATATATACCGTTCGTTATTGAACGGCATGTATATATAAAAATTAATGCTCGCCCTTTTGTGGATGTAGAACCTTACAAACTATAAAAGGAGGACATTATGAAAGGTATTTTTATGAATGCAAAAGATGTACAAGAATTTCTTGATGTAAGTAGGACAACAGCATATCAGATAATAAACGATATGAATCAAGACCTACTTAAATTAGGTTATCGTGTGCAAATAGGAAAGGTAAATAGAGAATACTTTATGGAAAAGTATTGCTATAAACCAACAAATACAAAGGAGGTTTAAAGTGCCAGCATACAGAGATGAAAGTGGAAATAAAACTTGGTATTGTAGGTTTTGTTATACCAACTGGAAAGGAGAAAAATTAACTAAGAAAAAATTTGTCAACTTTCACATCAGATGATAAGCCCATAGCTTTTAAACCGGCAGCGAAATTTGCGATATTCACTTGTTTTTGCAGCTGTGGCAAGTTCTCATCTTGAGCATGTTCTAAAAGATAATACAAAATCGACATATTCCCTAAAGAATGACCTACCATATTCATTTTTGTAAAGCCATACTTTTCCTGTAGCTTGCTGACGACAACTTTTGTATACCGTCCAACATCAATGGGATTGCGATTGTCTTCGTAATTCACTTCTACGATTGGATTGATAGCACCTTTAGGAATGTCTCCCCTTAACGTAACTGTACCATTTCTATCAACATTTGCTCGAATAACTGTTTTTGTTACCCCTGCTTTTTTTACTGCATTCGTCATATGCCACTCCGCATTGGCACTACTTCCATAACCATGAAAGAAAAGGGTTGGCGTAGTGGATTGTACATAATCCTTTTTGTCCAATTTACCGTCCGCTTTAACGTTGTAAAATAAAAAAGCAGAAATAGCAATCAGAACTGTTAAAACTCCTGTAGTTAGGACCGCTTTTTTCGTCATTTTTATCGCTTCTTTCTGTGAGATATATTTTTAAGTATAACACGTAACGATATAAATAATAATTGATTTGTTTGAAAAACCCTAGTAGAAATAAGCTACTAGGGGTGATGTTATTAAAACCAATTCATCACTTTCATGATGTGCATATTCATCTGAACTTGTCGGGAGTAATAATAATTCCCACCATTGATATAGAGCTTAGAGCCATGAAGGAGGGCGATGGGGTGGTAATAAGAATAGGTTTGCCCAGTCACGTTTCCTAAACTTGGTGCGACAACATTTTTGGAGTATTTTTTTGCCAAATCAAGGGTATTTTCGCCACCGTGTTTTGCAATATAATCGATGTAAGCTCGACCAAAGTTATAGGCTTGTACAGCGGTCCAAACATCTACTTTCTTTTCTTGAGCTACATTTAGATTCGCAGATAAGGTCTGAACACCTTGACGAATGCTTTCTTTATTATCTAAAATAGAGTTTTTCTGACCCGTCGCACTTTCACTAGATTGCATGACATCAGAAACTTTTCCTTTTGTTTCTGTGTAAATCATAGCAAGGACTAGTTCTTCATTGGCTGCAGTATCTTGCTCGTCTAGCACTTCTCTCACTAAGCTACGGTAGGTCATCACTTGCTTGATATCATGATGAACTTGAACAAGCTTGTAACCAACAAAGATTAAAAGAATGAGAAGGATCAATTTTCTAAGAATTTTAAACATTATTTACTTTGGATATCTTCTATGTTTTTGATGAGAATGGAATAGGTTCCATTCTCGTTTTGTATGAATTCTACGGATTCCGCATCTTGATAGATGTTATTGGGGACAATGAGTTCAATCCCATTTGAAAGAGAGAGCTTTTGATTTTCAAATTTTTTCTTCTGATGACTACTATCAATTTCATCAAATTTAACAGTTTCTGGAATTGTTTCCTTAACCTGATTAATAAAAGTCAAACGAGCTGTCAGATTGTTATCGAACAAGTCATCTGCTAATTTTTCTGGTGATAATTCATCATTTTCTTCTAAATGTTTGAAAATAGACGATTTAACCTTGGATTGAAATTGAAAATCATCTTGATGAAAGCTCTCTGCAACTTTTTGAGCTGTTTTTTCTAAGGCTTTGATAGATTTCTTGGGAGAAATTTTAGGATTGACTTGTAACAGATTATCAGAAAAATAATTGAGAAAAGCACCATTGTATTTAATCCGCTTTTCAATCAAATGGTATTTACGTGATTGAAGATTGATGACCAAGGCTTCATCAGCGCCTGTACCAAATCCCGGCAAGTTGTTCTGGGTAATCTTGATAGGATTATCTACTTCTCCACCTAAGTGGGTGAGGGTTTCCCGCAGAGCAATGCGCAAAAAAGCAAGATGCTCTACTCCTTTCTTGTCAAATTGAACAAAAATCAAATCATTGGTTTTCTGATTTTCGCTCACCGAAAACTCCTCTTTCCAGAGATTGGCAATCGTTATAGAAGTTTCTAAAAGGTCTTTTGTCATATGTGATAAAAAGACATTATCTTCGGTAAAAATACCTGTTTTGGCCTCATCTGAATAGATACGTTCAATCTTTTTGCGAAGATATTCTTCAATTTTTGGAGTAATATTAAGATATTTATCTGCTAAAAGAAGGTCGGTGTCTGACGGACTAAATTGATGAATAATAGCTTTTTTTACGTAAATGTCCATTTCAGTCCTCATATAGTGGAAAGGCATCGGTCAATTCTTTAACTTCTGCACGAACCTGCTGTAAAATAGCTTCGTTGTTTGCATTCTCTAAAGTTTTGATGATCAATTCTGCTACTTTAGTACTTTCAGCTACCCCAAAGCCACGAGCTGCAATAGCTGCGGTTCCGATACGAATGCCACTTGTTTTAAATGGAGATAAGGTTTCATAAGGGATAGAGTTTTTGTTGAGAGTGATATGGACATCATCCAAAAGGTTTTGAGCGACTTTTCCATTTTCAACGACTTTGGTCACATCCACAAGGAAAAGATGATTCTCCGTACCGCCTGAAATGACACGGAAATTACCATGCTGTTGGAATACTTGAACCATTGCCTTAGCATTATCTACAATCTGCTGAGCATAAACTTTGAAATCTGAATCCAATACTTCTTTGAAAGCAGCTGCTTTAGCTGTTACGACATGCTCTAGCGGTCCTCCTTGAATTCCTGGGAAGATTGCGGAATTAATCTTTTTCGCCAATTCTTCATCGTTGGTCAAAATTAAGCCGCCACGAGGTCCTCGAAGGGTTTTATGAGTGGTAGTTGTCGTAATATGTGCATACGGTACTGGACTTGGATGCAAATCAGCAGCAACTAAACCGGCAATATGAGCCATGTCTACCATGAGTTTGGCTCCGACAGTATCTGCAATTTCACGGAATTTAGCAAAATCAATAATATGTGAATAGGCAGAAGCACCTGCAACAATCAATTTAGGTTTGACTTCTTTAGCCTGCGCCAAAATAGCATCAAAATCTAAAAGTTCCGTTTCAGGATCGACATTATAAGGCACAAAGTTATAGGTTTTCCCAGAGAAGCTAACAGCTGCGCCATGTGTCAAATGTCCGCCTGCTGCAAGATCCATTCCCATTACTGTATCACCTGGCTCAATTAAGGCCATATAAGCCGCACAATTCGCCTGACTGCCTGAGTGGGGTTGAACATTGGCAAATTTTGCTTCAAAAATTTCTTTAGCACGTTCAATTGCTAATGTCTCAATCACATCCACAACGTCCGTACCACCATAATAGCGACGACCTGGATAACCTTCGGCATATTTATTGGTTAAAATAGAACCTTGTGCTGCCATAACAGCTTTTGAAACAACGTTTTCTGAAGCAATCAATTCAATATTGTTTTGCTGACGTTTTTCTTCTGCAGCAATGGCTTCCCAAAGCTCAGCGTCATATTCTTTATAGTTTTTATGGTCAAAAATCATAAGAGTCTCCCTTCTCTTAAAGCGGGGCTAAAACCTATTTAGTCAAGGTCTAGAAGTGAATTTCTGGAATTTTAGCGAGAATTTCTTCGCAAGTGACAGCACCTTGGCGTAGAATATATGCTGTTTCACCAGATAAATCCAAAATAGTTGAATCCTGTCCTGTTAGAAAAGCATCATCTTCTATACCAAGAACTTCGTGATTGAAATCGGTCATAATTTGCTGGAAGTTTACTCCGCTACTCTTTCCAGATAAATTTGCGGACGGACCAATGAGAGGTCCAAATTTTCTAATCAAGTCCAATGTTTTAGGATGACTAGGGACACGAAAACCAATTGTTTTCATACCTGAATTTACCCAAATCGGAACTTGTTCATTAGCTTGTAAAATAATGGTCAAAGGACCGGGTAGAAAGGCTTGATAGAGCTTTTTAAAATACTGAGGCTGATGTTTGGAAAATTGATAAATTTCTTCTAAGCTTGAAACATTTAAATTCAAGGCCTTTTCGCGAGGTCTGCCTTTTAAGTCATAGACATGACTGACGGCCTGCTCATCCAGTGCTTTACAAAATAAACCATATACAGTCTCAGTTGGCAGCACGACTGCTCCTCCACTGCTCAGTACTTCCTCAATTTTATCCATTATCTACCACTACCATTCTATCTTTTCCGAATTGATCTTGCAAGACGCGAATTCTCATTTTTGGAAATGCAGACTCAAATATTTTTTTTACATGTTCCCCTTGTTTGTAGCCAATTTCGAGATAGATTTTTCCTTTTTCTGTCAAATGTTTTTGGGCGTTCTCAGCAATTTTTCGATAAACAGCATACCCGTCTTCTTCAGCAAAAAGAGCAAGATGAGGTTCTGAAGCAAGTACATTTAGTCCTACTTCTTCTCTGTCCGTCTCTGAAATATAGGGCGGATTGGATACAATAATATCATACTTTCCTGTAATTGCCTGAAAACAATCAGACCGAACAAAATCAATCGCTACATCAATTGCTTCCGCATTTTCTTGCGCCAAATCCAGAGCATCTTGGGAAATGTCGGAAGCCGTGACCTGCCAATTCGCACGCTCAGCAGCCAAAGATAGAGCAATTGCTCCACTTCCAGTGCCAATATCCAAAACTTTCAGACTGCTATTTTGATTTTCAGACAAGATAAGGTTGACCAATTCTTCGGTTTCTGGTCGGGGAATTAGCACTCGTTCATCTACTTTGAACGAATGTCCATGAAATGCTGCGTTCCCAATAATGTATTGGGCAGGTCTATGAACTAATAATTGAGATTGAATCTTTTCCAGTAATTCTATATCATCTTCTGTTGCTTCTGCCTGCATTTTCAACACAAATTGGGTAAAAGATAAGTTTCTCAAAACTTGAAAAGTAAAGGAGAGACTTTCAGCTTCTTCGCCAACTGCTTCAAGCTGTTTTTCCATTTCAGCAAGAATTTGAGCTAAATTCATTATTTATTCAATTCTTCCAGTTTTTGTGTTTGGTCATACAATACCAAGGCGTCTACGATTTCATCTAATTTCCCAGCTAAAATCGTATCTAGCTTTTGCAGCGTTAAACCGATACGGTGATCTGTCACACGATTTTGTGGAAAATTATAGGTACGAATCCGCTCCGAGCGGTCTCCAGTACCAATAGTTGATTTCCGCTCGGCATCTTGCTCGTCTTGCGCAATTTGTGCAAAATGATCTGCTACGCGCGCACGAATGATCTTCATAGCTTTATCACGATTCTTTTGTTGGGTTCGTTCTTCCTGCATTTCAACCTTGATATTTGTCGGCAAGTGTACAATCCGAACGGCTGTTGCAACTTTGTTGACATTCTGACCTCCAGCACCAGAAGCGTGATAAATGTCAATCCGAAGATCTTTTGGATCAATATCATATTCCACTTCTTCAACTTCAGGCATAACTAAGACTGTTGCTGTCGAAGTGTGAACCCGTCCTTGGCTTTCTGTCACTGGGACACGCTGTACGCGATGAGCACCTGATTCGTATTTTAGTTTGGAATAAACGGATTGACCAGAAACCATCGCTACTACTTCTTTGAAGCCACCGACTCCATTCATGGAGGCTTCCATAACCTCAAATTTCCATCCTTGCGATTCAGCGTATTTTTGATACATTGTCAGAAGATCACCGGCAAAGAGCGAGGCTTCATCACCTCCTGCTGCACCACGAATTTCTAAGATGATGTTTTTATCATCGTTTGGATCTTTTGGTAAAAGAAGAATTTTCAATTTTTCCTCGTATTCTTCTTTTTCAGCTTTTGCATCTTTGAGCTCTTGCTTTGCCATTTCTTCCAAATCAGCATCGCCAGAAGCGTCTTTGATCATTTCTTCGGCATCTGTGATGTTTTGGAGCACCCTTTTATAGTCACGATAAGTTGCTACCGTATCGCGTGTACTCGCTTCTTCTTTGGACAATTCCATAAAACGCTTGGTGTCACTAACAACATCTGGGTCACTCAGAAGTTCTCCCAACTCTTCATAGCGATCTTCAACGGCTTGTAGTTGTTCATAAATATTCATCGTTTGCTACACCTCTCCTTAACTCTTCATTTCGTCAATTTCTGGCTTAAAATAATGCTTCCGACAGACAGGAATATATGTTTCATTCCCACCGATTTGAATTTGCTCACCTTCATAGACCGGCTTACCATTCGTTGTTCTTAATACCATGGTTGCTTTTTTGGAGCAAAATTGACAAATTGTTTTAATCTCATCAATTTTATCTGCTAGAAGCAAGAGATATTTCGAGCCTTCAAATAACTCATTGCGAAAATCATTTTTCAAACCAAAAGCCATAACTGGTACGTTTAATTCGTCAACTACCCTCGCTAAGTCATAGACATGACGACGAGATAGAAACTGCGCTTCATCAATCAATACACAATAAGGCTTTTCGGGCATTTCCTGAATAAAGTGGAAAATATCAGTATCTTCTGCTATTGCAATTGCTTTTCTCTTCATTCCGATACGACTAGAAACAACGCCAAAACCGTCACGTGTATCAAGTGCGCTCGTCATAATGACAACACCTTTGCCTTGTTCTTCATAGTTGTGTGCTACTTTTAAAATTTCGATTGTTTTGCCCGAATTCATCGTGCCATATTTATAATACAACTGAACCATTTTCTTTAATTCGTTCCAAATTCTCCAATTTTTAATACTTCTTATTTTACCACATTCTGACACGCTTTAAAACCTAATTTGTGATAAAATAAAAATATCAAAAATAAAAAGGAGAAATGAAATGCCATTTGTCAGAATTGATTTATTTGAAGGACGCACGTTAGAACAAAAGAAAGCTCTTGCAAAAGAAGTTACTGCTGCTATCGTGAAAAATACTGGCGCGCCACAATCTGCTGTTCATGTCATCATCAACGACATGCCTGAAGGGACTTATTTCCCACAAGGTGAAATGCGTACAAAATAACAAAAAAAGAATCTTGGATAAAAATCTGAGATTCTTTTTTTATTCAGAATGATAAATGGTGTAGATGCAACATTTAAGCTAATTTCTTTTTTGAATATGATTAAGACGAAGTTGGTATAAAATGCCACTAACGACCAGACTAGAGATTAAACCAATCCAATAAGCAAAGGGACCTAAATTTGTCGTGTGATCCAATAGTAACCCAACTGGTAGTGACACCCCCCAATAGCCAATCAATCCCAAATAAAATGGCACTTTTGTATCCTTATAACCACGTAAAATTCCTTGAAGAGGCGCTGCGAAAGTATCTGCTAATTGAAAAAACAAACTATAAGTTAAGAAAACCGATGTCAGACGAATGAATTCTTTGTTGGTTCCATATAATGAAGCGACTTGATAACGGAAAAGATATAAAAATGTCAGCGTGAAAACAGCGAATCCAAGCGCAGTCAATCTTCCCAAAACACAATATTTTCTGACATAGTCTAGACGCTTTGCGCCAATTTCGTAAGAAACGATAATCGCCATAGCATTAGAAATGCTCATAGGAAAAGCATACATAAGATTGGAAAAGCTGATAGCCGACTGGTGACTGGCAATGATTAACGAAGAAAACTTAGCCATGAGCAAACCTACGACTGAAAATATCACAACTTCTGCAAAGACAGTCCCGCCAATAGGAAAACCGAGACGAATCGCTTCCAGCAACTCTTTTTTGTCTAAAGGACGAATTTTCCATAATTGATATTTTTTGATTTTAGAGTGTCTTTTTGCAACGACTATTGAAAGAATTAGCAGCACCCAGTAAGCCAACGAAGTCCCTAGCCCCGCTCCTGCTCCGCCCATTTCTGATAAGCCAAATGCTCCATAAATTAAAATGTAGTTAAAACTGGCATTCAACGGTAGCAAGAGCAACATAAGGTACATGGATAGTCTTGTCAATCCTAATGCGTCTAATAAAGAACGTACAACACTAAATAAAAGCAAAGGGATAATACCAAACGCTAAATACCAGAGGTAGTGTATAGCAACTTCTACTACTAGTGGTTCTAAGCCAATATTGGACAAAACAAGCGGTGCACCTAAAAAAACGAGCCCAAACAAGAGAAGAGACAAACCGAGAGATAGATAAATAAACTGATAAAAATCAGAAGCGATTTTTTCTTCCTGTTTTTGTCCTAGATGATGTCCAATAATCGGAACCAAGGCTGAGACAATACCAGTCAAAAAAGTAAAAAACGGACTCCATAAGCTAGTCGCCATTGAAACTCCCGCCAAATGCAACGTATGGTATTGCCCTGTCATGGTTGTATCCACAAACGAGGCTGAAAAATTGGCCAGTTGATAAATTAAAATTGGCAAAAAAATCGAAATAAATAGGGTCATTCGCTCTTTTAAATTGCGCGCTTGGTACATACAATCTCCTCAAACAATGCTTTCTCTCTTAACTATACTATAAGCGCTCAAAATAGTCAAAAAAGCTAGGAGAAAATCCTCCCAGCCTCTTGTCGAGTTTTATTTTTTCTCACGATTTAAAATAAGGTTCAATACAATCGCAATGACGCTCGCCATAACAATTCCATTTGAGAAAAACATTTGCAAGCCGGTTGGCAAACTGTTGAAAAGATTGCTTCCATTTAGACCGACTCCTGCGGAAATAGATACAGCGGCAATCAAGAAATGGTGTTCATTGTGTTCAAAATCAACTCGCGCTAGCATTTGCATTCCCTGAACAGAAACAAAACCAAACATGACAAGCATAGCACCACCGAGTACAGGACTTGGAATGATTTGTGCCAAAGCTCCGAATTTCGGTACCAATCCTAACAAGACTAAGAATCCTGCTGCATAATAGATTGGGAGCCGTATTTTAATTCCAGAAAGTTTGACCAAACCAACATTTTGTGAAAATCCTGTATAAGGGAAAGTGTTAAAAATACCGCCAAGAAGCACTGCAAGTCCTTCTGCACGATAACCATTTCGCAGACGAATGCTGTCTAACTTTTCGTTTGTAATATCTGAAAGTGCAAAATAAACACCTGTTGATTCCACCAAAGAAACTGTTGCGATAATACACATCATGACGATGGATGAAAGTTCAAACTTAGGTATTCCAAAATAAAACGGTGTCGGAACATGTACAAGAGGAGCTTGAGTTACTGGCGCAAAATCTACTAAGCCCATAAAGCTGGCAATAATCGTTCCAATAATTAAGCCAATCAGAATGGAAATGGATTTTAGAAAGCCTTTCGCAAAGATATTTACTAACAGTATAATTAAAATCGTGACAGCAGCCAACAGCAAACTTTGTGCAGTTGGTTTTTCACTATTATTTCCCATATTGCCAATCGCAACAGGAATAAGTGTTAAGCCAATGGTAGTAATGACTGAGCCCGTCACAATTGGTGGAAAGAAATTAGCAATTTTAGAAAAAATGCCTGCAATCAAAAGAACGTAGATACCGGAAACGATGAGCGCTCCAAACATAGCTCCGCTTCCATGTTTTTGACCAATCATAATCAGAGGCGCAACCGATTGAAAAGCAACGCCAAGTACGACTGGCAAGCCAATTCCGAAATATTTATTGAGTTGCAATTGCAAAAATGTTGCCACACCACACATAAAAATATCTGTGGAGATAAGATAGGTCAGCTGTTGGCTCGAATAACCTAGCGCACCAGCAATCATAATGGGTACAAGGATTGACCCAGAGTACATTGCTAATAAATGCTGCAAACCTAAGACAGCCGCCTGTGAATGTTTTTCTTCTTTCAGTTCCATTATGCATCAGCCTCCATAAATACAACTTTTCCATTTTCAAATTTTTGAATACGAGCCAAAGAAACGACTTTTCGCTTATCTTCTTCTAGCAACTTTCTTCCCTCTTGGAATGATTTTTCAATTACGATACCAATCGCTTCCACATGGGCACCTGATTGTTCAATGATATTAACAAGCCCTTTAGCTGCTTGACCATTTGCTAGAAAATCATCGACAATAAGCACTTTATCATGATGATTTAAAAATTTCCCTGCAATTGAGACCGTACTTGTCACTCGTTTGGTAAAAGAATAGACCTCTGTCGTCAAAATATCTTCCGTCATAGTAATGTTTTTTGACTTTTTCGCAAAAATCATCGGAACGCCCAATGCTTCTGCTGTATAAATAGCAGGTGCGATGCCAGATGCTTCAATTGTCACAACTTTTGTAATACCAGCCGAGCGAAAATAGGTTGCAAACACTTTACCAATTTCTTTCATCAAGTTGAAATCGACTTGGTGAGTCAGAAATGAATCCACTTTTAAAATATTTTCTCCTAAAACATTTCCATCTTTTAGGATACGTTCTTCTAATAATTTCATAAAATCTCCTTTTAGAAAAAACAAAAGGCTTGCCAAAAGCAAGCCTAAAACAATTGGTTACCCAACTGAATACAAAATTCCTTGCTAAAAACATAGCAGGAAAGTTGAAGACTTACTTATTGTTAGACATTAGATGCCTTGCAGAAACATTACGCCAAATTCGTAATATAAATAAGTAATTATTTTATTGTTAATGCGCATCACCGTTCCAAATAGAATTTTTCACAATGACGTAGTCTACGTGTTTAAGACCAGCCAAGTCTCTTCCACCAGCATAGGAAATGGCACTTTGCAAATCTTGCTCCATTTCAACCAAAGTGTCAGCTAAATGTCCTTTAACTGGTAAAAGAATTTTCTTTCCCTCCACATTCTTGTAAGCACCTTTTTGATACTCTGAAGCTGAACCATAATACTCTTTGAATTGTTCACCATCTACTTCGACCGTTTGACCTGGGCTTTCGATATGACCTGCGAATAGGGAACCAATCATCACCATGGTAGCACCAAAGCGAATAGATTTGGCAATGTCGCCATGCGTACGAATACCACCGTCCGCAATAATCGGTTTGCGAGCAGCTTTTGCACACCAACGAAGAGCCGCTAATTGCCAGCCACCTGTACCAAAGCCAGTTTTTACTTTTGTGATACAAACTTTTCCTGGTCCAATGCCAACTTTGGTTGCATCTGCTCCAGCATTTTCCAGCTCACGAACAGCTTCTGGTGTCCCTACATTTCCTGCAATCACGAAAGTATCGGGGAGTTCTTTTTTGATGTGCTGAATCATATCAATCACACTATCTGAATGCCCATGCGCAATATCAATCGTGATATATTCTGGTGCATCTTCTTTCAACTGGCTAACAAAATCATATTCATAATTTTTCACACCAACTGAAATAGACGCAATTAGTCCTTGCTCATGCATGCGCTTGATGAAAGGAATGCGGCCAGCTTCGTCAAAACGGTGCATGATGTAGAAATAGCCACTTTTCGCCAATTTTTCTGCTACATCTTCATCCAGAATTGTTTGCATGTTAGCTGGAACAACAGGAAGTTTAAAAGTATGATTCCCAAAAGTAACTGTCGTATCTGCTTCTGAGCGGCTTTTGATGATACATTTATTCGGAATCAATTGGATATCTTCGTAGTCAAAAATAGGAAATTCGTTCAGCATATCATTCTCCTTTAATTTTATGTTAAAAATGACCTACCTATGCTTTCGCATCGCTACGCCTTTCCTGACGTTTCCTTTAGTATTATAACACAAGGTACAGAAATTACAATATAATGACGTATAATATTTTTTATCGTTCGGAAATTGCAAGTTATTTTTTCAGATTCTAAAAAAAGAGGTCCCCCTCTTTTATAAGAGTAAATCTTTAATGCGTCCAATATCTGATTTTTTCAATACCACATAAATCATATCTCCTAGATACAGGCGCGTGCTGCCATTCACTGTTTGGTTCTTTCCGTTGTGGTGTTGCATGGTAATCAGAATATCTCTTGGCAGCTCCAACTCATGAACTTGCTTGCCGGCTATTTTTTCAGAGACAGGAATTTCGATAAGCGTCGTCTCTCCGTCATCTGCCACACTATCTGGAAGCATTCGTTCTAGCATAGCTTCATACACAGGTGCTCCGCCCAATAAATCCATTACAACGTATGCTACTAAAGTCACTAAACCAAGAGGCATGAGGTTTCGTATATCGCCAACCATCTCAGTCACCAAGATGATTGCTGTCAATGGAGCTTTAGAAATTGCACCAAAGTAGCCGCTCATACCTAAAATAATAAAAATAGGAAATTGCTCTTGTGTTGCAAAGCCTAATTGCACACAAATGACGCCAGCAATTGCTCCTAAAAGAGAGCCGAGAGCTAAAATGGGTAGAAAAATACCGCCAGGAAGCCCGCTACCATAGCTGATCATACTCCAGATAAAGCGAATAACGAAAAACATCATTAATGTTAATAGCAGATAGTGTTGACTGGTTAAAGAGAGAACCAGTTGATTGCCACCACCTAAAAGTTGTGGAAGAAAATACCCTATTGGAAGAATGAAAGAGAAAGCTATAATGGGATAGTATTGCGAAGAAAGGTGCAAAACTTCTCCAATCATATCATAAATACGAGGCATAGCTAGAACAACTTTTTCATATAAAAATCCTGAAAAACCAAGAAAAATTCCTAACAACAAATAAAGCCAGTATTGCCCTAGCCCCATCAGAGGAATATTATCTGGCATATTTAATACAGGGGTCATTCCAAAAATCATAAGCGAAACAAAATTCGCCGTTAAACTTGCCGCCAAAGACGAGACCCAAAAGAAACGCGAAAAATGATGATAGACTTCCTCAATAACAAACAGTAAACCCGCAATCGGAGCATTAAAAGCTGCTGCCAGCCCTGCTGCCGCTCCACTAGAAATCAAAGAACGCTCTTCCACAGGGCTTAAATGAAGATATTTGGCAATTCCCTTTCCTCCCATTGCTCCAAGTTGAATACTGGGTCCCTCACGTCCTAGCATCAAGCCGCTTGCAATGGCTAAAACACCTAGAATATATTTTTTCCAGAGAACGCTCCACCATGATAAGCTCATCAGACCTTTCAGCTCTGCTTCTACTTGCGGAATTCCAGAACCTTTAATATCCTTTTCCGAGAGTGTTAACTTTGCACTTATCCAAATCACACAAGCATAAAATAACAGAATAAAAGCAACCCAAATCATACTATCATGCCCTTGCTGATAGAAATGTTGAATGATATGAAATCCCCTTTCAATTAAAAAACGAAAAGAACCAACAATTGCACCCACGATAATCCCGACTAAAATTCCTCTTGAAACTTGCAGACTAATCGAACTAGATGTAAATGCAAATTCTTTCTTGGTATTTGATATACCTTTTTCTGTCTGAACAGACATCGTTGCCTCCCAAATATATTCTCTCTCTATTTTAGCATAATTTTACAATTTTTATTATTGCTTGCGGAAATTATTTTAGAGAATAAAATACAGATAAAAAAATAAACCAGTCTCATACGAAACTGGTTTGCAAATTTAAGATCTTGCTCTTATTTTTCAGCTGTTAATGCTGCCATCGTGATGTAATTATAAGGTTTGTTAAAGTGTGGCAGGAAGAAAATATCTGTCAATGCCAATTTATCAATGGTCACTTTTTCTTGGATTGCGAGTGAGAAGAGATGAATGCCCATTGAAATATCTTCGTGCGAAGCCATTTGTGCTCCAAGGATGACGCGTGTATCTTTATCAAATACGATACGAATAGCTACTTCATGGTTGTTGTGTTTGATAAATTCTGGCTTTTGAAGGTCATTAAATCCTGTTTCAACTGCGTTATAACCCGCAGCTTTTGCTTTTTCCAATGTCAAACCAGTTGAAACCATTTTAAGATCGTAAATGTTAATACCGTTTGAGCCTTGCACACCAATGCCTTCTAATTCATGACCAGTTGCGTTATAAGCTCCGACAATACCTGAACGAACAGCATTTGAAGCAAGTGCAATGTAGCTCATTTTACCAAGGGAATTGTCATAAATCGTTGCACAGTCACCAACTGCGTAAACTCCCGGAATGCTTGTTTCTTGTTTTTTATCAACAAGGAATGCACCATTACGGAAAAGTTCAATCTTGCCAGCGCCAAGGGCAGTGTTTGGTCGGAAACCAACAGCCATAATGACCATGTCTACGTCAAACGTTTCTTTATCTGTTACAATACGTTCAACTTTGCCTTCCCCTTCAACTGCTTTCACAGTTTGACCGTAAGCAAGTTTAATACCATGATCTGCCAAGTTTTGACTCATCAAATCAGACAATTCACGGTCGTAGTAACCAGTAAGGCAAGTATCTGCAACGTCAATCAAGATTACTTCTTTTCCAAGGCGTTCAAAAGCTTCTGCGAGTTCAACACCAATGTAGCCAGCTCCAACAACAGCAACGCGATTGATGCCTTCGTTGTTTTTCAGCTTTTCAATCACTTCAGCAGAGTTTTGATACAATTTTACAAATTGAATATTTTCAAGAGTTGCTTTAAATTCACGATTTCCTTCTACAAGTTCGACACCTTTGATTGGCGGGATAATTGGTTGTGAACCAGTCGCAAAAATCAATTTGTCATAAGATTCAAGATGTTCTTGACCGTTTACAAGTGCGGTCACTTCTTTTTTATCATAATCAACTGATAAAACAGGACTTTCCATGTAAACTTTAGCACCTTTTGCTTCAAGTTTTTCTTTATCTGAATAGAACAATCCTTCTGGGCCGTCAATTTGCTTACCAATCCAAAGTGCCATTCCACATCCTAAAAATGAAATATTTGAATTTTGGTCAAACACCACAACTTCGTTTTCATTTCCGAAGTTGTCTAACATCGTATTGATACAAGCTGTACCAGCATGGTTGGCACCGATAACAACAATTTTACTCATAGAGCAATTCCTACCTTAATTTTTAATTTACTAAAACATTATAACATTACGTGTCAGCGTTTACAATATATTTGCTCATAAAACTGAAAAATATTACATTTTCTATCAATTTAAAAGAACTTTTCATGAATGATTTAATGGTTGTTTTTCGACCGCCAATGGCTCTTTAAATTTTTCTTTCTGCTCGTCAAAGACTTTGTTAATCGTTTCTACATCAGCCTGATCTTTATAATACACGCCTGTACGATATTGCACTCCACGATCATTGCCTTGCTTATTTTTGCTGAGCGGATCAATGATTCTAAAATAATGTAGCAAGACTTCTCTTAAAGAGATTTTATTGGCATCATAGGTTACATGAACCGTTTCTGCATGTTTTGTCTGCGAGATTAGTTCGTATTTTGTGGTTTCGCTAGTGCCATTAGCATAACCAGAGACTGCGTCAACCACTCCATCTACTCGCGAAAAATATTCTTCTACACCCCAGAAACAACCTCCTGCCAAATAGATATGCTTTAAATTTGCATTTTTCAAGTCCGCTTTCTTTTGCTTGACCGATTCGGCCTGGCTAACAGCTGCTTCTTTAATCTGATTAATAGCAGACTGATTTTTAATGGTTGGCATCATGCGACTTCCCGGCACAAATAAACCTAAAACCAGCAGGACTGCTCCACCAAATAATAACCATTTCATTTTATGTTCCATCATCCTCCCCTCCTGTTTAATGCTTTTAAGAGTTGATTAAATTTCTGCTTTTTTAATAAGTCCAGGACGAGTTTTTACCAATTTTCCATCGCTTCCAATAAATGCATCTGTCGGATAGGAACGAACACCATATTGTTTCAATAGTTTACCACTAGGATCTAGTAAAACAGGTAAATGTTTATAATTTAATTTCTCATACCAGTTTTTAAAATCTGCTTCATATTTTTCACCAACATGCCCAGGTGAAACAACCATCAAAACTGCATAGTCTTTCCCAGCATTTTTAGCTAACTCATCAGTATCCTTTAATGTAGATAAGCAGATAGAACACCAAGATACCCCAAATTTGAGATAAACTTTCTTTCCTTTGAAATCTGACAATTTATAAGTTTTCCCGTCAACTCCTTTTGGTTCAAAATCAGAAGCTGCTTCGCCTTGATTCAACTTTGTAGCTGTCGTTTTATTTGTAAATTGCCCGTGTCCAGACTTAGTTCCACTAGCTGATTTTTGATTTCCACAGGCACCCAACAGAGCAACACAAACAAGACCTGTGATGACTAACATTGTTTTTTTCATGAGATTCCTCCTTTTATCCACCAAATATTGAATCTAGAACATTAAGATTTCCCAGCATAAGTAAAATTCCCATCAAGATGATAAGTAACCCGCCAATTTTCTTTAATAGTCCCATATAAGGTTTTATTTTCCCAAAATGGCGTAAAACAATAGAAGAGACAAGTGCCAAAATGAGAAATGGGATAGCAAGACCAAGGGTATAAACTAACATGAGGAAGCCACCTTGTACTGCTCCATTACCACCAGAAGCTGCAATTGCGAGAACAGAACTCAAAACAGGACCTACACAAGGTGTCCAACCAAGGCTAAAGGTCACACCTAGCAAGAAAGCATTGTAAAAATCATTTCTATTTTTATCTTTTTTTAATTGAACACTTTTCTGCCGTTGGAGTAGCTTAAAATTGATCAGTTCCATTTGATGAACACCGAGCAAAATAACAATTGCTCCTAATACATAGCGGAACCACTCTGTATAGAGAACTTTTCCCAAAAAGCCAGCGCCATATCCAAGAATTAAAAAGATTACAGACAATCCTGCAATGAAAAATAGTGTTTTTACAATTCCATGCCAAGCAATCTTCTTTCCCAAAATAATGATTGTTCTTGGTTCATCTGTATCCAATAAAATACCAACATATACAGGAAGCAATGGCAATATACAAGGCGAGAAAAATGATAAAATTCCCGCTAGAAATACAGAAATCAAAAACACAATAGATAACATTATCTTTTCCTCCTCATTTTCTTTCTAAGAAAAGTATACACTGGTTCACTATCTAAAAATAGAGGATACAATTTGTAAAAACTTGAATTTGATATGGTCATAAAAAAACTATCACTTTTCGTGATAGTTTTTTTAATTATTCCATTTCAAATGTGTCACTTTTCTGTTTATTTGGCAAAAACAAAGATAACACAATCCCGACAATCGTCGGTACCAGCCAAGGAATTGAAGCTTGTGCAAATGGCAAAGTATTGATTAAATTACTCACACTAGTCAATTTAAATTGCGAGCCAATAATATTCGCAAATGCAATAATTGTTACAACTGCAACCGTTAGCTGCATTCCAATCTTAGATAAGGCAAGAAACTTATTGACAATCACAATCATTACAATCGCAATGGTAATCGGGTACAAAATTTGCAAGACAGGAACTGAATACTGAATAATCGCTCCCAAACCAAGATTTGCAATTGCAAATCCAATCAAGGTAAAGACTGTTGCAAAAGTTTTGTAGCTGATTTTAGGAAAGGTTTTATTGAAAAATTCTGATGTTGAAACAATCAAACCAACCGTAGTCGTAAAGCAGGTCACTGTTACCATGGCTGCAAGGAAAATCTGTGCTGTCGGACCAAAAATAGCTTGTGTAGCTTGAGATAAGACATAAACTCCTTTATTGGCATCAGACGCCATTACATCAGCCGGAATTGGGAAATGATTTCCAAGAAATCCTAATCCAATATAAAGCGCACTAAATCCCAATGCAACAACAATTCCAACAATCCAAATCGTTGAGATATATTCTTTTTTATTAGCAAAGCCGAGTTGGTTCAATGTTTGCACAGCGATAACGCTAAAAGCAACAGAGGCAAGTGCATCAAGCGTATTATACCCTTCAAGAAAGCCAGTTCCAAAAGCTGCTTTTGCGTATTCCGTGCTAGCATCTTGCGGTGCAGCTACTCCATATTTTATCGCCCCTAAAATGACTAGAATGACAATCAAAATGGCAAACACAGGAGTCAAAATCCGACCAATCCAATCCAAAATTTTGGAAGGATTTAATGAAATCAAGTAAGCAGCCACAAAATACAAGATTGTAAAAATAATAAGTCCTAATCCATTCATATTACTCGAAAGCAATGGTGCAATCCCAACTTCATAAGAAGTCGTTGCCGTCCGAGGAATGGCAAAAAATGGACCAATCGCTAGATACAGAACTACCAAGTAACTGGTCGCAAACCAAGGAGAAATCTTTTTAGAAATTTCGTAAACATAGCCTTTGGGATTTAAAGTACCGATAATCAATGTTAAAATAGCAATTCCAACTCCTGAAAGCACAAATCCTGCAATCGCTGACCAGAAGTGTTCGCCAGACAAAGCTCCTAAAGTTGGCGGAAAAATTAAATTTCCTGCGCCGAAAAATATTCCAAACAATAGTAATCCTGTCAGTGCTCCTTTTTTAATCATCTTCTCTCCCTTTTCTAAAATTCAGTATGTGCAACCATTATAACAGATTCTTACAATACTTCAAGTGATATAAAGTATAAAGTTAAAATATTGCACATATTCTGAATGTTTGAGCAAAACAAAAGCAGCATAATCAACTCATGCTGCCATATTCTTATTTAATCCCTAGGGCGATGCGTGCGTAGCGACTCATTTTATCCACAGTCCATGCTGGATACCACACCAGTCTCACTTCTACTTTGCTCACTTCAGGTACATCTGACATCGCATCATGAATCTGATCAGTTAATAAGTCTGCCAGCGGGCATCCCATTGTTGTTAAGGTCATATCAATCTGCGTCTCACCATTTTCACCATTGAACCGAATTTCATAAATCAAACCAAGATTTACAATATCAATTCCTAATTCAGGGTCAATAACTTGTTCCAAACTTTCCAAGATACGATTTTTAATATCATCAATTTGTTCGTTTGTGTATGCCATGGTGCCTCCTTTTGTCTACTAATCCTCAATAAAGTCACGAAGTGGCTTGCTACGACTTGGATGACGCAATTTGCGTAGGGCTTTGGCCTCAATTTGTCGAATCCGTTCACGAGTCACGTTAAAGACTTTTCCAACATCTTCCAGCGTACGCATTTTACCATCATCTAGACCGAATCGCAAACGTAGTACATTTTCTTCACGGTCTGTTAATGTATCAAGAACCTCGTCTAATTGCTCACGTAGGACAATACGTGTTGTGTAATCAACTGGATTTTCAATCACTTCATCCTCAATGAAATCGCCAAGATGACTATCATCTTCTTCTCCAATTGGAGTTTCAAGAGAGACCGGCTCTTGGGCAATCTTCAAAATTTCACGAACTTTATCTGGTGTCATATCCATGCGCTCAGCAATTTGTTCTGGCGTTGGATCTTGTCCCAATTCTTGCAAAAGATTTCGTTGCTCCCGCACTAATTTATTGATTGTCTCAACCATGTGAACCGGAATCCGAATCGTACGCGCTTGGTCAGCAATCGCACGAGTAATCGCTTGACGAATCCACCAAGTGGCATAGGTCGAAAATTTGAAACCTTTGGTATAGTCAAACTTGTCAACGGCTTTCATCAATCCCATATTGCCTTCTTGAATCAAGTCAAGAAACTGCATGCCGCGTCCAACATAGCGCTTAGCAATAGAGACAACCAACCGCAAATTAGCTTCTGCCAAACGTTGTTTCGCTTCTAAGTCGCCTTGCTCCACAAGAACAGCTAATTCTTGCTCTTCTTCATTGGTCAATAACGGAACAACACCAATTTCCTTTAAATACATACGGACAGGGTCGTTCACTTTAGCAGAATTGCTACCAAGCAACTCCTCATCTGTTAATTCAGCTTCTTCTTCCTCTGTATTTAAAACCCGTTCACTTGGGTTGCCTTCTTTATCCGTAATAGCAATCCCTGCGTCCTGAATCCGTTGAAGAAGATCTTCAATGCCATCAGCTTCCAAAGTAAATGGAATGACTAGCCGATCATTGATTTCATCATCGGTTGCTGTACCAGTTTTTTTATGGTTGCGAATAAATTCTGCAACTTGAACATCAAAAGTTGTTACTTCTTTTTGTTTTGTAGCCATTCCTACTCCATTCTCCTTTTTTGAGCAATAAATCGCTCTAGCTCTTCTAATGCCGTATCTGCATCTCCACTATGAGATGCTTCACGGACTTTTTTACCAATCAATTGATTTTCTTTGCGAAGCAATTCCTTATCTCGCGTTTGCTCCACTTCAATCAGTTCCTGCTCAGAAACTTCCTCTGGTAGATTTTCTTCTAAGACCCGATACCAAGCTTGCTGTACCGAATCATTTTGCTCAGACAAATCTTGTGGCGTTACCTCGCCATTTGTTTTTAAAATATCGTACAAAGTCTGCAATTCTACTGTTGCGAAATGAAAATCTTTCCTCAAACGATAATCATTTAAAATTACAGGATTATCAATCATCCGCTGCAGAAGATGACTCTCTGCCTTAATTAGCCGTGATACTTGCCGTGTTACCGGAATGTCAAGTCTTGACACTTGTTGATGCGATTGCTGTTGTTGCACTCTTCTATTTACCAAACGATGATTATTAACAGTTTGCTCCACCTGCTGGTAGTCAAAATCAGGCAACAATTCAGCTAACATATAAATATAGGAATTTTGTGCAGTGATTGATTGAACCTGTGCAATCAGCAGAGACATTTGTTCAACAAATTCAATTTGAGCTTGCAAGTTTTCGATATTATCTGGCTTCAGATAGTTCAGAAGAAACTCTATATCACTAATTCGTGTTTTAGTCAGTAAATTTTGTAAATCATCAGCAGAATTTTTTTTGATAAATTCATCTGGATCCATATTATCAGGAATCCTGATAATTTCAACTGATAAATCGTACAATTCATTCAGAGCTTTTGCTGTCGCTGCTTGTCCTGCTTTGTCACCATCGTACGTTAAAATAATTTTCTTTGCGAACTTACGAAGATGCTCCACATGCTCATGCGTCAATGCTGTCCCCATAGATGCTACAGCATTTTCAATTCCAGCACGATAAGCGGCTATAACATCCATAAAGCCTTCCATTAAGTAAATTTCGTGACTTTTCTTGATAGTCGCTTTGGCCTTGTCCAGATGATACAACTCATAGCTTTTATTGAAAATCGGTGTACTGCGACTATTTTTATACTTTGCGACTTTCTGCTCTATATCGCTTGCTTGCCAAATACGACCTGAAAAAGCAATGACTTGTCCTTTATCATTTGCCAATGGAAACATAATCCGATTTTGAAAGGCGTCATAAACCAAATTGTTATCAGCTAAGTTGAACAAACCAGAATTCATAATGACTTGCTCATCAAACTTTCCACTAACACTTTTATAAAGATAGTTATTTTCATTGGGCGCTAAACCAATTTGAAAATGCTTGATAACTTCATCTGTTAAGCCACGTTCATAAAGATAAGAACGTGCTTCTTCTCCTATCTTTGTTGTCATCAATACCGCATGGTAAAATCTTGCAGCTTCTGCATGAATATCATAAAGTGCTTGATGAGGATGTGTATGTGTTGACAGCTCTTTTCTACTATGCTTTATTTCTAATGGAAACCCTGCACGATCGGCAACAATTTGTACAGCGTCCATAAAAGAAACACCACGATATTCTTCAATAAATTTAAAGACATCACCTGACTTTCCACAGCCAAAACAGTGATAAAATTGCTTTTCTTCTACCACGTTGAATGATGGAGTTTTTTCACCATGAAAAGGACAAAGCCCTAGATAATTTCTTCCAGCTTTCGTTAGAGCAACGACTTCTCCTATGATTTCGACGATATTGACACTATTTTTAATATCAGAAATGATTTCTTTATCAATCAATAGACAACACCCCCAATTTATCATAGAATAACAACTTACATTTTATAATAAATTTATCAAAAAGTAAAATATTCACTATATTTTTTAGACATTTTATTGACTTTCCCCCCTTTTTTGATATAATATAGTTTAGTATTTTGAAAGGAAAAAGAAAGTGTTAAAGGACCTTAAAGAGTTTTTGCTTCGCGGCAATGTAATTGATTTGGCAGTCGGTGTTATTATTGCCAATGCTTTTGGAGCTATTGTGACTTCGCTTATTGGAGATGTTATTACTCCACTCTTTCTCAATCCAGCTTTAAAAGCTGCTGGTGTAGAACAAATTGCTGGTTTAAAATGGAATGGGATTGCATACGGTAGTTTCTTAAGCGCTGTTATCAATTTCCTCGTCATCGGAACAGTTCTCTTCTTCATCGTCAAGTCTGTTGAAAAAGCGCAAAGTCTTACAAAAAAAGAAGAAGACACTGCTGAAGAAGCTGCAGGACCAACTGAATTAGAAGTTCTTCAAGAAATCAAAGCATTGCTCGAAAGCAAATAATTATGAAAAACATTCACTGATGAAAATCAGTGTTTTTGTTTACTCTCACGGTTTCTTGATATTCTGTTTGCCTTAACCTATCCCTCTAGCTGCTACTTCTATTAATCTTGCGGTGGAGTTTTGAGATGACAGATAACGTCCATATGGTAAAACTGCTAAAGCTATTGATTTTCATTGAGTACGAGTTCGATTTTATCTAAATAGAAACAAAAAACAGACCGAAGTCTGTCATTTTGCTCAATTAGAATTTTTTACGTTTACGAGCTGCTTCTGATTTACGTTTCCGCTTTACAGAAGGTTTTTCATAGAATTCACGTTTGCGTGTTTCTTGAAGAGTACCAGCTTTAGTAACCGCACGTTTGAAACGACGAAGAGCATCGTCAAGGGATTCATTTTTACGTACTACTGTTTTTGACATTTTTTTCACTCCCTTCAAGCTTAAAATCTTTTAAATTCTATCATATTAAAATACACTTGTCAAGTCCCAGAAATTAAGGGAATGTGTAAACTTTTCTAGAACAAGCAATATTATTAACTTAAAAGAGAGTTGATTTTTAGCAAATTTTTCAAAAAATCTGCCAACTACTTCATTCTGTAATCTAGGCTGTAAATTTATCGAATTTGTTCAAAATGTAAATGGACTGCAATATGATCGCCATAACCATTGCGATCCAAATCTCGTTGCAATCGGTAGGAGATATAATGCTCGGCAATGGTGATATAACCAGCACCTAACAGGCGATTTTCTACCATAGATTGAATCATACTGATAGTAGCTCGTTCAACACCAGCTTCCTCTAGATCTAACACTACTTTTTTAGTTACAAGCGCTAAATTTTGACGTAGATCATCTGTCAAGACATAGACTGTTTGTGCTGCTTTCAGAATAGCTTGATAAATTTTATCTGGATTAAAATCAGTAACTTTTCCATTACGTTTGATGACTTGCATGAAAAACTCCTTTAGTTTTATTCGTTTCGTTAAGAGAATACAGTCTATTATACTATTTTTGTGCTGATTCTCAAAATGATAGATACTTTAAATATCTATCAGGCAGAAGTTACATTTAATTTAAATTCTATTTTATTATCATTTCTTCACTGTTGATTTTAATTATCTCAATCAAAAAGACAAACACTCGAAAACAGAGTTGTTTGCCTTTGGGAAGAAAGATTAGATTTTTTCTAAAATCTTTAATTATTTAATCTTCGTTATTTCTTTTACGACGGCGAGCACTAGCTAGAGTTCCCAAACCAAGTAGCAAACCTAATGCAGCAACCTGATCTGCTTTAGTACCTGTAGCAGGCAGAACTTTTTGACCAGTATTTTGTCGTCTAACTAACAATGGTTTTGGTTGGTAAGTTCTGGATAAGTGTAAGTTTTGTACTTTTCCACCTGTTTCTTTTTGAGCCTTCGGAGGAAGTTGACTTCTCAATTGCTCATAGTTTTCTTGTAACTTGGTATAAATTGAACGAGAAATCTCTAGTTTTGCTTCTTCATCTTTTAACGTTTTAACCTTAGAGACATAGTCAGTTTGTGCAGCTTGAAGGGCCTTTTGAGCTGCTTCAAGTACTTGTGGTGCATTTTGTAATTTTTCCAAGTTATCTTGTGCTTCTTTTAGCTTGGTTTGACTAGCTTGCAAAGCGTCTTTTGCCTTGGCAACATTTAACTCCGCTGTAATTAAAGCTTTCTTTAGTTCTGCTAATTTATTTTTAGCACTATCTAACACTTTTTGAGCTTTTTCTAAAGCTACTTGTTTTGGTGCCAACTTGGATGCAATAGTTGCAGTTGCGCGCTTCAAAGCAGCTTCTTTTGTTACAACATTTTGCTTTGCTTTTGTCAAGGCCGCTTCAGCTGTAATCACTCCAGCATTCGCAGTAGCAAGAGCAGCTGAACGATTCGCAGTCAACTTTTGAAGGTCTGCTAATTTTGCTTTTTGAATATTTAAAGTAGATACATAACCCGTTCTTTGAGCTCGCAACACGCCTAATTGACTCTTCGCTACTGTTGCTTGTGCATTTGCGGCCTTTGCAGCACCAGCAAAATTACGGATTGCTTGCTCATACGCGTCTGCGCTAAGAAGAGTACCGTTGTTAACACGTGCATTAAAATTAGGTTCTCTATGAAATCCAACTTCAGACGTTCCATATACATTACTGTATTGATTTGGAACTTTATCATATGCAGCTGAAATGGTATTAAAGTTTTTATCCATCATTTGAAGATAGTGACCAACTCTATAGAAGAAAGCAAGTTGACCACGATTACGTAAGGTGGTATAAATTTGATTGGAATCAATGTCTCGCTCATTGGTTGTTAAGCCATACTTAGCTGCCTCAGCCATATAGATAGATTTTTCCTTATACCAAAAATCAACGGATCCTTTCGGAGTAAAACTAATCGCTACATTTTCATTTCTCAAATATTTGCCCATATGCCAATCTGCTCTTTCAAAATAAAGAGTTTGGACTTGGCTGGCTGGATTCTTGTAAGGATCAATCAATAATTCTTTTAATCCAGCTTGTCTACGATAAGCATTGATAGCTCTAACCAATTCAATCGCTTTTAAGTTATTTGCTAAAGTTGCTGGACTTGTTGCGTCAGAACCAACTGTAATACCGTCTTCACGTTTAGCTCTTTCATAAGTTGCTAGAGCTTCAGTAGCGGCATTACGAATCGCTTCGTTGGCTCCATTTGTTTTAGCGTGTTGTAAAAATTCACCATAGGTTGCCTTGTTTAAATCAACATTTCTTCTATTGGTAGCTGAATGTTCAGCACGGGCTACTTCAGCGGCTTTTTGATCAATAGTCGCTTGATTTTCTGCAAGTTTTTGCTCACTTTGCTTGACTTGCTCAGTCGCTGAATCGATTTCTTTAGGAAGATTAGCGATTTCTTCTTTCACTTTAGCAAGATCTTTTTGCATTTCTGCCAAATTCTTTTCAGCTTGTTTTTCTTCTTCCTTTGCGCGGTTAAGATCTTGTTCTTCATTGGCAACTGGAGCTTTAGCTGTGTCTAATTCGCGTTGTGCAACGTCAACAAGTGATTGTTGCCCCGCAACAACATTTTCTTGATTTTTAACAGCTTCTTTTGCCTTTGTTTCAGACTGTTCTGCTGCTTGAACTTTATTTTCCTCTGTTGTAACCGTCTTCTCTGATGTCGCCACTTCTTCTTTTGCGGTTTCAATAACTTCTGGAGTTGCTTCTTTCTTTTCTGCCTCAGCATTTGCAACAGCTTTTTCGCTATCTGCCACCGCGTCCTTTGAAGTATTTACATCTCCTTTGACTTGCTCTACAACTTTTTGCTGAGCATCTGTTTGAACCTTTGCAGCATCGGCTTGCAGCTTTGCTGATTGAACATCTGTTTCTGTAACTGGTTTGGTGATTTTTTCAGATGTCTTTGGCTCAGTAGATTGTGTTTTTACTTCTTCGGCATTTACTTGATGTGATAAACCGCCTGAAATAATAGTGGTTGCAGCTAAACCGGTCGCAACTACCGATTTTTTAATTTTTCTCTCCATTAGACGGGCTCCTAATATACTTGTTACTTTTCATTATAAACCATTTCAGCCTAAATTACAATTCCGCTAATGTATTACTCAGATAACTATTTCATTAAATTTCTTTTACATTAATTATTGGTAGGGAGAAATCTATGGGGGAATCCTACACAATCCAAACTATCATTTCCTGATTGTAAAAGATTTCAAAATACGCTACAATAGAGAAAAATTCTTCTGTATGGGGACAGTTAAGATGATAAAAACTAAGTATCAATGTATTGTAGATCAGATTAGCCAAGATATTCAAAGTGGGAAATTGTCCAAGGGACAAAAGATTCCTTCTGTCCGTCAGCTGGCAGAATACTATCGCTGTAGCAAGGATACAGCTCAAAAGGCGCTAATGGAATTGAAATATCAAAAGTATATCTATGCGGTTCCTAAAAGTGGCTACTATGTGTTGGAAAATAGTCTGGAGGAGCAGCAGGACATGGAGCTAACCGTTAGAGATGACCACTACCAAATTTATGAAGACTTTCGACTTTGTCTCAATGAAACGCTGATTGGACGTGAGAATTATCTTTTTAACTACTACTCGCAACAAGAGGGGCTAGAGGATTTGCGAGAATCTGTCCAGCAGCTGCTTCTAGATTCAGCTATCTACACCTCTGCTGACAAGATTGTTCTGACATCTGGTACCCAGCAGGCTCTTTATATTCTTTCGCAAATTGCCTTTCCAAATGAAAAATATGAAATTCTAGTTGAGCAGCCGACCTATCATCGGATAAACAATTTGCTAACTGCCCAAAAACTTCCTTATCAAACAATTGAACGAACTCCAGAAGGAATTGATTTAGGAGACTTGGAGCGGAATTTTCAAACTGGACGTATCAAATTCTTCTATACTATCCCGCGCTTTCATTATCCCTTGGGGCATTCTTACAGTCGAAAGGAGAAGGAAGAAATCATTCGTCTTGCTCGGCTTTATGATGTTTATATCATAGAAGATGATTATTTGGCTGACTTTGACAGCAAACGCGAACTAACCTTTCATTACTTGGACAACAGCCAGCATGTCATCTATATCAAATCTTTTTCTACTAGCCTCTTCCCTGCCCTTCGGATAACAGCTCTGCTATTTCCTCCAGCTATTCAGTCTACTTTTATCGCCTACAAAAAAGCAGTAGACTACGACAGCAATCTCATCATGCAGAAAGCTCTATCTCTTTATATTGACAATCTCATGTTTGAAAAAAATCGTCTTTCTCTTCTCAATCAACAAGAAAAAGAATTGACGAGAGCTAAAAAACTTTTAAGCCAAAATCAGCTCAAACTTTCCTACTTTATCAATAGAGATGGTATCTTACTAGATCTACGTGGACTTAAATCCGTCAGCTCCCTCAAACATAGCAATCTGCCATTGGATTTTTTTGAAGCAAGTTATATACAGGATTGTCCTTATCAATACGCAAAAATTAAATACGAGGATCTAGAAAAAACCTTAGAACGCTTAAATGAATATTTATAAGGGAGTGGGACAGAACTAAAAATCGAAAATTTTTAGTTCGTAGTCCCACCCCCGCAAGGGTGATTAGGTGCTCTTCTGAGCTTGAAAAGCGAATGAAGAGTCCAATCACCTACTGCGTTATTCTTTTATTACTAAATCTGATAGAAGCTGGGACACTTTTTGCACAGCCTTTTCTTTAACATATCACTCTTCTTTCATCATTCCAGCCTGCAATTGATACATTTTATAATAAGTACCCTTAAGCGCTAGAAGCTCTTCGTGTGTGCCAGATTCAATGATACGCCCCTGCTCCATGACATAAATGCAGTTAGCGTCCTGAATGGTAGACAGACGGTGAGCAATGGCAATCGTCGTTCGTCCTTGGCGCATTTTTTTCAGCGAAGTTTGGATAAGTTCTTCGGTCTCTGAGTCAATATTAGCAGTTGCTTCGTCCAAAATCAAGATTTTGGGCTTGCTAGCAATTGTTCTCGCAAAAGCCAATAGTTGTCTTTGTCCGCTTGAAAAAGTCGCACCTCGCTCGGTTACTGGACTGTCATATTCTGCAGGAAGCTGACTAATAAAGTCGTGAGCATCCACAAACTTAGCAGCTTCTACAATATCTTCTCGACTCATATTTTCCTGATACATTTGTATATTAGAAGCAATGGTACCGTGATAGAGGAAAGGATCTTGAAGAACTAAACCGATATTGCGACGCAGTTCAGCTTGGCTGTAATCCTTAATATTTTGATCATCAATTAAAATTTCTCCTCTTTCAAATTCATAAAATCGCAGAAAGAGATTGATAATCGAAGACTTGCCTGAGCCTGTCGCACCGACAAAGGCGATTGTTTCCCCCTGCTTGACTGAAAATGAAATATCTTTCAGAACATCACGCTTGCTGTCATAAGAAAAAGAAACATGACGAAATTCAATATTCCCAGCTGTAATTTCCAATGGAAGATTAGCTTGCTTGGGCTCATAGTCCTTACGATCTATTATTTCAAAAACACGGTCTGCAGCCACCATAGATGTCTGTAAAACAGAGTAATTCTGCATCAAATCAATCAGAGGATTGAAAAGTTGATTGACATATTGGATAAAAGCATACATGACTCCTGCTGTCACTCCTGCAACCTGCCAAGTAAAGCCAAAATAGGCTAAAATAACTGCATAAGCTAAAATTTTCAGCAAAGACATAGCTGGACGGAGAAAAAGGCTATTGATATTGAGATAGCGAACTGTATACTCCAAATGCTCCCCGTTAATCGCTTCAAATTCATTTATTAGACGCTTTTCCTGACTAAATGCCTGAATAATTCGCATTCCCTCAATACTTTCAGAAAGTTTAACATTCAAATCGCTTAGTTTACTTCTGACAAGCTTGAGGAGACGATTAGATAAGCGTTGATAAAGCAAAATGGAACCTAACATGACTGGTAAAAAGAGTACAATAAGACCTGTCAATCGCCAATTCAAGCTAAACATCGTCACCAATGTTACAACAAGAATAAAAACAGAGCTTAAAAAACTTGAAAAAATACTACTAAACATATATGAAACCGCTTGTGTATCATTTGTCAAACGGGAGACAATCGCTCCTGCTGGGGTCTGATCAAAATAGACCATCCCTAAATGTTCAATATTTTCAAAACTTTCTTGACGCAAATCACGTACAATGCTATGTGCCACATGCGCAAAAGAATATTGTCCCAAGAAAGTAAATAACACTCGCAAAAGAAAAAGAGCATAGTACATAATCAGAACATAAAAACCTGTCATAATCTGATAACGACTAATAAAATGGTCAATGAAATAGCGAGCTAAAAGTGGCAAAGTTGTCGTTACCAAGGTTGTCGCAAAGATGAAAACGAGCGCCAAAATGCTAATCCATTTATAACGCCACATATAAGTTAGAAGGCGATAAAAGGTTACTTGTTTTCTCATTATCGATCCTCCTTTAGATTTTCTGCCAATTGTTGTTTATGATAAGTTTGTGCATACCAACCGTTTTGAGCCAGCAATTCTTGGTGAGTGCCACGCTCTTTAATGCGTCCATTCTCCATCACCAAAATCAAATCTGCATGAACAACTGCTGACAATCGGTGAGCAGTAATAATCGTCGTTTTGCTGTCTCGTTCTTCCTTGAGATTTTCCAAAATCAAATGCTCTGTTTTAGCATCAACAGCAGACAAAGAATCATCCAATATTAAAATATCTGGTTTCAGAACGAGCGCTCGACTCATCGCTAATCGTTGCTTTTGACCTCCTGAAAGCGATACCCCTCGTTCACCGACAATCGTCTGAAAGCCTTCTGGCATGGCAATAATATCCTCATAAAGACCACAAAGTTTACTAGCTTGAATCACTTCGTCAACTGACAAGTCTGGATTTGCAAAACGAATATTGTCCGCAATTGACATCGCAAAAAGAATCTGCTCCTGTGGTACATAACCAATCAAACTCCGCAAATCCTTTAATCTATACTCTCGAATATCATGATTATTCAGATAAATAGCACCATCTTGAATATCTTGCTCTCTCATCAGTAAGCGCAAAAGTGTCGTCTTACCAGAACCTGTTTGTCCGACGATTCCTAACGTTTGCCCTTTTTCTAACGAAAAGTGAATATTGGACAAAGTTGCTGTTTCCTTATAAGAAAAACATTTAATGTTATAGACCAAACGACCGTTTTGGATAGGGGAAACTGGTTTTTTTGTCTCTTTGACATCAGATTTTTCTGCTGACAGTCGCTCAATCCGCTCATAAGACACCATTCCCCTCTGGCTGATGTTGAAGAGATAGCCCATCGCCTGCAAAGGCCATACCAGCATATCTAGATAAGTAATAAATGTCACTAATTCCCCGACTGTAAATTGCCCTCTAGAGATGAATATTCCCCCAAAAATCAAAGTTAACGCATAAGATAAGCCGATGAAAATCAGAACCATAGGGTCGAAGAGGGAATTGTATTTAGCAGCTAAAATATTCTTCTCATAGACATCCTGATTTGTTCTAGCAAAAGAGTAACTTTCTGCTTTTTGATAGCCAAAAGACTTCGTCACTTTAATCCCCGAAACGCTTTCCTGTACCTTGTTATTCAAGTCAGAAAAGGCCTCCTGAGCCGCTTTAAAGCTCTCATGATTTTTTCGTCCAATTAAACTGGTTCCCCAGGAAAGAAATGGCAATGGCAAAATAGCAATCAAAGTCAAGCGCCAGTCTAAAACAAAAAACATAGTCAGCAGCGTTACCAGTGCTGTGATAGAGGCATCTACCGCCGACATGACACCCCCACCTGCCACACTTACAACTGCATTAATGTCATTCGTTGCATGCGCCATCAAATCTCCTGTTCGATATTTTTGGTAAAAAGACGATGCCATTTGGGTAAAGTGCTCAAAGAGTTGAGAACGTAAAAGTCGTCCCAAGTGATTTGCCGTACCAAAAATATATAGACGCCAAAGATAACGCAGACCATACATAATAAAGGCCGAAGCAACCAAAAGTGAAAGATTTAAAAGTAATTGCTCTGATGTTAGATTTCGACTAACAATACGGTCAATGACCACACCAATTACTCTAGGAGGAATTAAATTAAAAACACTAACCAAATACAAGGCTAGAATTCCGATAATATAACGTTTTTTCTCCAGTTTGAAAAACCAGCCCAATTTTCTGATAAGATTCATATTTTCTCCTCTGCTATTACTAATTACCATTATACATTATTTTGTTGCATTATCTGTAAAAATAAAACGCAGCTAGCGCAACCTAACTGTGTTCCTCATTTCTTTTGGGTCAATTCAAAACTCTTATCTAAAAGGGAAAAAAGTTCTGTATCCGTCAAAGTATCATCCAAGGGCAGGCTCAGCCAATATTTTTTATTCATGTGAAATGCTGGGTAAATTCCTGCTTTCTTAAGCAAATTAGCTACTTGATTGTTTTTGACATTCAGCACTTCTATTTGACCAGTTTTGCCATTTTCAAACTTAGACCAATCTGTAGTCAGAAAGGCTCCATACCATTTTTTACTGTCCTGATGACGGAAAACTCCAGCTTTGGTAGAACTCTTCCTGGAAGACTTTTCCCAGAGGTATTCTAGCTTTCCATCATAGGTTTTTGCAACATAATCTTGCAAGCGACTGCTCTGTTCATAAAGAAAGCCAACTTCCTCAAAACAATTAGCTCGAATCATCAAAAAAATCTCCTGACAAGCTTCACGGACTTGACCGACAAATTCACCTGTCATAGTCTTCATTTTGACTTGCACGTATTCATCACCAGCCTCTTGGTCAAACACTTGGTAGTCCAGCTTCTCACCCTGAAGTTTTAGCTGTAACAGAAAATCACCATTCATTATTTCCTGAGAATAAACAAACTCTTCTCCTCTTTTTTCAAAACCAAATACCTGTAATTTTTCTGGATTTGCTTGATATTTCTCAAATAAGTCTAACATGATCTTCACTTTCTAAAATACAATTTTGGTACCATGAAGTTGATTGACGCCGAGCTTTGCAACAATTTCATCACGATTATCAACCGTAATACCGCCTCCTGGTAAAATATCAATCCTACCAGCTGCATGATTTATCAATTCATATAACCAAGAAAAATGCTCTTGAATCGGCTCTTCTGCCAGTCCACCGTGAGTTAGAATCCGTTTCACGCTATGTTCCATTAGCCAGTCCATTTCACTAAATTGATGTTCTCTTGGAGTAGCGTCAAAAGCCATGTGAAAGACGACTTCCAGCCCTTGCGAGGCTTTTAATAATTTTGCCATTTTTGGATAATCAATTTTATTAGCAGTTGTCAAAACACCAAAAACAAGTCCGTGTGTCCCAGCGCTGCGCGCCATTTGAATGTCTTCTAGCATGATTTCCAATTCCAAGTTATTGTATACAAAGTCTCCCCCGCGTGGACGAATCATCGTCATAACGGTCACATTGTAAGGTTTTGCTAGCTCAACAGCCGCTTTTATGACACCGTAACTAGGCGTTGTTCCGCCAACTGCTAGATTATCACAAAGTTCAATTCGTCGAGCACCAGCCTGCATGGCTTTTTCCAAATTAGTCACATTTTCTGCACAAAATTCATAAATCATTTTCGACCTCTTCTATGTGAAAGCATTTTCTTGTTTATTATAACATAATTACTATTTATTCTTCAAAATCTTTCGCGACTCGCTGGCACCAATCCAACCATTTTTTCCTATGATCCGACTCAGACAAGATACGATTTTCTAAATCTTTTATCGTAAAAATTCCTTTTTCTTCACAAGTTTGAAGGCAATAGTAATAGAAATCCCAATTCAAATTGTCCTCTTCTGCATAAACTGGAATCTCTTCAAAACCAGCTTGATAGGCTATAAATGCTCTGCTGTGGCCATCAGTTAAAAAGATTTTACCTTTCAATCGCTTAATTGGTAAAGGATTTAAGGCGTTTATGTCCTTTGTATCGAACCATATCTGTACCTGCTCTAATTTCTTCTCAGAAAGATAAAATTGACTTGGTTGAATAGCTGACAAAGGAAGCATCAAATCCAAAGCATAGCGATGCCCATTTCCAGTCTTTTCCAAAGGATAAAACCCTACTGACTCAAACATCTTCTTAGAAGCTTCATTATAATCATAGATTTCTTGAACATACAAGCGCTTATAACCCAACTTACGTCCGCGTTCAATCAATACCTGAACAACTGTCCTCCCGATTCCCTGACCACGATAAGCTGAATTGCCAATAACAATCGGCATGTCCTCTTGCCAAAAACTCACATCACAAATCGGCTGCCACCCTGCATTTGTCAAAACTTCAATAAAATACACTTCTCCCTGCTGAGTAAGATAATCATACATTTTCTTGATTCGTTGAAGTGTGTAAGGCGCTCTACTACCATCAGTCAAACGGATTACCTCAAGGTCTTGATACCAAGAAAAAGCGAGGTGAGCTTGTCCATCATACTTTCGCAAACGTAAGGAAGAATCAATGGAAATATACTCTGGTTGTTTCTTTACATCTATCATAATATTCTCCTCTTACTGACATTCTAACAGAAATGACACAGATTGTTTAGGAATTCTGTCCTATTCTATCAAAATTTTCTCTTGACATTACCTGAAAAAACAGTATACTATACTTGTGTATATACAGTAAAAAGGAGAAAATTATGAAACCTAAAACAAAAAATCAATTTATAACTCTTACAGCTCTTCTGACCGCACTAGCTATTGTTATTCCCATGGTTATGCCTGCAAAGATTATTATTCCGCCTGCATCCTACACTTTGGCAAGCCATGTTCCCATCTTTTTAGCCATGTTTATCTCGCCGTTAATGGCTTTGATCGTTATTCTAGGATCTACTTTTGGTTTTTTAGTAGCTGGTTATCCCATTGTTATCGTTCTTCGTGCCCTGTCGCACCTATGCTTCGGCTTGGTAGGCGCTCTTTATCTAAAAAAATATCCTAAAACTTTAGATAAACCAATCCAGACTTGGATTCTTAATATTGTCCTTGCTTTTATTCATGCAATTGCTGAAGTCCTTGCTTGCCTCATCTTTTACGCCTCAACTTCTTTTCCAGCAAATATGTTTTATCTGCTTTTCATCCTTGTAGGAGTTGGAACTATCATTCATAGTATCGTTGATTTTATCATTGCACAATTTATCTATAAAGCTCTACAAAAAATCCGCTAAATCTTGAATATTTAACAGATTTATTCTACAATGAATTTATGATAAAACAAAGAAGAACAGATTTATTACAGCTTTTAAAAACTGCGGAAACTCCCTTAAATGGACAAATTTTAGCAGAGAAATTCCATGTTACTCGACAAATCATTGTACAAGACATTGCCGTTTTACGAGCAGATGGCGCTCCTATTATTAGCACAAATCGAGGCTATATTTACAAAACGAATGATACTGCTAAATATTATCACCAGCTTTTTAAAGTTAAGCATACGATTGAAGATATTGAAGCGGAATTACTGGAAATTGTAGATAATGGTGGACGAGTTCAAAATATTATGGTAGAGCATCCCGTTTATGGGGAAATTCAAACCTATCTGAAATTAACTTGCCGCAGAGATGTTCAGCATTTCATTCAACAAATTCACGAGACCAATTTCCGCGGTTTATCTGAATTGACAGACGGTGTCCATTATCATCTAGTAGAAGCTGATTCGCAACAAGATTTAGACTATGTCGAAAAAGCACTAGAAAAATTGGGATTTTTATTATAAAATTCAAACATGATTTCTACATAGATTTCAAAAAAATAGAGCCTGAATGATCTGCACCCCAAAAATTAGACAGAAAAAATCTAACTTTTGGGGTATTTTATTACGAAATTGAGTTATGAAGATAAAGTGCAAATCTATGAACTAAAAAAACAAGGAATCAGCTTAAAGCAACTCTCAAATAAATTTGGAGTACGTATTTCTACACTGACATACATGTTTAGTTTGATTGCTCGTTACGGGATAGAAATAGTCAAGAAAGGAAAGAATCGTTATTATTCTCCAGAATTAAAACAAGAAATGATTGATAAAGTTCTTCTTGAAGGTCGTTCGCAAAGAAGTGTTAGTCTTGATTATGCCCTCCCAAACCAAGGAATGTTTCCAAATTGGCTGGCGCAATACAAGAAAAACGGGTATACTCTTGTTGAGAAAACAAAAGGGAGACCAGCTAAAATGGGACGTAAACGGAAGAAAACTTGGGAAGAAATGACAGAACTAGAGCGACTTCAGGAGGAGAATGAACGGTTACGTACTGAGGTGGCCTACCTAAAAAGTTAGAGGAAAGGGACGAAGCCTTAGAGCGAGAAAGGCAGAGACAGTTAGAGAAATGGTTTCAGGAGGATTTCGATTATATTTACTTCTTGAAACAGCATGTTTAGCTCGCTCAACTTACTATTATCAATTGAAACAGCTGGATCAACCAGATAAGGATAAAGATCTAAAGGATGAAATACAAGCCATTTATAATGAACATACAGGCAACTATGGCTATCGTCGAATCCATTTAGAATTAAGGAATCGCGGATTTGTGATTAATCATAGGCTCGAATTCGTCGCAAACGGAAGTATTCTTCCTACCAAGGAGAGATTGGCAAGAAAGCAGAGTATCTCATTCAACGCCAGTTTGAAGCATCGAGGCCAATGGAAAAGTGCTATACGGATGTGACAGAGTTTTCTATTCCGAATGGCACGCAGAAACTCTATTTATCACCTGTTTTAGATGGTTTCAACAGTGAAATCATCGCTTATAATCTTTCTACTTCACCGAACTTGGAACAAGTGAAGAGCATGTTAAAACAGGCCTTCACAGAGAAACACTATGAGAATACGATTCTCCATAGCAACCAGGGCTGGCAATACCAACACGATTCTTATCATCATTTCCTAGAGAGTAAGGGAATTCAAGCATCTATGTCGCGCAAGGGTAATAGCCCAGACAATGGTATGATGGAATCTTTCTTTGGCATTTTGAAATCCGAAATGTTTTATGGCTATGAGAATCACTTTAGGTCTTTAGAAGACAAGACCTTGAACAAGCTATTGTGAACTACATTGATTATTACAACAACAAACGAATTAAGGTCAAACTAAAAGGACTTAGCCCTGTGCAATACAGAACTAAATCCTTTCAATAATTATTTGTCCAACTTTTGGGGGTCAGTACAGAATGGCTCCATTTTTATTTCTCATCAATAACAATTCTGACTTTTTTATCTTCGGTTGGGACAGAATAAACAATCGTTCTTATCGCAGAGATCGTGCGACCTTTACGACCGATTACACGTCCAACATCACTAGGGTCAAGATCTAAATGATATTCCAAAAATTCTGGTGTATCTTCAATCTTGATAGTTAAAGCATCTGGTTGTGAAATCAAAGGTTTCACTATCGCAATAATAAGATTTTCAATCGTGTCCATAGTCAACCTGCACTTCTATTATTTAGAGTATTTAGAATCGTGGAATTTCTTCATAACGCCAGCTTTTGAAAGAATGTTACGAACAGTATCAGAAGGTTGAGCACCTTTTGACAACCAGTCAAGAATACGATCTTCTTTTAAAGTTACTTGGTTTTCAGCAACAAGTGGATTGTAAGTTCCAACTGTTTCGATAAAACGTCCGTCACGTGGTGAACGTGAGTCTGCTACATTGATACGGTAGAAAGGTTTTTTCTTAGAACCCATACGAGTTAAACGAATTTTAACTGCCATTTTAAAAATTTCTCTTTTCTCTTTTTTATTTTTAGGAATAGCAGAACTATTCCCAACACACTCTATCTTATCACAAGAAAGAAAAGGTGTCAAGAAAAAATCTTGACATCTTTTGATATTACCATTCTACGACTTCAAAGACTGTAGCTGTCAGATCTTCAACAAAAGAATCGCTAACTTGACGACTATTTCCAGCTACAAGTTTCAAATTTTCAATATCTTCAATATTGTATCTATCACCACTTGCATTAAAAATTACGAGGTAATAATTATCATCTTTCACTTCAAAAATGACAATTCCACTTCCGGAATGCGCCGAATGTACAAAGGCATGATGGTAAATGTCATCATAATGCTGGTAAGAAAATTCTTTTGTTGTCGTTTTTAAATGGATCATCTGTTTGATATAGTTGATACTTTCTTGGTGATCAGCTATCAAATCCCAATTTACCTGATTAACAGTATCAGGAGCATTATAACTATTCATAGCACGTTCATAATCTTCCTGAATAGTTTGACCATTTTCTCCAGTTGCTACTAGCTTGCTACGTGAAAATTCCTGTCCCAACTCCATAAAACTCATGCCTTGCAAGAGGAGATTCATCGCAGTTGCTAATTCAATCCGCTTAGTACGAGTCAATTCATCATCATCTGGGTGCAGTTCAGCTAACAAATCGTGCAAATTGTAATTATCATGCGCTTCTACATAATTAACAACTTGTTTTGGCTCCAGATAGGTTCCTAGTTCACTACTTCCTAGAATTGCCTTGGCAACAATTGATTCTGTCGCTTGACTACTTACAAAGCCAGCTTTCAAACCACCATAAACCTCTGCGCCTTTGATAGCATCACGTTCAGTATCGTTGAAAAATCCGATATTAGGTAATTCAAAGGCATTATCTTTTTTGGCTTTGTCAAGCGGAAGCAATCCTGTCCCCATATCCCAACCTTCACCGTATGTGAGAATTCTCGGGTCAATTTTATCTAACGCTTCCCGAATTTGACGCATCGTTTCAATATCATGAATGCCCATTAAATCAAAACGAAAACCATCAATATTATACTCTTTTACCCAATAAAGGATAGAATCAATCATATATTTACGAAACATTTCATGCTCGCTGGCTGTCTCGCTCCCCACACCTGTTCCATTTTGGAAAGATCCGTCTGGATTCATTCGATAGTAATAATCAGGCACTGCTTGTTGAAACGGTGAATCATGAGTCGAATAAATATGGTTATACACGACATCTATCACTACGGAAATGCCCGCATCATGATAGGCTTGAATCATCGTTTTTAAATCCCGCATTCCTTGAGATGGGTTTGCTGGATCAGTTGAAAAACTTGTTTCTGGAGCATTGTAATTTTGTGGATCATACCCCCAATTGTAGGTCACATTTCCATGCCAATCATACTCTTTATGTCGATCAGAGATGGGCTGCAATTGTACAACATTGATACCTAAAGATTGGATATAATCAAATCCCGTCGCCTGGCCAGATCGATTTTTGGTTCCTTTTTGACAAGCCCCTAAAAAGGTTCCTCGGTGTTTTTTAGACACGCCAGAACTGCTAGACTTCGTCAAATCTCGTACATGCATCTCATAAATAACAGCTTGACAAGGATTCTTTAGACGCCAAATTGCCTGTTGCCCTTGTTTCACTTGGAAATGTTTTGGATTTCGCTCCGCAGGCGATAAAATGACAGAACGCTTTCCATCTTCCGTTACGGCTTCCGCATACGGATCGCGTGTTACTGTTTTGTGATGTTCAAACTCTAGCTGGTACTGATAGGCTTTATTTGCCAAGTCATCTGAAATCACTCGAGACCAAATTCCGATTGTATTTTTAGCATGATCTTTGGAAAAATCTTCTCCTCTTTGTAAGTCGTAGACCTTCCAGATTTTCGCTTTGTTAGTGCTATTCTTGTAGACTACTAGCTGAACTTTTTTTGCAGTCGGTGCCCAGAGTTTGAATTCTGCTTGTTCACCATTATACCGACACCCTAACCAACCTTGATACCCCCAATGCTGATCAAAATGTTTGCTGTCTAATGCCATATCAAAAGCATGAGGATCTTGCTTTGCATGATACGGACTAGTCATAGCAGCCTGCCTAGAATAATAAACTTGACTGTCTCCTTCTATAATCCAAACCTCAGTCACTAAATGAGATGGTAACAACTGAATGGAATAGTCAACCGACTGATGAGACCAATCGGTTGTTTTTACAATGACATGGACATTACTCAAAGCTTGTTCGCTTTTATAGGACAAGGTTCCTTGAATCCCGAAATCATCATACTGGGAAAAAGTACTCTCTTCTCCCCATTTATTCATTTGCCATTTCCACATATTATAGGCTGCATAATTTCCTAATTGATTATGGTAATGGATTAAGACACGATAGTCTAACATCACATTCTCCTGATTATTCTTTATTCTCCAATGACAAAGCACTATCGCTAATCTCATCAATATTTGCAAAAAATTCTAAATGGTTATGAAGAACTTCCAATTCAACAGGAGTATCTCCACCATATTCGCCATCCAGATTTAACATGAATGGGGCTTTTTTGTCTAAAACTTCTAACTTTAACTTACTTGTTTTTAAATATTCTACATTCACATCTGTCACATGTTGACCACCATTGATTGCTTGAATCATCAACGCCAACATATCAAACAACCGAGCAGTTTTCACCAAAATCAAGGTAAAATTACCATCATCTAGCACTGTATCTGGCGCTAATTTTTCAAAACCACCGATTGAATTTGTCAAGGCAACAAAAATCAAAGAGACCTTACCTTCAAACACACCGTGGTCGTGCTCAATGTGTACCTTGCGTAATTTAGATTTTGGCAGCATTTCTGCTCCTTTTGCGACATAGGCAAGGTAGCCTAGACGTGACTTGACTTCACTTGGAACACTATAGGTCAATTCTGTCAAAGTTCCCGCTGCAGCAATGTTAATAAAATATTTTTTCCCATAAGCCTGACCAATATCCATTTTTATAGTTTGATTTTTTTCAATGATACGAGCTGCTGCCACCGGATCCCCCATTGGAATCTTGAGGGCGCGTGCATAATCATTGGTCGTACCAGTTGGAATAAACGCCAACTTTGGACGATTTTTCAACGGTGCTACCCCATTGACCACTTCATTGATTGTCCCATCGCCACCAGCTGCAACAATTAAATCAAATCCCGCTTTGGCTGCTCTCTCTGCTTCATTTTGAGCTGATAAAGGAGCTGGCGTCGTCTGATAAGCACTTGTTTCATAGCCTACATCTTCTAAAACGTCTAAAACTTCTGCGATATTTTTTTTAATAATTTCCTGACCAGAGGTCGGATTATAAATCAATCGTGCTCTTTTTCTAGCTGTTTCCATACAAACCTCTATAAACTCTCAAGCCAAGCTTCATCACGAATGGTTATGCCCAACTCTTGAGCTTTTGTTAATTTACTTCCTGCATCTGCTCCGGCAACGACTAGACTTGTTTTCTTAGATACCGAGCTCGTCACCTTTGCACCTAAACTTTCTAATTTCGCTTTTGCTTCTGAACGATTGAGACGTTCCAATTTTCCTGTTAAAACAACGGTCAATCCAGAAAGCGCTGCATCTGCTGCCACTTTTTCGCCAAGGTAGGTGAAATTTAATCCCGCTTCTTTTAATTCCGACAATAAAATATGAGTTCCTTCTTGTGCGAAATAGCTGGAAAGACTCTCAGAAATCACCATTCCTAGACTATCCAGCGCAGCAATTTCTTCTCTTTTTGCTTTTGCTAATTGCTCCAAATCATGAAAATGCTCCAACAAAATCTGACTGGCTTTACTTCCAACATGGCGAATGCCCAAGCCAAATAATAATTTCTCAGCAGAATTTTCCTTGGAAGCCTGAATAGCAGTATACAACTTATTAGCTGATTTTTCCTTAAAATTTTCCAATTGCAGCAAATCTTCGACAGTCAAGCGATAAATGCCAGCCACATCATTTACCAACTGCTGATCAAATAACTTTTCTACAACAGCAGGACCAAGACCAGTGATATTCATGGCATCGCGACTAGCAAAATGAATCAAGCCTTCTTTGATTTGTGCAGGACAACGTGGATTGATACAGCGCAAAGCAACCTCATCTTCAAAGTGAATCAACTCGCTGTTGCAACTTGGACAATTCTTTGGAATCTCCAATTTCTCTTTTGATTGGCGCTTGCTTTCAACCACTCGCAAAACAGCCGGAATAATGTCGCCCGCCTTATAAACGATAACTGTATCGTCTTTGCGAATATCTTTTTCAGCAATGTAATCTACATTGTGCAAAGTGGCTCGGCTGACCGTTGTCCCTGCTAATTGCACAGGCGTCAAGTTAGCGGTCGGCGTAACAACTCCAGTCCGCCCAACCGTCCAGTCAACTGATAAAAGCTGCGCTTCTTTTTCCTCGGCTGGAAATTTGTAAGCAATCGCCCATTTAGGTGCTTTTACGGTAAAACCAAGCTCTTCTTGTACCGCCAAATCATTTACCTTGATTACAACACCGTCAATATCATACGGTAACTGGTCGCGTTCTTGAGCGATTTGTCCAATAAACCGCCACACTTCATCCATCGAATGTGCCAAAATATGCCACTCATTCACACTGAATCCATTTTTAGATAACTGATTTAAAACAGCTTCTTGGCTCGTCGCACTTGTCGGACTGGCCTCTTGATAGAGAAAGGTTGCAAGATTTCGCTTGGCAACAATCGCCGTATCCAACTGACGCAATGTTCCTGCCGCTGCATTTCTCGGATTAGCAAATTCTGGTTCTCCGTTTTCCTGACGTAGCTGATTCACCGCATCAAAAGAGCTACGTGGCATATAACATTCACCACGGACAGTCATATCAACTTCGCTTGGCAACTTTAAAGGAATATCTTTCACTCTTTTCAGATTTTCTGTGATATTTTCACCAACAGAACCGTCTCCGCGAGTCGCTCCTGCAACTAAAATCCCCTTTTCATACATGAGAGAAACAGAGAGGCCGTCAATTTTTAGTTCACATAGATAGCTAACATCTGGAAAATCTTTCCGAATCCGTGCATCAAATACATCTAACTCTTCACGTGAAAAAGCATCCTGCAAACTATAGAGCGGATACTGGTGTTGGTATTTTTCAAAACCTTCTAAAACCTTACCTCCCACACGATGAGTTGGGCTATCAGGCTGAACGAACTCTGGATACTGCTTTTCTAAATCTAATAATTCATGATACAGCTTATCATATTCACTGTCCGATACGCTTGGATTATCAGTCGTATAATATTCATGAGCATACTGATTGAGCAACTTCACCAGTTCTAACATTCTGTCTTTCATATTTCTATTTTATCATAATTCATGTGTTTCTACAGCATTCTTACCTATATTCTTTACAAAAAATTAGACAAAAATGTAAAATAGCAGAAAAATAATCATCGTCACATCAAATATGATAAATTTCCAAAATTTAATTGATTAAAATACATAAAAGAAGTAAAATATACTATAAATAAAAAGCTAGGAGAATTGTTAGTATGAATATTACAATTGCAGGTGTCGGTGCCATGGGTAGCCGCTTTGCTCTGATGTTGCATCGAGCAGGGCATAAAGTGACTTTAGTAGATGGTTGGAAAGAACATGTCACAGCTATCCAAAAAGATGGCTTACAAGCTAACTTAAACGGCGAAGAAGTTGTTGCCAAGTTGCCCATCTATTTGCAAAGTGAAGTAGATCCAACCTTATCTAATGACTTAATTATTCTGTTTACAAAAGCCATGCAGCTAGAAGCGATGTTAGCAGATATTCAACCTTTGATACATGATAATACTGCTGTTCTCTGTCTATTAAATGGGATTGGTCACGAAGAAGTCATTGAAAAATATGTCCCAAGAAATCAAATTATGATTGGAAATACCATGTGGACTGCTGGTATGGAAGAACCTGAACGTGCAAAATTATTCGGAAACGGCTCAATCGCTTTGAAGAATTTAGTCGCAGATCCAAAAGCCGAACAAGCAGCTTATAAAGTCATTGAAACCTTGAATTCTGCCGGATTAAATGCGCAATACACAGAAAATATCTTATATGCCATTTATAAAAAAGCTTGTGTCAACGGAACGATGAATAGTCTGTGTACCCTTTTGCTTGCTAATATGGCAGACTTTGGAGACACTACTCCTGCACATAATATTGTTGTGAAAATTGTTAGCGAGTTTGCAGAAGTTGCAAAACACGAAAATGTAGACTTGAATGTCACAGAAACCGTGGACTACATTGAAAAGAATTGTTATAATCGCGATACAATTGGCTTACATTATCCGTCAATGTATCAAGATTTGAACGAGTACAATCGTTTGACAGAAATTGATTATATCAACGGAGCTATTGCACGAAAGGGACAACAATATGGTGTAGACACGCCATACTGTGCCCTTATAACCGAACTCGTCCATTGTAAAGAACAATTATTAGGTGCAAAATAAACTTAGCTAGAAAATTCATTGTTTTTACAAAAATCATAAAACGATATGGTCTTATATTTTTTAATTTCTAGATAAACAAAAATATGCCGAAGAATTTTTGGGCATATTTTTTATTGAATCTAATATTAACAAAAATTATTTTCCTAAATCAATCCGCTTATTTAGCTTGTCCATTAAAATTCCACCAATGATGAGTGAAGCAAACTCACCTACTGCTGTCGTAAACCAAGTCAAAAAGAACGGTGCTTTAGCGACAAGATACAATTCAGCTGCAATGGTAACCATAGAAAGTGAAAAGAAAATCGCAAAATAAAAGAAAGCTTTATTGATCAGTCCATTAAACAAGTATTCATGCATGTATTTTCTAAAGAAATACACACCTAAGATCAAAAAGACCAAAGTTGAGCCACCACCGACAAAGACATCGATGATTCCAAAACTAAATAAATTTGCAATCATACACCCCAACGTGACTCCGATGATGTACTTTGGTTTATAAAAAGCCATAAAGTTCATCATTTCAGAAATCCGAAATTGGTAGGCACCATAGCTAATAGCATTCAAGGGCGGTGTCATTGTTAGTGCGACATAAATCGCAGCAACAAGAGCAATCTGAGCCATATCACGAACAGTAATTTTTTCCATGTTTTCTCCTTTAGCGGCTAAACCGCGTGTAATATGCTTGACGAAAGGGAACTAAGCGCCAAGGGCTGTATTGACAAAACGAATACAGCCTTTCAAGTATAGCACATTTTTTGCAAATATGATAGACTAAATCTATGAAAAAATATGTTAAACACTTTTTTGACAACGAAATTTTATCTTATTTATTTTTTGGTGTTGCTACAACTGTTGTTGCAGTTCTTACACGTATGCTTTGTTATGCTTTCACGAGTAATGAATTGCTTTCTACAGCGATAGGTAATATTGCTGGAATTCTTTTTTCTTTTGCGACAAATGACACAATTGTTTTTAAGCAACAAAGAAGGGGCTGGGGCGCTCGTTTTGTCAAATTTGCTCTTGCGCGACTTTCCACTTTTCTGCTGGACATGGGGCTCACATTCATTTTTGTTACAACATTTCCTAGCATTATTGGTCAATTTGTCCACAATGATATCAAAGCGGTTAATACCATTGAAACTTTATTTGCTCAAATCGTTATTATTGTGCTCAATTATGTTTTTAGTAAAGTCTTTGTATTTAAAAATAAATCAACTAATTAAAAAGACAAACCTACCTCAAATGGTGGTTTCTCTGCAATCTAAAAGAGCTTTGAGGCTCTTTTTTCTTAAATATCTACACTTGGATTGTCAATTGTTAGATGAGTGATTTCTCCTTTGACTCCAAAATAATCTTCAACTAAACTTTGCAATTCCTGCATAGCTGCTTGCGCGCGTTTAGCTTGGTCTTCATTGATTGCTTCGATGACTAATACTGCATCCTTTGTGCCTTCAGTCAGCATTGTCCGTTGCGCTTCCCTCCAGTTAAAACAACGACAAACAGCTCCTTCATCATCATAATAAATAATTTCCTCTGGAAGAGCTGGTGCGTCTGTCTCTGCACCAAGTGGAAAGAAAGGTTCGCCTCCTTGCGCTTTTCCAAGATGCAAGCCTCCTTGAATCTTAGCAATATCTTCACCACCACAAGGAACAGCATAGGAAAGTGATACACTATTATAAATATCCACCAATGGATTGATTGGATTGAACTCACGACCTTGACTTACCCTTTTTAAAAGAGCTTCAATAGAAGAACGCGCACCTTTTTTAGTTTTAAACTTACTGAAAGCACCGCGCCATTCTTGAATCACGTCATTTTGCGTAAAGGTTTCATCTACGATAAAATCTTCTGCTCGCTTGCTTCCCTTGTCCAACAAAGATTTAAAATAAGGGTCTTTGCTTTCGTCAACGCTATTATCCAAGCCTTTAACAACCATAATGCTAATTTGTGCTTGAGGGAATAATTCCCAAAATTCGTTTTCAACTGTGACTTTCATTTTACACCTCTCAATAATTTCTTTTTTGACCTTTTTTAACCAATTCCCAATCATCAGTAATATTCTGTCGTACCTTTACTAACATGTCTTCTAACAATTGAGCGTCTTCTTTGGGAAATCCTGTCAAAGCCTGCTGCTCAGAATAAGTGTGCTCTGATAAGATAAACGGATAAAGTTTTTTTCCTGTATCTGTCGCAAAAAGCTCTTTATTTTTTAAATTTCCAGCTACACTTCTTCTTTCAATCAAACCTTTACTCTCTAATTTTTTGACGGAGCGAGCAACAGTTGAACGATCAACTTTCAGCAAATCTGAAAGCTCTTCTTGAATAATACCGGGATTTTCTACGATACGAACCAAATAAAGATACTGCCCTTTGGCCAAATCAACATGGCGAAATTCAATATTCGCCATTGAATCCAACGCTCGGGCGATGATACCAATCTCTCGCAAAATCGTCATATTGCCTCCTTGAGCAATATTATACCACATTTTATTGCAAATGCAATAAAATAACTGCAAAAAAGAAGTTTCATTTAAACTTCTCTTTATTTTTTATAAGTCTCGTTGTCAGTTGTTTGTGCCTCGTTTCAAATTCTTTTTCGTGACAACCTTGATAACTTGCATTTAAGATTGCCCCAATAATCATAATTTGGGCAATGAGGGTAAACCAAATCATGACGAAGACAACAAAAATGGAACTAAAAAATCGGACATCCATTAAGTGATTTACATAAGTGTCCAAATAAACGGAAAATAAATTTAACAATACCCCAATCGTAAAAACTACAAAAATCGTTCCTGGCAGAACATAGCGGATTTTCCTGATTTTTACATTGGGTAAAAAGTAATAAAGCATCAGTAAAGAAAGAAACAGCAAGGTGTAAATAGTCGGCTGGGTCATTCTTTGCAAACTGGCATATAGTTGATCATCAAACTCCCAAAAGCTATGAAGCAAGCGAAGCGACATTCTCCCAAACATTGTCAGTAAAAGAGACAAGGCAAAGAGAAATTGCAACCCCAAGCTAATGACTAAACTAAATAATCTATGTGATATCAGACCTCTATCTTTTGCAACACCATAAGCTTTATTAAATGCTTTTTGCAAAAATGACATTGATTGTGAAAATGCCCATAGAGCCGAAAGGATAGAAAAACTCAATAAGCCAGAAGAAGGCTGAGTTATCAAATTTCGGGTAACCTTTGCAACGACTTCATACAGCGATTCAGGCAGAACATCTTCCATTGCTTCCAAAAATTCTGCTATCGGAATTTGAAAATAAGGCAATATATTCACAACAATCAATAACAACGGAAAAATCGAAATCAGCAAATAATATGCCACCGCAATGCTTGTTAAATCAATCTCTGATGCTTGATAAAATTTAAAAAAGGATTGTAAAAACGGATTCTGTCCAATCTTAGAAACAAACTTTTTCATCTCGTCTCCTACTAGAATACTGAGCAAAAAGCCCCTTTCTATTCTTATTTTTAATAAGTTCCTTCTTCTCCTTGGCTAGTTAAGATAACAGGTCCATTTTTGGTAATCACAAATTGATGTTCGTATTGACAAGAAAGTCCACCGTCCAGCGTTTTATGAGCCCACCCCGTCTCAAAATCTGTGTCAATCTCCCAAGTACCTGTTGAAATCATCGGCTCAATTGTCAAGACCATGCCTTCACGAAGACGTAATCCGCGTCCAGCACGTCCGTAATGAGGCACCATTGGCTCTTCGTGCATAGTTGGTCCAACACCATGTCCTACTAAGTCACGAACAACACCATAACCATGACTTTCCGCATATTCTTGAATCGCTGCACCAATGTCACCAATCCTATTGCCAACTTGAGCAGCTTCAATTCCACGATAAAGGCATTCTTTTGTAACCTCCATCAATTGTTGTACTTCTTCACTCACTTGACCAACTGCATAAGCCCAGCAAGAATCCGCCACACCTCCACGGAAATTTTCCGTATAGTATTTCATTTGTTCCACATTATTGAAATCGAGTTTAGAAACATCTAACTCAGCTTTATCAACCAAGCCAACAACCATATCGACTTTAATTAAGTCGCCCTCAACCAATTTTTGGTGGCGTGGAAAAGCATGTGCCACTTCGTCATTCAATGAGCAGCAAGTGGCATAAGGGTAGTCCATGATGCTCCCTTCTACACCAATTTGAAGCGGAAGAGCATTATCTTCCTTACAACGTCTGCGGACGTATTCTTCAATTTCCCACATGTCAATACCTGGCTTAATCAAATCCCTTAAACCAATATGAATACTGGCGAGAAATGCACCGCTTTTTTCCATTAAATCAATTTCACGTTGTGATTTTAAAGTTATCATTCTTTCTCCTTAATATCTGAGGTATTAATTTATTTTTACTGTAATTGTTACTTTTGCAACCAGTTGAAGTTTGAGGTAAATATCGGAATCCAAAATAGCAGAGTGCCTTGTTTGTCGGACAATTCTTGGTCGAAGTGTCAAACTTTCATCAATCTGAACAGCTTGCAAGAAGAATATTGTCATTTGCTCAATGACAATATTCTTCTTGCCAGAGGTCACATACTGATGCGTTGCTGTCGTTAAAATTTCTGTCAAAATACCATTAGATAAGACACCGTTATTTTCTAACATAAAGGGTTCTACAACAAAAGTAAATTCATCATTAATGTGACGCAGTTTTTGAGAGACTTGATCGCTGAAAGTGGGCAGGCTGGAGACTTGGTCGCGACTCATTTTTTCCATGACATCACGACGCGTAATGACTCCAAGAAGAGTTTGATTGCTCCGAATGACTGGTACCATTTCAAAGTCTTCTGTAATCATACGCTGGCTAACATTGGCAATACTGGTGTTTAAAGTGACGGCATAGATATTTTTTGTCATGACTTTATCTAAAATCGTGTGAGGAGACTTGTCACCAGTATCACGCATGGTCACCACGCCAACTACCATATGGTGCTGATTAACGACAGGAAAACGACTGTTGCGATTTTTCCGGACCAAATCCATAAAATCACGAACGGTATCAGTATCTTTCAAGAATCCATATTCATGACTCCCCCGATACACTTGCTCCACTGTTAAAATATCTGTTTTAATCTGCATATTAGACAATGCACGATTGATGATTGTCGCAACTGTAAAGGTATCATGTTGTGATCTTAGAACAGGAATGCTTAAGCGATTCGCTAATTTTAAAACATCAGGACTCACTTCTAAGCCACCTGTCACTAAAACAGCATTTTCATGCTTCAAAGCCAATAACTGAATACGGGTGCGGTCTCCAATAATCAAGAGACCTCCTTCCGTTAAGTAACGCAAAAGATTCTTCTCGGTCATTGCCCCGATTGAGAATTTACTGAATTCCTTTTCAAGTCCGTCTTGACCAGCTAAGACTTCTGATCTCGTAATTTCAGCAATTTCTTTAAATGTTAAGTGCTCCAGCTCTACTTTGGGAGATTTTACGCGAATCGTGCCGCTACGAGGACGTGTTTCTACCAATCCACGATTTTCAGCTTCTTTAATCGCACGATAAGCAGTCCCCTCGCTTACTCCTAAATAATTGGAAATACTGCGTACACTAACACGCTTTCCTACTGGTAATTCTTCCAAATAAGCGATAATTTCTTGATGTTTACTCATGAAAGTCTCCTTTTTCATAGCAAAACTCTAAATAATCCCGCATTTTACGTGTATAACGGTCGCTCCCCTTGAACTGCCGCCTACAAGAAAATCCTGTCTTCTCGGCAACTATTTGGCTGGCTTTGTTTTCCAGATGAGTTATAATATAAAGTCGCTTCAAATCAAACTGTGTAAATGCCAAATAAACAATATTTTTGACGCACTCAGTCATCAGACCATGTCCCCAATAATCATGCCGAAGAAAATAACCAAGCTCTGCTTCGCCCTTGATTTCGTCTATCTTTTCAAATTTGATAGATCCGATCATTTTCTCAGAAGCTTTATCACAAATCGCCCAAATTCCAAGAGGATGTTTCATAAAATAATTAGCCAATACATGTTGGCTTTCTTGTAAATTAGCCTGCACAGGAAAAATGAAGCGTAGATTTTCAGGATTGGAGGCAATTTTATAAAAATCTTCACTATCCATAAAGGAAAATGGACGTAATACTAAATGTTCTGTTTCTATAAAGGCGAATTCCGCCAATTTTGTCCACAAATTCATATCTTACCTCTAAAGATAAGACCCAGTTGGTACGCCAACTGGGCTATTTCACCTCATCATGTCAACGCTGTTTCGAATCTATTCTTCGACAAGTTGAATGTCTGCTCCTAAACTCGTCAACTTTTCAATAATATTTGAATAACCTCGTAAAATAAATTCTACATTTGTAATTTCGGTTTTTCCATGAGCTAGCAAGCCTGCAATTACAAGTGCTGCTCCTGCCCGCAAATCAGTTGCTTTGACCGCTGCACCTTGCAATTGATTAGGGCCTTCATAAGCAATATGATTGGCACTCGTTGAAATCTTTCCTGCCATTTTTACTAACTCAGGGACATGATTTACTCGCTTTTCATAAATCGTATCAATAATTAAGCCACGTCCTTTAGCAGTTAACAAAAGTGGCGTAATAGGCTGTTGCAAGTCTGTAGCAAAGCCTGGATAAGGAGCCGTCTTAATATTAATTGCTTTCAAATCATGTTGCTTTTCGACATACACACTATCTTCAGAAACGGTCATGCGAACTCCCATTTCTTCTAATTTCGCAATAAAGCCTTCTAAGTGTTCATAAAGGACATTGTTGATTTGCACACCTTCACCAATTGCAGCAGCCATTGAGATATAAGTTCCTGCTTCAATTCGATCTGGAATGACTTGATGACGAGTACCATGAAGTTTGTTAACACCTTCAATGACAATAATATCCGTACCAGCTCCTCGAATGTGTGCTCCCATATTATTCAAAAGTGTCGCTACATCAATGATTTCAGGCTCACGAGCTGCATTTTCAATAACGGTGCGCCCTTTTGCTTTTACTGCCGCAAGCATGGTGTTAATGGTCGCCCCAACACTAACTGTATCCATATAAATACTAGCTCCGTGAAGCCGCTTGCCTCTTGTCGAAAGGTTCATGGAATTCCCCTCGTAAGCCATGGTAGCTCCCATGGCTTCAAATGCTTTCAAATGCAAATCAATAGGGCGCGGACCTAAATCACAGCCACCAGGCAAACCAACTGTTGCTTCGCCATAGCGACCCAGCAAGCTACCATAAAAGTAATAAGAAGCACGCAAACTATTGATTTTACCATAAGGCATGGGCATATTTTTTATCCCGCGAGGATCAATTTTCAGCGTATCGTCTTGACGCTCAACGGTTGCTCCCATAGCTTCCATGATGTCAATCAAACTGACAACATCGGAAATATCTGGCACACAATCCAATGTCACGATTTCATCAGATAAAATTGTCGCCGGAATTAAAGCGACTACACTATTTTTGGCACCACTAATAGTCACCTCTCCCTTTAAGGGGCGACCACCATTAATTACAATTTTTTTCATTTTTAGCTCTTTCAAGGAATTTATAATCAAATATACTGCACTTTATTATAACACAGTTTCTTTGAAAATCCTATCCTTTTAAAGAAATCTCTTTTAACTTGTCATTCTTGTTATATAACGATTACAGAACTATTTTACTTTTGTGTCATTCTAAAAAGGGAGCGGGACAAAAATCAATTTTGTCCCGCTCCTCAAAATGATAACTAGATCCGACAATCTAGGGAACTGCTGGAGTTTGCAGATAACACTAATATAATCGGCACAAATAAATACGTTTTAAGTCAGATTGCAACTGCGGCTGATTGTAAAATGCCACATAAAAAATTTATAAACAAGAGACTTGTATCCTAACTTCTTCTTTATTTTGCAACAACTGCTTTTAAAGCATCTACTTTATCAAGTTTTTCCCACGGCAGGTCAATATCCGTACGTCCCATGTGCCCATAGGCAGCAGTCTGACGGTAAATTGGTCGTTTCAAATCAAGCATTTGAATAATACCCGCTGGACGAAGATCAAAAATTTGTCGAACTGCTTCTTGAAGCTTGCTTTCTGAAACTGCACCTGTACCAAAAGTATCAATGCGGACTGATACTGGATGTGCAACTCCGATAGCATAGGCTAGCTGAACTTCTACTTTCTTAGCTAATCCTGCTGCAACAATATTTTTAGCAATATAACGCGCTGCATAAGAAGCAGAGCGATCGACTTTTGTGGCATCTTTTCCTGAGAAAGCCCCACCTCCATGGCGTGCATAACCGCCGTATGTATCAACGATAATCTTACGTCCAGTTAAACCAGAATCTCCTTGAGGTCCGCCAATAACAAAGCGGCCGGTTGGATTGATGAAAAACTTACTTTTTTCATCCAAATACTCTGCTGGAACTACTTCTTTAATGACCTTTTCAATCACATCTTGATGAATCTGCTCATTGCTTACTTCTGGGTCATGTTGTGTAGAAATAACGACAGCATCCACGCGCACTGGTTGGTCATTTTCATCGTATTCAACCGTTACTTGAGATTTTGCATCCGGACGAAGATAGGAAATTTCTCCAGACTTGCGAAGCTCTGCTAAACGACGGACTAATTTGTGACTGAGAGAAATAGGCAACGGCATTAGTTCAGGTGTTTCATCTACAGCAAAACCAAACATCAGCCCCTGATCACCGGCACCAATCAAATCAAGCGGATCTTGTTCAGCATTTCCACGAATTTCAAGGGCTTCATTCACCCCTTGAGCGATATCTGGTGATTGCTCAACAAGCGACGGATGCACCCCCACCGTTTCTGCTGAAAAACCATATTCAGCTTTTGTATAACCAATCTCTGCAATTGTATCGCGAACTATGCGGTTAATATCCACATAAGCATTTGTGGATATTTCCCCAAAAACATGGACAGAGCCTGTATAGACAGCTGTCTCAGCAGCCACATGAGCTTCTGGATCCTGCTCCAAGATAGCATCTAAAATAGCATCTGAAATTTGATCTGCAATCTTATCTGGATGTCCTTCAGATACAGATTCAGACGTGAAAAGTTTACGTTCTGACATATTCATGTCCCCCTTTTAATGAAATATTCCCTCCTAAAAATTCTATTATTGCTAGGAAGTTACTTGAAAATCTGTAAACAGACTTACGTTAAAAAGTTACAAAGCACTAGTCTCTATGGTTAATATTTAACCTTTGACTACCTTATCGGGACTATTTAACTTCTCTATTGTATCATTTTTTATCCTAATAAACAGAAAATATTCTAAAAATTATAAGAAATTTAAAATACAATAAAGTTGAAAAACACTTCCAACCTTATGCTTGTTATGATGATTTGCCTCCATAAACAATTTGTCCATCACAAATCGTATAGTGAACAACACCTTTTAATTTTTCACCGATAAATGGTGAATTAGCTGCTTTTGAGGCAAAATCTTCTGTTATCATGCGTTCAGCATTTGTATCGAAAATCGTGAGATCTGCTGGTCCATTCTCAGCAAGGTAGCCCGCTTCAAAATTATAGAGTTGCGCTGGGTTAATTGTCATTTTTTCCAGCAACTGCATGAGTGTCAAATGACCTGCTTCCACCAAATAAGTCAAACCAAGCGAAAGTGACGTTTCTAGACCTGTCATACCAGACGGTGCTTTGGTGATGTCTTTTGCATTCTTTTCATCAGAGTGATGAGGTGCATGGTCTGTCGCAATGACTGAAATAACTCCAGACTTAAGCCCTTCAATGACAGCTAAACGATCTGATTCCAAACGAAGTGGCGGGTTCATTTTAGCATTGCTACCTTTTAACAACAATAGCTCTTCTGTCTTAGAAAAATGCTGGGGCGCTGCTTCTGCTGTTACGTGAGTGCCCAATCGCTGAGCGAATTCCACGACTTTCACACTTTCTGCTTTTGATAAATGCTGGATATGAATATGAGTATTGGTTGCATGAGCAATCATCACGTCACGCGCAATCATACTATATTCAGCGACCCCAGTCGCACCACAAAATCCAAAATGTTCTTTGGCAATCTGCTCATTAAACCCAAGGATACCATTGAGTTCTGGGTCCTCTTCGTGAAGGCAGATAAATGTACCATTTTTGTCAGCTTCTTCCAAAGCTTCGCGTACTATTTTTGTACTTTTTAATGGAATCCCGTCATCTGAAAAACCAATAGCTCCCGCTGCTAAAAGCGCTTTGAAATCTGTCAAATGCTGTCCATCAAAATTCTTTGTAATAGTTGCAACAGACTTAATATGAATATTTTCACGATTGGCAGATGCTAATACTTCCTTTAGTGTCTCTACTGTTGAAATCGTTGGAGTGGTATTTGCCATCATCACAACCGTTGTAAATCCACCCGCTACCGCTGCTAAAGCACCTGTATGAATATCTTCTTTATGCGTCTGACCAGGTTCACGAAAATGAACATGAATATCAATCAGCCCTGGCGCCACCACCAATCCAGTCGCATCAATCACCTGAGCGTTTTCTGCTTTCAAATCCTGACCAATTTTAAGAATTTTTTTATCCTTAACCAAAACATCGCAAATCTGATCTAAACCAGACTTAGGGTTCATGACACGACCATTTTTAATTAACAACATGTACTTTTCTCCTTATTCTCCATAATAATCAACATGACTCTCCACCAACTTCTCTCCTTTGTAAGAAAATTTAGCCGAGAAGAATGGTTTATCTTCTAAAATCCAAGATAGAAACGTATGATCTCCCTCCCAAGTCGGTTTGGACAAAATTTCTTCATAGGAAACCCATTCCAAAGTACCTTCATCGCAGTCAATCAAGTCTCCCTCAAATTCTGTCACTTTAAATACGTACGTGTACCAGTCATTATCAGGTGTAAAATCTGGAAACGTGATAATACCTTTTAATACGGGCTTATTGACTCGCAAACCCGTTTCTTCCAAGATTTCTCGCACCGCACATTCCTGCGGTGTTTCACCTTTCTCTAATTTTCCGCCAACACCAATCCATTTGCCAGCATGAACATCATTAGGCTTTTTATTTCGATGCAACAACAGAAATTCTTTTCCATTGTCCACATAGCAAATTGTTGCTAATTTAACCATTTTTCTCCTTTCAACAGCTAAAATATATCAAACCACTTATAACAACCAATTTATCGGTTCCATTCCTTGAGATGTCAGAAAGGTATTTGTTTTAGAAAATGGTTTGCTTCCAAAAAAACCTCGATGAGCTGAAAGAGGACTCGGATGAGGAGATTCTAAAATGAGATGTTTAGGATTGGTGATCAAGGCTTTTTTCTTGCGTGCATAAGAGCCCCAGAGAATAAAAACAACAGGTGTATCTTTTTCATTGACAACCTTAATCACAGCATCCGTAAACGGTTCCCAGATTTGACCGGCATGTCCATTTGCTTGCCCAGCAGGAACGGTCAAACTGGCGTTCAGCAGTAGCACTCCTTGAAGTGCCCAAGATGTCAAATCGTGAGATTCTTTCATTCCAACGTCATCTGCCAATTCTTTCAAAATATTTTGAAGAGAAGGCGGTGCTGGAATATCATCTGGTACTGAAAAGCTCAGCCCCTGCGCTTGCTGCGGACCATGATAAGGATCCTGTCCCAGAATCACCACTTTTACATCTGCCAAATCTGTTGTTTGAATCGCATTAAAAACTTTTTCACGCGGTGGATAGATTGTGCCTGATGAATAAACTTGATTTAAAAAATAATTGATTTTACTAAAATAGCCGTCAGGCAATTGTTGCTTAATAAAACTATGCCAAGCTGAGTGTTCCATTGTTTCTCCTCTTTCATACTCGATTACTTTTCTTCCTCAGGATAGGTCATTCCCCATTCTTTTCGCAAATCCGTCATCATTTTCATGACATCACGGCTGTAATCCAAATGAATCTCATTTTTGTCGCCAGCTACTGCCGCTTCCATATCAAGAACCTCATACATTAAAGCTTCGCTCGTCTTTCCAGCTTCAATGACTTCTTGATGCCCATCTTCAGTATAAGTAATGACCGCCTTTTGCCCTCTAGGATATTCATACATTTCAATGTAGCCCTTATCATAAGCAATTGTTCCACGCTTGGGCTGTTTAGCATGGAGGCTCAAGGTCAAAGTCGCCATTTCTCCTTCGGCATTCGTCAGAAGAATCCCTGCTTGCTCATCGACACCCGTTGGTGCAAATTTCACTTGCGAAAGGACTTGATGAGGGCTAGATGTCATAAACCACCGAACAAATGACAAGGCATACACACCAATATCTAACAGTGCACCGCCTGCAAGATGACGATTAAAGAAACGATTGGTCATATCATATTCTTTGTAACTGCCAAAGTTCATTTGAATCATTTTTAAATCACCCAATTGACCACTGGAAATGATGTTGTTCAATTGTCGATAGATTGGCATATGGTAAATCGTCATCGCTTCTGCCAAAACGACATGTTCTTGCTCGGCTAATAAAACTGCTTCTTCCAATTCTTCTGAATTTAACGTAATGGACTTCTCACATAAAACGTGTTTCCCGTTCTTTAATGCTTTTCGCAAAAAATCAATATGCGTATTATGTGGTGTGGAAATATAGATAATATCCACATTTTCGTCCTTAAATACGTCATCAATCTGATCATAAACTTTTTCAATACCATATTTTTGTGCAAACTCCAAGCCTTTTTGATGTGTTCGATTAGCAACAGAATAGAGCTTCCCGCCTAACTGCTGCAAGGCCTGTGCCAATTCATTAGCAATCACACCCGTACCTAAAGTTGCCCAATTATAGCGTATCTTATTTTCCATAGTCCTTCTCCTAGCTACATGATTACTTTTATCATACCAAATTTTCCTTCATTTAGCCGACTTTTTATGTAGAGACATCCCTTTTGACAAAATCCTATGAAATCAAACTATGCTTTTCTATCTAAACAATCGAATAAAATCAAGGATTACAATTATTCAGAATATTCCTTTATGTTATAATAAATTGAGAAGGGAGCAATTTTATGTGGTCTTGGTTTATTGTATTTTTACTTTTGGTTATTGCTTTATTTTACTTTTCAAATATCATAATAAAGACTATTATCGGATTTGGATTATTTATTTTTGCGATTGCTATCCTTTGCCTTATTATTGATTATCACAACGATCCAAATAAAGACTAAAAATTGGCTTAAATAGGTCATTTTTCTAATGGGGTAAATGAGATATAAGATTGGCTTATTCAGGAATAAATTCCTAAAAATGATATTAAAAAAATCGTCATTTCTAAAAACACCCCAATGCATTATTGGAGCATTTCTAGTTTAGTTATCTTCAGAGATAGCTGAGTCCAACTCTTTCTCATCTGATTGAACAACTTGTTCTGGAGTTTCAGTGGTAATCACAGATTCTTGTTGAGGTTGAGTTGGTGTTGTTGCAGGTTCAACTGCTTATTCTTGTGGTTGAGTAAATTGTTGTGTTTGAACAGGTTGTTGCTGAGATTGTGCTTGTTGTGTCGTAAGTTGTCCTTGGTAAACCATAGGTTGTACTTTAGTTGGCTTACAAAGTAGGACAATTAGAGCGATAGAACATGGTAACATAGCTAAAGCACCCAAGATATTTAAAAATGGAACCCACATCAAAAACGCAGGAGCTACATATAAAAAGATGAATGCCCAATGATAGCCAGCATCACGCAAATGATGCACAATAATCGCCAAATTTGGGACTAAAGTTGCTATCCCAAAAATACTCAATAAAATGATGATAAAAAATACGAAACCTAAACTACTTATAAAAATACTTAAATCAAATCCTCCTTCATAATCATAATAAGTCGCTTGTTGTACAACATTGAAGATTGCAACCAAAATTGACCCAAAAGCCATAATACCAAATGGAAGTGTAATCAAAACATTGTACAAAACAGACCACCAATAGTCAGATCTAGTTGATTTTCCTTCAAAATCAGCATAGTGAGTCCAAAACTTTTTATAAGCTGTAAACATCATAAATCTCCTAACATTTTAATTTCTAATAGAAATATCATACTTTTCCTAATAAATCAACGGAAATTAATTTTTAGAGAACAATTACTTGACCATCTCTAATCGCCAGTTTGTCCACCCTGAAAATTTAACTGCCCCTTATTCATCTGTCCGATAGACTTTAGCAGGCAATTGTGCAAATCGCTCTATTGTATCTTGACTAGGTTGCTTAGATTGATTATTTTTCTCAACAGAAATGAGCGCAACCGTTGGTTCTATTTGTTGCAAAAATTTTGAACTTGATGAGTCCTTGGCTTCATGCTGTCCGACTTTCAAAACATCTGTTTTCAACTTTGGATAATGCTGCATTAACTTTGCTTCGCCCTCTTCTTTCAAGTCGCTTGCAAATAAAAATCTTGTACGGAAAAACTGACCATATAAAACGATCGAATGGTCGTTCTTGCTAACACCCGAAAGAACTTGCAAATGATGATCAAAAATAGGAAGTTTGTCGCCTTGTTTTACAACATGAATGAATGTGTTTAGTTTCCTTAATTTCTCTAGAAAATCTGCATTGCTTAGACTACTTCTGGAAATATAAATTTTTTTTATTGCAAACTTTTTAGCAACTCCTAATACATCTCCTGCATAATCTGGATTAGGATTTGTTAAGACTAAAGTATCAATCGTATCTACACCACGACTTTTTAGATAAGGAATCAAAGTTTTTTCTGCATTTGAGCTAATTGCTCGTTTTTGCCAAGCTTCTTTTGTTCTAATTTCCTCACGTCCGCCAACATCAATCAATACATTTTTTCCTTTCCAGTCTCTCAGAAAAATACTATCTCCTTGCCCGACATCCACCATTGTGATCTCGTTTTGCAAAGGAAATTTATTTATGAAAAAGAGTAATGAAAGAAACAGACTAAGAAATATTACCCATTTTTTATTTTTTCTAACATCATACAAAATAGCCAGTACAAGCAGCATAACAATCAGCAAAAGCGGACTGGGCTGCCCAAAAACGATTGGTTTACCAAAGACACTTGCTATCCAACGAATACTATTTTCTAAACCTTCAAATAGAAAATTGACTTGAGTCAACTTTATCAAAGGCGAAAAAAGAAAAATTAACGTCAAGCCTGGCAACATCATTGCATCAAAAATCAGTGAAAAAACAAATGTCAACAAAATAGACCAAGGTTGAAATTCGCCAAAGTAAAAGATTAGAATCGGTAAAATACCAAGTGAAATAACGCTACTCTCTACAACAACTTTTCGCCAAGAAGCCAGACCTTCAAAATCTATCACACTAATGACAAAAGCATAGACACAGGAGAGAACTCCTCCTGCCGACAAAAGAAAGGACGGCATAATCAAGGACAATATCATCATCGTTAAAGCAAAATTATCTAACTTAGTGATACCATGTTGCGATAATAATTTCTGAACTAAGCTCCGTACAACGGATACTGAAAATCCAGTCATTCCCGCATAAAAGAAAGAAAATGGATATTGGCATTTACGAACCATTTCTTGTGTGAACCCCAGCCTTAACAGTAACTTGCGAAATCCCTCCATAAAAAAGCCAACTTGCATGCCAGACAGCGCAAATAAATGAATAATTCCCAAGCTAGAATAAAGATTGCTCATTTCGTCAAAGTCTGTATCCAAGGCGCCAAATAAGAGCCCCGTCATATAATTACTCATCGGATTTGGAAAATGGTTCTTGATAAATACCAGTGCCTTTCTTCGCCAGCTAGAGAGCCACTCCAAAGGGTGCAAGCTGATTCTATCTTGGCTCGATAAAATGGTATCTACTTTTAAAATTCGATAAATCCCTTGCGTTTTTAAATAAGATTGGTAATCAAAACCAGCAAAATTACGCTTCTTCTCAGGAATTTCAAAATCTCCTTCAACGGTCAACGCAACCAAACTAGAGAGATTTTGAAAAGCCAACTGCTCTTCCTTTGATTTCAATTTGTGGTAAACTTGATAAGTCTGCCTATTAGCTTTACCACGAAAAGAAAGCGAATCTCCATTTACCTTAATCGTGTCAGGTAGAACTGCCACTTGTTTTATGGGAGAAGGTTCTGCTTTTGTTTGCTGCTCTGCTATTTCCCTACGAATAAAGAAAAAACTAGCAAAACAAGAGAGGATCATGAAGGTCATGAAACATTCTTTCGGTGAATAAAAGCGAAAAAGACGAATTACCAGAAAGATAAAACCCAACCAGCCTAACCAGCTACTTGGATAGATTGCAAAATATAACCAGACAAGTAAGAAAGCAATGTAAATCGGCTTAATCGGAAATTTTTTAATCCACTGTGACATATTCTTTCAATTTTTCTAGTGTTTTAGCGCCTACTCCTGATACATTTTTCAAGTCATCAACGGAATTAAATTTCCCGTTTGCCTCACGATAATCTAAAATATCTTGCGCACGTTTTTGACCAATACCAGAAATGGTCTGCAGCTCAGATAAATCAGCTGTATTTAGATTGACCTTATTTCCTTTTTGCGATGCGACTTCACTAGTTCCTGACGTTGAAGATTGTCCTGTATTACTTGAAACACTCGCCGCATTCTCACCCATAGTTGCCACATAAACAACAGCTTCATCCGTTAGTTTCTGCGCCAAATTGATAGACTTGCTGTCAGCGTCTGTCGTTAAACCACCTGCTTTTTGAATCGCATCATTGATACGGCTAGTCTTTTTCAGTTGATAAATACCTGGATTTTTGACTGCACCCTTGACATCTACGGTTAAAAATTCTGATTCTTCACTTGAACTCGTTTGAGGCTCTGCTTTTTCTTTCTGTGAGTTTTTCTTCGTTCCAGTTGAAATTTCTTCTGATTCTGCCCCCGAACTCGTAACTGTTTCCTGTGCGAGCTCTGCTACATTTGATTGTCTACTAGATTGAACATTTATCATAAAAAATCCTGCTATTATCAAACCAATCAAACTTAAACCAATCAAAATTTTATACTCTTTCATCTTTTCAATGATTGTCTCTAACATCTTTCCTCCTAAGTTGAATGAAAATTTGCTTTATCTATTTATTCGTAAAACAAATAAAAAAGCTGAAAAAAATTTCTCAGCTTTTGCCATGTTAGAAAAGGGTTTTTGATAAAGATTGACCAATCAACTACCTCGAACTACTAAAAAATCGGAAACAACTTCCGATTTTGACATCTTGTATATTATCTCACATTATAAGCCTTCATTGTCCGAGCAATGTCTCTATTTTGCTCACGAAGTTTAATGGATTCACGCTTGTCATAGTCGTGTTTCCCTTTAGCCAATCCTAAAAGTAACTTGGCATAACCGTCCTTAAGATAAACTTTGAGGGGAACCAAAGTCATTCCAGTTCCTTTGGTTTCCTGCTCTAATTTCTGGATTTGCTTTTTATGCAATAGCAATTTTCTCCTACGTTCGGGATCTTGATTCCAAATATTTCCTTCTTCATAAGGAGCTATATGGACATTACTGAGCCAGACTTCTCCATTTTTGATTTGAGCAAAGCCGTCTTTTAGGTTAATTCGTGCAGTGCGTACGCTTTTAATTTCAGTTCCAGTTAAAACCATGCCCGCTTCAATCGTATCAACAATCGTATAGTCGTGACGCGCTTTCTTATTTTGAGCGACGACCTTTCCTTCTCCCTTTGCCATTCTTGCTTCCTTTCTTAGCCATTTCTTTATAAAACGGTTTCTTACTCTTATTTTTCTTTGATTTCTTATCCTTAGAAATGATTCCTTTTGAAGATTTGCTCTTTCGCTCTCCGTCACCGCGATAAGACTGTTGACGTCCGTCTTGCTTGAACTTGGAGTGTTTTTTCTTTTCAATTACATCATATTCACTAGGTAGGTATTCAAAGTCAATCTCTCCCGTAGCCTTATCAGCCCGAACTAGCTTAATGTGAATCTGTTGACCGACACGGAAAACAACACCTGACTTTTCACCCTGTAAAGTTAGATTGCGTTCATTGTAGTGGAAAAATTCTGGCAGGTTGGTTACATGAATCAAACCTTCAACTGTGTTTGTAAGTTCAACAAAAAGACCGAATTTAACAACGCTTGACACAATACCATCAAATTCTTCTCCCACAAATTCTTCCATAAACTCAGCCTTTTTCATAGCTTCTACTTCTCGCTCTGCTTCAATAGCTCGCCGTTCCCTGCTGGAAGACTGACTGGCAATATCTGGAATGACTTGTTCAAAATGCTCTGCTATTTCTTTAGAATGCCCATAATCGCGCACCATACGGTGAACCAAAAGGTCTGGATAACGGCGAATCGGACTAGTAAAGTGAGTATAAAACTCGGCTGCCAAACCATAATGACCGCGGTTGTGCTCTGAGTAACGAGCCTGCTGCATGGAGCGCAAAAGCATCATAGACAGCACTTCCTCATAAGGCTGACTGTGGACTGCTTTCATAATATCCTGAAGGGCAGATTGGCTCATAGAATTAGCAGTTCCGTAAACCCGAACGCCAAAAGTAGAAGCATAGTCAATAAACTTCTGTACTTTTTCAGCCTTAGGTTCTTCGTGGATTCGATAAATAAAGGGCAGGTTTAACGTAGCAAAATGCTCCGCCACTGTTTCATTGGCGACTAGCATAAAGGACTCAATCATACGCTCCGCAAGTCCACGCTGGCGCAAAACAATATCTACTGGACGCCCGGTCTTATTGACCAAAATTTTAGCTTCTTTCGTATCAAAATTAAGAGCTCCACGTTTGTATCGCATCCGATCAAGAATTGTATGAAGTTCCACCATTACTTCAACACTCGGTAAAATCGCTTTAAAAGCTGCTCGTTTTTCCTCATCTCCTGCAATCATGTCATTCACATCGCTATAGGTCATACGAAAAGTAGTTTTAATGATTGTTTGAGTAATAGTATGCTTGATAACTTGACCTTTTTGGTCAATCTCCATGATAGCCGATTGCGTCAGCCGATCTACATTAGGATTAAGCGAGCAGATGCCATTGGACAGGCGCTCAGGTAGCATCGGTATTACACGGTCAGTCACATAAACCGATGTCGCTCGGTTGAGGGCTTCCTTGTCCAACTCAGATCCTTCTTTGACATAGTAAGAAACATCTGCAATGTGAACTCCTAGTTCAAAATGCCCGTTTTCCAGCTTCTTGATATGAACTGCATCATCCAAATCTTTCGCATCCGCCCCGTCAATGGTAAAGGTAATTTCATTACGCAGATCTAAACGTCCTTCAAAATCTTTTTCAGACAGCGCCTCTGGAATCGCTGATGCTTCCTTCAAAACTCTTTCTGGAAACTCAGACACAATATCCATGGACTCCAAAACTTCCAGAACATCAATTCCTGGATCATCCTTATGACCGACCACATCTAAAACATTAGCTACAAAAAAGTCATGCTTTTTAGTTGGATATTTATCAATCTCTACTTTTAAAATCTCTGTTCCATCCAAAATCAAAGCAGGCTTCTTAATATAAATAGGTTGACTGATTTTCTGATTTTTTGACCGAATATAGCCAGCATACTTAGGCTTCTCTTCGTCTAAGATAAGCTGACCCACTGCTGTTTTCAAGCTGTGTTCCAAAACATCAATAACCTTGGCTTCAGCAGATGTTCCCTTGCTGCGATCTGCAACCTTAGTGATTGCAACTTCTACCGTATCACCATCAATCGCATAGTTGACATCATTGCGACCAATAAAAAGATCATCCTCTTCTTCATTTAAGGTAACAAAACCAAAGCCATTTTTATGGGCGTGAAAGATTCCTTTCAAGGTAAGCATTTGCTTTTCTTTGCGAAGCTGGATTTTCCCTGCATCGCTAAAGGCCAGCTGACGTTTTCGCTCCATTTCAGAAATCGTTTTGACTAGGTTTCTAAAGTCTTTCGCCTTTTCTTTCCCTAATCCCTGCGCCAGTTCATCCATACTAGCTTCTTTTTTTTCTCTTAAATAGCTTAAAATTTCTTCTTTCATTCTTTCCTTTTTTCTTATGTTTTCTAAACTTTAAGTCGCCTTTACTCATCTACTACAGAAAAAATAGGCAAAGACAAAGTCAGAGCCCATTTTATTTACTAGATAAGATTGTCAGCATTAATGCAATCAACAACCAAAAGAAAACCATCACTCCCGTCAAACGCTGCATAACTGCTTCAAATCCTCTGGCTTTTGGTCGTTCAAACAAATCACCCGCACTTGCGTCAAATACATTACTTGATTGATTTTTGGTTGGTTGCATAAAAATTGCAATTAAAATAAATACTGATAAAATCAATAAAATGGTTAATAATAAATTATACATATCAAACTCCTTAAAATCTCATCTATTCTACCATAAAATTTATTTTGATTCAAGATGTAAGGTCACTTTTCTTTCTTTGGGACAGTATTTTAATACCTCAACCTTTTCTGGATGTGTTTTCATATTTTTACTCGTTAAATAATTCTGACTGCCGCAAGAAGAACACTTTAAATTAATTTTTACTCGCACTGATTTCCTTTGCTCCTAAATATTTTCTAAAACTAAACAATAAAAAGAAGAAGTTCAATAAAGCTAAACCTGCTGTGCTATAGAAAACCCAATGATAGCCAAAATGAACAGAAATAGCTGACCCCATTAACGGTCCAATAACGCCACCAATATAAAAGAAGGTTTGATTGTAACTGAAAATCCGTGAAATACCTTCTTGGGGAGTAATTTTATTGAGCAGAGAGCTAACTCCAGGCAAAAGCGCACCCGTCCCCAGACCAAACAGAAAACGATAAATTCCCAATTCAAGTGGCGTACCAGCCCTCGCACAGAAAATATAAATTACAAAACTATACAAAAGAGCCAGCAGAAGCAAACGGTGATTTCCCATTTTATCTCCTAATTTTCCCAGCCAACTAGATGAAAATATGCTTGAAATGCCCATTGCTGAAACGATTGCACCAGATACCAATAACAAATTTTCTTTTTGTCCTAAAGAGCGGATATAAAGTGTCAAAATAGGGGAAATGGACTGTCCAATCATCTGAATCACCATGCTAGTAATGAACAAACCAAAAAGGATTGATTTTTGAGGAATTCGCTGAAATAGTTGCTTGGTCGAAACTTCTTTTCCTTTAGAGACAGGATGAAAATCTTCTTTTATCCCAAAAATGGTCCACAAAGTAACAACAAACAAGAAAAATCCAACCAAAAGGAAAACATTTCTCATTCCCAAACTTTGAGCTACCATTCCTCCTAAGAGTGGTCCCATCAGAGTCCCCGCTACGACACCTGTTGACAATGTTCCCAAGGCATATCCAGAATGTTTTTTGGGTGATTGGCTGGCAATCAAAGCCGTGCTATTCGGTACATAACCAGAAAACACTCCATTTAACAGTCTCAATACAATGAGCCAAAATACATTCGGTACAAAAGCCAAGCCTCCCATCGTAAAGGTCATTGCAAAAGCTGCCCGAATCATCATTGGTTTGCGACCGTACCTATCAGCTAAACTTCCCCAGACAGGCGACAAAAGTGCGGCTGTCAAAGCTGTACTCGAAACCGCCAAGCCTGAATAAAATTCAACCATAGAGCCTCTGGCGCCTAATTCTTCCACGTACAAAGACATAAAGGGAACAACTAGTGACAGGCTAGCACCTATAAAAAAGTTCCCCAGCCAAGCAATCCATAAATTCCGTTTCCAATTCACTTGATTCTTAATAAAATCATCTTCTTTCCAACTTGTTTATAACACAGAATAATAAAAACATCACTCTGCCTTTTTAATTCTTCTGAAGATCCTAGTTGTGCATTTTTAATAATGATTTTCCCAGCCAGTCTTTAAAAATTTTTTATAATCAATGTTCAATTGACACAATTCTTATCCTTTGTCATTAACCAATAATCAATCTATTAAACTACTTTGAGCATCATCTGAATGATAGCCTATCTAATATAGGGTTGTCTATACTAAAAATGCATTCTTAAAGCAATCTTTCCTTGGGGGGGTTCGTTCATCACATATTGGATGGATTGAGAAACCTGAGTAATGGGATAGACCTTATCAATGAAAGGTTTGATTTCTTTCTTCATCACTAACATCTGCATTTCATTATAATAAGCTGCTCTTGGTTTTAGAAAGTAACTAAAATAGCGAACCCTTTTTGAAAAGAAAGATTGCAAGAATGAAGCAGGCAGATAGCTCGCTCCTACACCTACTAGAATACCATCTTTTTTCAAATGTGCCTTTAGTATCTTCCAATCAACATGTCCATTAACGGCTAAAATGAGATCATCCTTTCCTGCTGCTTTCTCAAAGTCATCATGTTGATAATCAATGACTCTATCACGTCCCAAATCAGTTGCCATCTTCAAATTGCGCTGGCCGCATACACCGGTTATAGATGCTCCTAAAGCTTTGGCGTAACACACTAAAAGGTGCCCTACACCGCCCGAAGCACCATAAATTAACACTCTGACCAGACTGCAATTGCCCTGTACATAAAGCGCCTATGGCTGTCTTAGAGGCACTAGCTAAAACAGCTGCTTCTTCATATGAGAGGTAGCTTGGTTTAAGTACAGTCTGCTTTTCTTCCAGTAAAGCATATTCAGCCCAAGCTCCGAAAGCCATGAAACCTAATGTTTGACCAAAGACCTCATCTCCTTTTTTAAAGTTTTGAACTTGTTCTCCAACTGCTTCGACCTGCCCTGAAACTTCACCTCCCAAATTTTTTCCTTTACCTCCAAAAAGAAGGGTTGTTCGAGCAAACAAAGACAGTTTTTTCCCTTTAAAGCGCTCATAGTCAACATTATTTAGAGAAGAATAGTTTACTTTCACTAGAATCTGGTGTTCCTTAGGAATGGGGCGTTTTATCTCTTTTACTTCAAAAGCATTCCCCAAATCGCCTCCTCTATAAACCATTGCTTTCATCATTTCTTAATCTCCTAAGCTTCTTATCAATCTGTTCTATCAGCTCTTCTAAATTGCCATCATTCTTGATTACAAAATCTGCATAAGGAACTTTATCCTCCAGCTTCATCTGACTGGCAAGGCGTTGCTGCGCTTCTTCTTGTGAATAGCCATTTCGTGCCTTCAGCCGCTTGATTTGTGTCTCTGGATTCACGTAAACCAGCCAAACCTCATCAAACCAGTCTGCATAATCCTGCTCAAATAAGAGCGGAATATCCATAAAGAAAGTCTCCTCAGTCTTAGCCAGTTGGTTGCGTCGATTGGCTAACTCTTGCCGAATGATATCATTTTGTAGCTGGGAAGATTTCGCTAAATTTTCTTGGCTAGAAAAAATGAGCTGAGATAGTTTAGGACGCTCAAGCTCACCTGCTTCGTTCAAGATAGCAGACCCTAGCCAGCTGACCAATGCTTGATAGAGTTTACCGCCTTTCGCCTGCAATTCATGAACCACCTGATCCGCATCAATGACCTGATAGCCCTTTTGCCTGAGATAATTTGTGACTGTCGATTTGCCAGAAGCAATACCGCCTGTAATTCCGATTATTTTTGCCATGTCCTACCTCATTTTTTGACAATATGGACAAAGGTGAGTTCCACGACCAGCTAGTTTGATTTTTTCAATTTCGTGACCGCATCTAGTACAAGGTTGGCCTGTTTTTCCATAGACTTGCAGGAAATCCTGCATGGTTCCGTCTTCTCCCAAAGCATTGCGGTAGGTGCGAATGGTTGAACCGCCTTTTTCAATACCTAGCTGCAAGACTGCAATAATCTGCTTGCGTAATTCCTCTGCTTCTCCAGCAGTCAAACTTTTAGCTGCTCTTGCCGGATGAATCTGCGCCCGCCATAATACTTCATCTACATAGATATTGCCAAGACCAGCTACTAAAGTTTGATCCAACAGGTAAGGTTTAATCAATTTCTTAGATTTTTTCAGAGCGGTTTCAAATGGCAGTAAATGAAAATCTGATTCAGTCGGTTCTGGTCCTAGCTTTCGCTCAGTAAAATAGGATGTTATTTGTTCTTTTCTCAACAACTCCATCGTGCCAAATTTCCGAACATCCTGATAAACGAGGCTGCTGCCATCTGTAAAATGAAAAATTACATGAGAATGCTTCGTCAACTGGACCTCTTCAGGATAGAAAAGATACTTTCCTTCCATGCGCAAATGCGAAATCAGCACCCAATTCGTCAAATAAAAAATCAGATACTTGCCCCGACGCCCAACAGCATCAATGCTTTGCCCCGGTAATTCTAAGACAAAAGGATCTGCCCCCGTTCCAATCATCTTGGCATAACGGACATCTACCTTTTCAATCTCTTTTCCTTTAACCAGCCGCTCTAAACCACGGCGTACCGTTTCTACTTCTGGTAATTCGGGCATAAAATCTTTATCCTTTCTTATCCAAATGTAACATATAATGAACAGTTCGACTTATTTCTTCAAATTCCGCACTCTTGTGAAAAGCTTGACTGACTGCATTGTCCATATCACAATCTGAAGCTAGCTGGTACACTCCTTTTTCTTTCGCCCACGACTGTGCAAACTCTAGAAGTTGATGAGCGATGCCATTTCTTTGAAAAGCAGGTGCTACCGCTATGCCTTCAATATATGCGATAGGAAGTTGCTCTGCTCCTTCCACATACTCCGAACGCATAGATAAGCTGATCCAAGCAACGGCTTCTCCCTCTAAGTAGTATAAAAATTCATTAGGAAATTTGCCTTCAGAAAATGCTGCTAGTAATTTCTTTTTCTCTATCTTCCAAGCTAAATGAGCAAAGTAAGCCCAGTCAGCTAGTTGAGATTTTTCGACCGCTCGAATTTCCCCTACCATTATCTTTTTCACTCTTCTCTTCCTAGCAGGCGGTGAGCATAGATTGCCTGACCTGAATGCATAGCAGCATCGTCAATGATCGATACTAAACGATTCCCACGTTTAATAGCTGGAGTCCAATTCTCATCAACAACATCGTCCAAACTGTCTTCATTCACCTCTGATAAATAAGCAATTGTTGCCGCAACCGCATCAGACAGATAGTCTTTGAGCAACTCAATATCTGTCACCACAACTTTATGCGCTTCTTGAGGAGTATGGTGCCAATCTTCCGTATCATCTGGCAAATCCAAGGCAAACTTTTTCTTCCAACCTTTAGAGAACCAGACTGGCTCGGTCTTAGCTAAACCAGCAATCTGAAAATCCAGCTCCCGCGCCGTATGCCAAGTCAACTAAGTCACAGACTTAATGGACGGAACTGTATCCGCAACCGGAAAAGCATTCGCTTCTTCCACAGATAAATTAGCCAGAACCGATAAAAAACGCTCCTCGGCTCGTTCCACATTTTCCACTAAAAGATTTACAAATTCCATTGCCCTACCTCCTTAAAAAATAAATTAATCACGGATTATATGTCAATCTCAACTCAATGTCCCATCGCAAAGTTGTCATCAAAATACTCAGCTAACATCAGGCGATGCTTACTACTCACAGATTCTAAATTCTCAATTTCTTCCTTAGAAAAGAAACGCAGGCGTAGAGTTTCTTCATTGTGAAAATCTGCAATATTCACTGATGAAATCGCCGCCAGCTCATAGATGAAGACAACCGTCTGCACCGCATCACCATTCGGATAAACTTCCTCGAAATTACTGTAAACATTGAGAAAACGAGTAGCTTCTACTTCAATGCCAGTTTCTTCAAAAAATTCACGCTTAGCAGTATCAAGAGTGGATTCGCCAAGCTCCATTGCACCGCCTGGAATAGACCATGTTTTCTTATCCCCGCGTAGTTGCAACAGCACGCGTCCCTCGTCATCTGCTAAAATACCGCCAGCAAAGGTCAGAATAACCTTGTCATGCCCAACCTTTGAGCGAATGTAGGAAATGTAGTCCATATTTAGAAACCTTTTAATTTATCTGGAAATGCTCCGTCTTGAAAAAAGTAGCGGAGTAATTGTATATGCGTGTCAATATCACTAAACAGCCACGCATGCCCTTTATTTGGATAATAGGCACGATCACTCAATCTGTTTTTTCTTACCAATTCTTTATGAGATTCATGAATTGACTTCGATTCTTTACCGCCCGAAACAAAGAAAACAGGATTGTCGAAATTTGCAGTAATCCTCAGCAGATTTGCCTGTAACATTGCTCGGCGAAAAGACTTAGCAGAAGCCCTTTGCAAATCCATTATGAACTAACGATAGCTCTCTTCAGGTACACCATCTTTCTGCATCATTTTTGCCATAAGGTTGCCCATTAGCTTAGTGTTTTTTAATAACGACATGATGTAAACACCGGCAATGACTTTGCGGTAGCCTTTTATAGGGTGGTGACAGGCAACGTCAACAATCGCTCTATCAAATAAATCAGCATGTTTTTCCAACAATTTAAGAACGAGACCGCCTCCCAACGATAGTCCAACAAGGTGCGGCTTGCCGTGAACCCTGTTTTTGATAATATCAGCAATCATTTCTGTAACATCATTAAAATTTGTCCACTCAATGTCGCGGCTAGAAGCAGGTCCAGGCAAATCAACAGCTATACAGTGAAAATCATTTTTTAACTCAGCGATATGATGTGCCCACATCTGACTGCTAGAACCAGACGCATGCAAAAGGACAATACTTTTATCATTTTGGTGACCTTTTTCTGCGACAAATAACGACCTCATCTTCCTCAGCCTCTAATACTCCTTTTTGTTATATCCAAAATCTGCCAAGTCTAGCTTTTTGTCCCGCCAGTTTTTCTTGACTTTAACCCAAGTTTCAAGAAAGACTTTATCACCTAGCATGAGTTCAATGTCGCGGCGTGCTAAAGAGCCGATTTTCTTAAGCATAGAGCCGCCTTTACCGATGATAATGCCCTTTTGACTGTCTCTTTCCACCATAATGGTAGCGCGGATATGCACTTTGTCAGTCTCCTCATCCCGCTTCATACTGTCAATGACCACCGCCACCGAATGCGGAATTTCTTCACGTGTCAGCAATAAAACCTTTTCCCGAATCATCTCAGAAACCAAAAAACGCTCAGGGTGGTCGGTAATCTGGTCAGCTGGGAAATATTGGAAACCTTCCTCTAATTTTTCACTTAAAATATCAACTAGATGCGAAACATTATTGCCTTGAAGAGCAGAAATTGGCACAACTTCCTTAAAGTCCATCTGCTTGCGGTAATCATCAATCTGACTCAGCAGCTGATCCGGGTGTACTTTATCAATTTTATTGATAACCAGAATAACAGGAACTTTAGCCACTTTTAAACGCTCCATAATCATATCATCACCCTTACCGCGTTTTTCATCGGCAGAAACCATAAAAAGAACTGTATCCACTTCACGCAACGTGCTGTAAGCGGATTCCACCATAAAGTCGCCCAAGGCAGTCTTTGGCTTATGAATCCCTGGCGTATCAATAAAGACAATCTGCTCCTGATCTGTCGTGTAAATTCCCATAATCTTGTTACGAGTCGTCTGAGCCTTATCACTCATGATAGCAATCTTTTGCCCCATAACATGATTTAAAAAAGTAGACTTTCCAACATTTGGACGTCCTAAAATAGCAACAAATCCTGATTTAAAGGTCATTTTTCACCTCGTTTATTCCTTATTAGTCTAATATAAGAAAATCGGAAAGGATTCTCCGATTTTCATGTTAAAAAAGTAAATTCCAAATTTTCGGAACGAAAATAATCAATCCTGTTATAACCGCAAAACCCGAAACAACCAAAACAGCTCCTGCTGCCATATCCTTGGCATTTTTAGCTCGCATGGAAAAGTGATAATCACTAGCTAAATCTACCACATTTTCAATAGCAGAGTTCATAATCTCAAAAGAAATGACTAGAAAAATACTCAAAAAGAGAAAGAGCCACTCTATCGCAGATACCCGAAAAAACAATCCTGCAAGCACGACCGCAACTGCTGAAACAGCATGATTGCGCATATTGCGCTCTTCTTTGATTGCTGTAAAAATCCCTGTCAGAGCAAATTCTAAACTCGAAATCACATCTCGATTTTTCCATTTGCGTTTATTTGTATTATTGTCTTGTAAGTCCATAAGCAGTCAAAATTTCTTCCTGTAAACCAAACATTTCCGCCTCTTCTTCCGGCGTATAGTGATCGTATCCATTGATATGCAGAAAACCATGTACTGCAAGAAAACCCATTTCCCGCTCAAAGCTGTGACCATATTCTTCTGCTTGTTCACGCGCCTTATCTATGGAAATAAAGAGCTCTCCGATATAGGCATCAAAATCCTCTAACATTTCCGCCAGCTCAGGATTTTCTAGTAAATCCTCCTCGTCAATAGCAATGTCCAGCTCGGGCTTGTACTCCAAGCTGATAACATCTGTCGGACGATCTGTATTTCGATATTCCAAATTCAGCTCATGGCTGCGCTCGTTGGTAACAAATGTCACTGCCATTTCTTTTTCTTCTTTGCCAATCTTTTTAGCAGCAAATTCCAGTATATCATGTGTTTGCTTGATGATTTCTTCTGAAACTTGCCCTGTCTCGTCGACCATTTCTATATACATATTACACCCACTTTATTAGTATCACTTCATTATACCATATTTCAGATAGGGATGCTTGATTTATAAATCATTTACTATTTCGTTCTGCTCTTTATTTCATATTTTTTCTTTCAAAACTTATACTTGTTGCTGGAGGCGGCTCATTTGCGCATAGATGCCATTTTGTTTTACCAATGTATCATGTTGCCCTCGCTCCACAATCTTTCCTTCAGAAATAACCAAAATTTGGTCTGCCTCTTGAATGGTGGATAAACGGTGAGCGATGATAAAAGTTGTTCTCCCCTCTTTTACAACAGCCATTGCGTTTTGAATCATTTCTTCGGTTTCTGTATCAATATGGGAAGTTGCCTCATCCAATATTAAAATTTTGGGATTAGCGTAGAGAGTTCGTGCAAATGAAATCAATTGCCGTTCACCGCTCGAAAATGCTGCCCCTTTATCCCTTACAGGTTCATCAATTCCTTTTTTACAACGAGCCAGCAAGTCCCCTGCACCGATCTTTTCTAAAGCTTCCAGGACTTTTTCACGATTTATGCCTGAATGAGTCATAGCTACATTGCTTGCTAGCGTTCCCGTGAATAGATAAGGATCTTGCAAAACAATTCCCATGTGACTACGAAGACTTTCCCGAGAATATTGTTGGATGTCTTGTTGATCAATATATATTTTCCCTTTTTGGGGATCATAGAAACGATAAAGTAGGTTCATGATAGAAGATTTTCCAGAGCCGGTATGTCCCACCAAAGCAATTGTCTCTCCTTGATTTGCCTTAAAGCTAATATCGTGCAGGACAGTTTTTTCTTTCTCATACGCAAAGCTCACATGTTCAAACACAACCTCACCTTTATTGACTACTAGCTGGGCTTTCTCATCCGCTTCTTGAGGTTGATCTAGCAATTCTAAAACTCGTTTTCCTGTTTCCAATGATCGTTGTACATACGGGAAGAGTCGAACCAGAAAACCCATCATATCAAATAAATCAATAATATAATTGAGATAGACAAACAGTACACCTGCGGTAATAACGCTATGACCGCCTAAAAATTGCTGACCAACTATTGTCAAAATAACAGCAAGCACTGTATTTTTTAAAAATTCCGTTAGTGGCCAAGACGAAAGAGCACTTACCCATACAATTTGTTTATCAGCTTGGCTCATTTTTCGGGCAGTAGCATCAAATTCTGAAAGAACTATTTTTTCCTGATGATATAACTGTATCAGACTAGCTCCATACATCAATTCATTCACCTGATTATTGATATCACTCCGTGAATCATAAAAGTCTTTCATCGGCTTGTCCGTTAGTTTTTTATAAAATACCTGAATTCCATAAAAAGCAGGAAGCAACATCAAAAGTATCGAGGCAGCAAGCGGACTAAGGTAAAACAATAGAGCGTAGGTAAAAACAATCCGAAGAACTTGAATCAAAACACTAACCAAACTAGCATAAAATTGTCTTCGTAAGGTTTCCGTATCATTTACAATTCTGGTTGCAATCTTACCTGCTGGTTTATCATCAAAGTAAGAAATCGGCAAATTTTGCATAACCCAATAAGCTTCATTCCTCAGATGTTCTGCTACTTTGTTTCCACAATGCGCTAAAAGGCGATCACCTAAGTAAGTCAGTATGCTCCCCAAAACTACAACAATTATGTATAATCCAGCTAATTGCAAAAGCTGAACCTGACGATCTTTTCCGCTTCCAATCTGTGTAAGCGGTCCGTCTATCATATTTCTCAAAAAGAGAGGGGACAGTTGGATAGTCACCGTTGCTAAAACAGCAATTCCAACCGCAAAAAAGAATGCAGTTCGAACAATTCTTAGTTCTTTTAATAAACGACTAATGATACTCATTTGCTCCCTCCTTTCTGATGTTGCTGCCGCTGATATTGTTCGGCATACCAGCCTCCTTTATTTAGCAACTGGTTCGGTGTCCCTTCTTCAACAATTTTTCCATCTTCTAAGACAAGAACCCAGTCTGCCTGCTGGATAGCTGACAAACGGTGTGTCACAATGATCGTTGTCTGATTAGCTCGCATATCCTGAAGATTTTTGATAATTCGACGCTCTGTTTGAGCGTCAACTGCTGACAAAGAATCATCCAAAACAAGGACTTCTGGATGTCTAATAAAAGCGCGTGCCAAAGAAATTCTTTGTTTTTGACCGCCAGATATTGACACTCCCCTCTCACCAATAAGCGTTTCCAGTCCGTCTGGCATTCGTTTTAAATCTTCTGAAAATGCCGCTGTTTCAATAACCTGCTCAATATCACTTAATGTCGCATTTCTCTTACCAAAGGCAATATTGTCTTTGACGGATTTTGAAAACAAAATATGCTCCTGAGGGACATAGCCAATCATTGCTTCAATCGATGGACGTGAATAGTGACTGACGGATTTTCCATTTATCTGAAATGTACCTCGTCCAACAGGATATTGCTGAAGAAGCTGACGAACTAAGGTTGTTTTACCAGATCCTGTTTTTCCAACAATACCATACGTCTTTCCTGCTTCAATTTGCCAAGCTATGTTACGCAAGCTAGGTCTTTTTGTTTGTGGATAAGTGAAATGATAATTCTGAAAACGAATAGAGATAAGATGTTTTAACTCCTCTTTGCCACTCATTTTCATATCATCTGTCGTTTCAATCAATTCTGTGACCTTTTTAAAAGACGTCTTCCCCGTTTGATAGACCAAGATAAAATCCGACAACATCCAAAAAGGTTCAATTAGGCTAATCATATACAATTGAAGAGCAATCACTTGCCCAATTGTCAACTGTCCCGTTTTTATAAAAATAGCCCCAATAAGAAGCACAATAATCGTTGATAAAGCGATAAAGACCGAGGAGAGCGGTGCGTAAAGATATTGAATACCGGCAATTTGATCACCAACCTTAGATAAAGCTTTCGTGCGCAATTGGAACTGTTCTTTCTGAGTTGTTTTCTTGCTATAAGCACGCGCAACCCGAACTCCCTCTATCGTTTCCAGTACCTCATCATTCAAAGATGCGACTGCTTCACGATTATTTTCGACTAGTTTATCTTGTTTTTTCCAAGAAAATAAATCCAGATCATCAATATCATAAGCGGAAGCATAGCCAACAAGCTAATTTCCTATGAGATAAAAAACATGGTCGGAATGACAAAGGCAATCATACCTCCAGCATATAAGAGAATGACAATCCCATAACCAGCCATCTCCATCATCCCCTCAACATCTGTGGAAAAGTGCGTTAAAATATCGCCAGAACGAAACTTTTCGTAGAAAGGCGTTCTCATAGCTACCAATTTCTCAAAAGCTCTTCTTTGCATGAGAAACTTATAGTCAATCGACGACTGAAATATTTTTAAATGCCAATAGTAAGCCGACAGATAGTTGCAAATTGTCACCAAAGCTAACAAACCAACATCTCTAATTAAATTCTGCTGTGTCAAAGTATGATGCGACAGATGATCTATCAAACGCTGAATCACCTGTGTTGGAATCAACATGGTAAAATCATACAATAGTAAAACCAGAGCAATGGATAAATATAACCATTTATGCTCTTTTATATATCCAAATAAACTTTTAATCATCCTAATCCTTCCCGAAACGCACAAAAAAGCCCAAGACAGAATAAACCTGTCCTGAGCTTACTTGTTTTTATTTATTTTTTCATCAAAAATAAACTACAATGGTTTGCTAGAAAGGAGTTCTGTCATACGATATACCTGAGTGTTATTTTGTTTTACATTGTTCATAATACCGTTCTCCTTTCTGTTCTTATTAGTTAATACTTTAACATTAAAAGAAATGCTTGTCAAGAATATTTGCAAAAGAACCCTCCCAAAACTGAATGAATTTTCTGCCTTAAAATCAAGATTAACAATTCTTTGTAATAGCAATTTCGGCTGCAATACGTCCAAAAGTAAAAATATCAGTAAGGAAATTACCACCCAAACGGTTTCCAACATGCAATCCGCCAGCTACTTCTCCAGCTGCATAGAGACCTTGGATAACTTGTCCTTGTTTATTGATAACATGTATTTCCGTATCAATCTTAAGCCCACCCATAGTATGGTGCACGGCTGGTTTTCGAGGAGTGGCATAAAACGGTGCTTTTTCAACCTTGAGGTCGAAAGCTCCCTTTTCAAATTCAGGATCATAGCCCGCATCAACATAAGAATTGTAATCCTTAATAGTTTGAACAAAGACTGCTGGATCCACACCAACTTGCTCTGCCAATTCTTCCAAACCATCTGCTCGGTAGAGTGTTCCATTCGCTACCTGCGCATCAATCTTTTTCTTGACTGGTATTATAAGCTGTTTCTTTGATATTTTCATCTGCATCTGCAATCAGATAGAAAAAAACCACCATTGTCAATTGCTGCCTGAACTCATTTATACCGACTACCGTACTCATCTACAAAACGTTTTCCTTAAGTATTGACCATGATGAAGTTAGCCGGAGGCGCCTGTAATCGGGGCAGATACCAGCATTATTTGATAGAAGTCCAAACCGACTAGGTCTGTACCAACGCTTTGACCTAAGAGAATACCATCACATATAATAGCTGGTGAATTTGATGTCTTAATATCGTCACCAATGCAAAAAAGCCCATTAAAATTGGGCTTTTTCCTGTTCCTCATGCTAATTGCCGGGATTGAACCGGCGACCTCATCCTTACCATGGATGCGCTCTGCCAACTGAGCTAAATCAGCAGTCCCTATCTACTATATCATGCAGAGAGGTACTTGTCAATAGATTTGAAAAATGTTTTCATTAAAAGAAAAAAATTTTGCTAGAACGTTCCAAAAAGAACCTAGTCACCATTGAAATTTCCTATAAATCTAACATTCACATCAGTATTTTTCAAAATAATCTTTCTTTGTCAAACGATAATAAGCTCTCTGAGAAATTCGGCCTTCCTCGTGCTCATCGAGTGCTGCGTATGGGTCAATATGGGAAAACTTCATACCAGCCTTTTCCATAACTCGTCCTGAAGCTGGATTTTCCACATCATGGAGAGCCACCAACATATTCATATTCAAACTTTCAAAAACCAACTGGATTATTTCTTTCAAAGCTTCCGTTGCCAAACCCTGATTCCAGTAATTCTTATGAATCACATAGCCGATAGCCGCCTTTTTGAGGACCGGATCTAGCTTGTGTAGGTCAATGCTGCCAATCAGTTTTTCATTTTCTTTTAACTCAATTCCCCAATTTCCAAGTGGTCTCCCCATAAATAAACGAGCAATAATATTTTTAGTTTCTTCCAAATCTTTATTAGGTAAAAAAGTGTAGCGAGTATTTTCTTCATCAGAGGAATATTCAAACATATCCTCAGCATCATCTAAGGTCACAGGCCGCAAGAGCAGGCGCTCTGTTTCCAAAGTTCGGTTTTCAGCTAGCTTTAGATAAATACTTTCCATCTTGAATGAACCTCCTTTTTTGTCTCATACCATAACATAAATATTCACCGAAATCAATGTTTTTTGATTTCGCTTTGATTTTTAAAGCGTTTTCATATACAATAAAAACATCTCAAAAAAGGAGTAAATCTATGTTAATCGGTATTCCAAAAGAAATTAAAAACAATGAGAATCGTGTTGCTTTAACACCAGCTGGCGTTCATAGTCTTGTCCAAAAAGGTCATCAGGTTTTAGTTGAAACCAAAGCCGGCCTTGGTTCTGGATTTACAGATGCCGACTATAAAGCACAGGGAGCGACAGTTGTTGCAACTGCAGCCGAAGCTTGGGCGGCTAATCTAGTTGTCAAAGTCAAAGAGCCCTTAGCTACTGAATACGGCTTCTTACGTGATGACCTCTTGCTTTTCACTTATCTGCACATGGCTGCTGCACCTGAATTATCCGATGCGATGATTGTGGGCAAAACAACAGGGATTGCTTACGAAACCGTTCGTGACCAAGAAAAAAACTCCCTCTGCTCGTTCCTATGAGTGAGGTCGCAGGGAGAATGGCTGTGCAGATTGGAGCTCACTTTTTAACCAAACAAGGAGGTGGTTCTGGTGTACTACTGGGCGGTGTTCCAGGTGTTCCTAAAGGAAAAGTCACTATCATTGGAGGGGGCGTTGTTGGAACACACGCAGCTCGCATCGCTTTAGGACTGGGAGCGCATGTCACTATTCTTGATATCAGCGCTAAACGACTGTCAGAACTAGAAGACCTTTTTGGTCATCAAATCCAGACCCTTATGTCTAATTCTTTCAATATTGCTGAAAGTGTCAAAGAGGCCGATGTAGTGATTGGAGCAGTATTAATCCCTGGTGCCAAAGCTCCCAAGCTCGTTACTGATGAAATGGTCAGTAAAATGCGATCTGGATCTGTTATTGTAGATGTAGCTGTTGACCAAGGTGGAGTTGTTGCAACTGCTGATCGTGTAACCACTCACGATGAACCTGTCTATGAAAAACATGGTGTACTTCACTATGCCGTTGCAACATCCCAGGTGCTGTTGCCCGTACATCAACTCTTGCCCTTACAAATGTAACACTTCCTTACATTGAAGCTTTGGCTGACAAAGGTTTTGAACAAGCTATAGCAGATGATTTGGGGCTACAACAAGGAGTGACTACTTATAAAGGTTATCTCACTAGCCGACCCGTCGCAGAATGGCTTAATCGTGACTACACCGATATCAATGATTTAGTATAAATTATATATGTCTTTTTGACTATCTTTTTATATCTTCTTAAATGTCCGCAAAGCCTTATTTTATCGGCTCTACGGGTATTTTGCTTTTGTGGTAAACCTCACATATCTAGGCTTATCTTCTTATATTTTCTCTATCAAACGTGGTTAAAATCGTGGTAAATACTTCTATGCAATTAGACGCTGAACCTCTGATTTTGCGGTATCTATGGACGCATGAGCGTACCAGTTCATTGTGATACTGATATTTGAATGCCCCATGATATACTGTAAATCTTTCGGGTTCATGTTCTTGCTTGCCAGTCTTGTGCAGAACGTATGACGTAGCGTATGCGGTGTGATATGTGGCAAGGGGTTATCCATGTGGTGCTTGTTGTATTTCTTTACCATACGGACAAATAAAGTGCTGTAATCAATCGCAACTTTTGGCTTGCCCTTATGATTGACAAATAGGAAGTTGCCCCGTCCGTCTATCACAAATGGTTCTGCCTTTGGACGTTTTTTCATAACCTGTTGAAATGCCTGTATCGTTTCTTTGCTTAATGGTACTTGCCTTATTCCGCTTTTTGTTTTAGGCGTTTCAATATAATAGCCCTGTTCCTTGCTTTTTAGTAACTGGTGGTCGATAATCACTACCTCATTTTTGAAATCAATATCGGTTATTGTTAGTCCGCACAGTTCCGAGATACGAAGTCCTGTCTTTAACAGTATCAGCACATCATCATAATACTTGTGATACACGTTGTCCGTCTTGATGAATAACAGTAGTGCTTGTTCCTGTTCCACTGTCAATGCGACTTTTTCTTTGGTATCATTTTCTATGACTTCACTCAACTTGAAATCAAAGGGATTTTTCCTTACGCAATCGTCTTGTATCGCGATATAGAATGACGCTTTTAACGAGCGTTTATGGTTGTTAATGGTATTGTAGGAAAAGCCTTTGTCTTTCATGCGTAACGCCCATTCCTTAGCGTCAGAGGGCTTGATTGTGTCAATGCTCCTAGCACCCAACTTGTCCTCTTTCAATAACCGCATGAGCTGTTCCCGTTGTTTCTGTGTGCTTTTCTTCACATTTGCCCTCTGTGCGTTCTGTTTGGCGTAGAGTTGGCAAAGCGTCATTTTCTTGCCTGTGCTGTCGATACCGTCCTCTATATCCCGTCTTATCTGCTGTTCCAGTTCACGAAGTGAGGGTTTTTCCCGTTTTCCCTTTGGTGTCGGGTCTGTGGGTGTCAATCTCCAAGCATACACATATTTTGTGTTTCCAAATGCGTCCACATATTTATATAAGTATTTCCCGTCTGTTCGTTGGCTCTCTCCAGTATGCAGGATACGTCCTTTGCTATCCCGTCTTTTTTCTTTCATGGTGTCTGCTCCTTTCCTTGTTGGAAAGAGCCTTGATATGACTTGTTTTCATCATAACACATACAAGGCTCATTTGCATTAGATTGCGTCCAATTTATCAATAACCTTTTCAAACTGTCGGCGTTTAATCTGTATGCGGTTGCCATTCATAATGAGCCAGCCAGCGTCCTTGTTTTCCTCTGCCAATCGTCTTAACTTGTTTTCTCCGATACGGAAATACTTTGACGCTTCTTCAATGGTAAGGGTGTATTTTTCCCATACGGGAATATCGTTGTTATTCATCAGATACCCCCTTTCCCATGTTTCGTGTCATACTGGATATAGGGGATAAGGTCGGTGCGGTTTATCATCTGTAAATGTGCGGTTAGTTTACTGGAAAGGGAATTACTGTATCTTGCCTTATCAAGCATAGTTCCCACTTTTTCCAGTCCACCCAATGCGTCATGTTCTTCCAAGAAGTAAAAACTTTTGACAGCGGAAATCACGCCACCCTCTGTGAGCCATTGCTGTGTTTCTTCAAGGGAATTTTGCTGTTTTGGTACTTGCAGTTTTAAGACTTCCACAGCCCCTAAAAAGCGTTCCCAAAACCGACAAGTTTTCCACCTGCTCTTATTACTTTCGTTTCTGTTTGGTACGACAAAGCGTAGGTTGTTTGCCAATAGCCCGAAAGCCAGTTCTCCCAGTTCCAGCGGTCTGTCCTTGAATGTCATGGCAAAAGCATGAGCCTTATCATCACGCAGTTGCATTTCTGTCCGTTTCCAACTGCCGACTTCATCAAGTGTCTTATTATGTTTTGAACAGACTTCCTTATCCTTGTCATAAAAGCGGTAGGACAATCCCGATTTCCCAGCACCGATATAAACGGTCTTTGCGGTGTCGAAATCATCAAACTTGCTTTCGTCAAAGTGGTAGCCCTCACTATTCGAGATAAATTCCTCTTTTTCGCATTTCTTCTTTATCTGCTCTATGGTAAAAAATGGCTTTTCGTTCTTATCATCAATGGCAATATCCAGTCTAGTGAAATGGAAGTTATCCAGTCCATATCTTCGCTCACAATGTTTGAACATATCTCCAAAGGTATAATTCCTACTATCAAGAATACGGAAAATATCATCACAACCTCTGCCAGTCATAACAAGATAACAGCCTAGCCCTTGTGGGTTGTCCTCTGTCTTTCTTGCGTCCCCCGATACATAAATATCTCCAATCTGCCAGCGTGCTTGATAAGTCTTGAATTTTATCGTTGCTGGATAGACATTGAAAATGTCAGTCGGTAAACCTAAAATGTGCATGATGACATCTTCTGCGTTTGCAGTTTCAAATACAATGCTGATGTAATCAATCTTAACGGATAAATTTTCGTGTGTTGCGATACTTCATTACTCCTTTCGTATGCCCCGATTTTTTGCGGGGTATAAATTGCATTTTTTCCTTTATTTATCACAGTTTCTAGGTACTATGACATGTATACGCAGGGCGGTGTTACATGTATACGCAGGGCGGTGTTACATATACGCCCTTTACGAACGCCTAAAGGCGTTCCCTTTCTTCCTGTGTCTGCCCCGTTCTTAACGCTCACGAGCCTTGTAAGGCTCGTGGCTAAACGGAACAGCCCCAGTCAGAAACCTTATTTTCGGTCTGATAGTCCATGCTTATTCATGCTATCAAAGTGAAAATATATATTTTATATGCTTACTCAAGCGTGTGATTGACCCTAGCGTGCTTAATCACTCTGTCTAATACGATAATAACTCCATTAGAATTACTTGTCAAGAAGTTTTTGTTGACTTTTAGATATAGATTAAGTATGATATGCTTATAAATACCAAGAAAAGCAACGAAAGGAGCGGTTATACTAAGTTATGGAGCATTATGAAAAGAAAATCAGTTTCTTAGGAGAAAACATACAGACCATAAGAAAACACAGAGGAATGAAACAACAGGAACTTGCGGACAAAATCGGTATCAATATGCAGAGCCTTTCCAAGATTGAACGTGGCGTGAATTATCCTACCTTTGATACGTTAGAGAAGATAATGGACGTGCTGGGTGTAACGCCCAATGAATTATTGTCGGGAGAATGGAAGTATATTGACCACACCGAGCCCTATATCATGGATATTATCAAACGGGAACAAGACTTCAATGTTTCCTTAGATTACCTGTCTGAAAATGAATTTTTCGATGATGAAAAAGAATGCACATTTTACAAGGCATATAAACTCATACAGTATATCCATAACTACATTACCAATGAGGTTACGGAGTTGGAAGAACTTATGGAAATCAAGCAGTTGATACAGCGTCAAAAACTGGAACGCATGATAAAAGTGCATAAGGAAATGCGAGGGTTAGACCGATACAGAGAACAGCCCAAAGAGTATAAATACCATGACCCTTATGATGATTGGATATTTCGTCAGCTTGCGGATATAGACAACAGAAACAACATTCCCGACACTTCTCCACAAGTAGACTTCAATGAAGCAGACTATGAAGATTATCTAAAGGCGAAATGGAACAGAGGTCTTTAATTTCCTCTTGCATGGAAGATACAGCAAACAAAAAGCCCAGTAAAGAGTGCAAAGCACCACCAATGGTGGCAAGGCTCTTGACAGGGCTTTTTCTTTTCTGTTGTGGGGTAATCAAGAGGAAGAAAGAAAAAGTGTGCATTTTTGTTCCATAAATGCTAAGGGTATGCTGATTTTTATTGTGGCGGATATATGGAACTGTTATAATATGGATATGAAGAAAGCGACAAATTTGAAAGTGTTAATAATTTTCAAACAGCCTCATTGCATGGAAATAAGAAACAGACTATCCTTAAAGTAGGAGGTGGCACAAATGGCAAATGAAGATAAAAAAGATTTTAATGCTATGTTGCATGATAGTAAGGATATGCCAAAATTTCAAATTATCATAGACCAGAAAAGTATTGAGAAATATGGTGGAAACAAAATGTATTTTGCTCCCCCGATTGACTATGACAAAGTAATGAAAAAAGTTCCGTATGGTAAAGTGATTACGGTTGGAAAAATACGAGAACACTTTGCAAAATTGAGTGGTGCAGATTTTACAGAGCCGATTACAGCGGGTATATTTGTTTCTATTGTAGCGTGGGCGAGTTATCAGCGTTCCGAAGATGAAACACCCTATTGGAGAACATTAAAAGCAAACGGAGAATTAAATGCTAAATATCCAAATGGTATTGAAGCACAGAAAGAAAAATTAGAAGCAGAGGGACATACCATTATTCAAAAGGGGCGTAAAAATATACGATACTATGTAAAGGACTATGAAAATTCTCTTTTTGATTTGAAATAGGCAAATTCTATTTCACAATTTCATATCTCTATACACAAAGCAGTTAGTCTTAGGATTGACTGCTTTTTTCATACCTAAATTTCAGATTGGAGTGATGAAATGGTGTTTGTTAGAGCTGTTCACTAAGATTATCGGTGCATAAAATTTTATTGTGGTGCAGATATGAAAATGATATAATGTGGATATGAAGAAACGGACAAACTAGAATTTGTCGAGCTGGTTAGTTCGAGATAATTTTGAGTTTGTTAAGATGTGGTGCACTTGATGGAATCACAGGTACGACATCATATTATGGAGGATGAAATAGATGATAGGTTTGATTGTTGCGAGGTCAAAGAATAATGTTATAGGCAAGAATGGTAATATACCATGGAAAATAAAGGGAGAACAAAAGCAATTTAGAGAGTTAACAACGGGTAATGTGGTTATTATGGGGCGAAAGTCTTATGAAGAAATCGGTCATCCGTTGCCTAATAGAATGAATATTGTTGTTTCCACCACAACAGAGTATCAAGGAGATAATTTAGTTTCAGTTAAATCATTAGAAGATGCATTATTATTGGCTAAAGGACGAGATGTATACATATCTGGTGGATATGGACTATTTAAGGAAGCTTTGCAAATAGTAGATAAAATGTATATCACAGAAGTAGATTTAAATATTGAAGATGGAGATACATTCTTTCCAGAATTTGATATCAATGATTTTGAAGTTTTGATAGGGGAAACACTTGGTGAGGAAGTGAAATATACGAGAACATTTTATGTAAGGAAAAATGAATTGAGTAGATTTTGGATTTAGGGTGTTTTCATAAATATATTGCTTTTTATGCATATATAAATTGTTGTAAGACAAATCCCAGTTTGACAATTTCATATCCATACACACAAAGCAGTTAGTCTTAGGATTGACTGCTTTTTAAAAAGACACCATTTAGGTGTAATGATGTCTTTTGGGTGTTATTTTATAGGTCATATCAAGGCTCATTCAATCGTGGTAAATTCGTGGTAAAATGAGTTTTTTCTATACTTCAAAATACTTGAAAGTATAGTGTTTATGCGGATAATCGAAAATTAGATATAAAATTTAGGATTAAATTTTGAAAAGAAAAGGGTGACTTCGCAAGTCCTACCCACTATGCTTTGTGTCATCAGCTACTGCATCGTTGGTTTATTGTACTGTATACTTTGCAACTGGAGACTTTCATTCCAGACTCAATTGTTCATAAGAAACTCTAAATTGAATAAAGTCAACAGAGTTTCGCTCAACCACTGCGTCTTGTAATGACAACTATATAAACCAAAGGAAGCTGAGCTCTTTCGTCCCAGCTTCTTTTTATTTTGCCCGTGCAAAGACAGGGCCTTAGCAGGCTTCTTTTTTGCTTCGTTTACCTTTGCTTTTTCTTTTTAGGTTTGGGTGTTGGCAGTTGATCATACATAGCTAAAATCAGGTCTTCTAGAAACATCTTATTATCAAGGTCTTCCACTAAAATCATTTCTTTGGCACCTTCGTATGGAAACTCAAAAGAAGGTTGGTCAATCTTATCTAAGACTGCTTGCACGGGTTTAACTAAAAAGCGATTGTCATAAATGCCGCCAATAATCTTGCCACGGAAGTAAAGAATATACTCCCCCATCATGGAACGGTAAGTCACATCATCTAATCCTGATAATTGCTCCAAAATAAATTCCAAATAGTTCTTACTTGATGCCATTTCTAATCTCCTAAGCTCTGTTCAACGATAACAACCGTATAGAGTTCTTGCTTAACCTCGCATCCAATTGGTTTAAAGCCCTACTTTTCCCAAAAATGCTGAGATTAAAGATTTCCCTTAACATAAGCTAAACGTGCTTTTCGAAAGTTCTTAACAAAATAAGCTAGTGCTTCTGTCACAATCTGACTGCCAATCCTTTCCTCTGATAGGCTTGTTCAACCATAAACAAACCAATAAAAACAGTCTCCTCATCAGGATATGCCTGGTGGACAATGCTGAAAATACAGAGGATTGCTTTCATATAAAGATAAAATACTTGGGATATCCTTTTCGGTTAGTATCCTACATCTGTAATGCTTAGATAGTTGGTCAATTATTTTTTAATTCTTACTTTCTGTGTCCTGTGATCATGACATAGGAAGATGCATTGATAGTCATCAGTCACGTAGCAGATTCTTTTGCAAGCGTACTTCCTCAAAATCAGTCGTGTGAAACTTGTCCAGATTAGCCAAGAGATATTCCTTCATCATCTTCCGACTCCTTGACTGGCTCGCTGACAATTTTGGAATTGGTCAAACTTGATTTTTCTTCTTTAGAAAAATGATGATGCGCCATTTCAGTAGAATGTTCATAAGCTTGGATAATCTCTGCAACCACAGGATGACGCACAACGTCCTTGGCTGATAAGTAAACGAAATCAATTTGCTTGATATTTTTCAATTTCTCTGTCGCATCAATGAGACCTGATTTATTATTCTTTGGCAAGTCAATCTGGCTAATATCCCCATTGACAATCATCTTGGAATTAAAACCAAGTCGTGTTAGAAACATCTTCATCTGCATAATGGTTGTATTTTGCGCTTCATCTAAGATGACAAAGGCGTCATCCAATGTTCGTCCACGCATATAAGCCAAAGGAGCTATCTCAATGATTTCTCGCTCCATAAGACGCGTTGTTTGATCCTTACCTAAAATCTGATACAATGCATCATAAACAGGCCGCAAATAAGGATCCACCTTTTCCTTTAAATCCCCTGGTAGAAATCCTAGGCTCTCGCCCGCTTCTACTGCCGGACGAGTCAAAATAATTCGCTTGACCTGACCACGTTTGAGTGCTGTCACTGCCAAGGTCACCGCTAAGAAGGTTTTTCCTGTCCCTGCCGGTCCAATCCCAAAGACAACATCATGATTCTTAATGCTATCAACATAGATTTTTTGCCCTAAGGTCTTGACACGAATGGGCTTGCCATAAGAATCTTTGATAATTTCTTCCTCATACAGAGCCACAAACTTATCAATTTCACCATTTTTGACCATTGTAATAGCCGTCACTACATCTGGTGTCCCAATCGTCATCCCGCGATTCACCAAAACTAGCAGAGCTTGAATAACCTGACGAGTCTCCTCACAAGCTACTTCGCTACCGATAATCTGGACAATCTCCGTCCTTGCATGAATGGTTACCTGCAACTCCTGTTCCATTAAACGCAAGTGACGTTCATTGGAACCAAAAAGATGAAAAGCATCATCCGGATGCTGTAAGGTAATTTCTACTGAATGTTCTTGCAAATAAAGAACCTCTTTCTTCACATTATTTACTATTATTATAGCAAAGTAACTCGGAAAATTCTATCATTTCTCCGAACTAATGAGCCTGATAGTCTTCCCAAATCGCATCAAAATCGCTAAGATTAAAGCAAAAGTCAGCATGTTCTTCCAGATAACGACTAACTTCATCAAAATCATCCGTGTGCTTAGGGAAATTTGTTTCATGAAACACCAAGTCTGCTAAAATCGCCTTCGGTGCTTTGCTTTTGGGATTGCGCTCCGTCATCAACCAAGTGTAAAACGATTTTCTCATTTTATCTTTTCTCCTTTCTTACTTTTTAACCAATCCGGTAAATATTTAGTCAATCCTAATGCAGACAATATGATGATTTGCGGTAAAAATTGTATTAAATACCGCGTCTTTCCACCTTCAAAAATGAGCAAAAACAACAAACCACCAAAGACTGCAAGACTGAGCATATTGAGTTTATCATCTGCACGATATTTCCACAAGGCAAAAACAAGACCCAGACTCATCACAATCCAAATAACCTGCTTCACAATCTCATAATACCGATACTCATTCTTATCGACACTCAGAAAATAAGTTCTGATAAACTGCGCCACAGGATTCTTTTTTGTATAAGGATAAAGAGGAGAAATATAGGGCGTTTTTTCATATTCCACATCTCGATACAACCAGCCTAGAGTTCCTTCTAAAACAGTTAATGAATGCTTATAGTAAAGATGATTGAGAAATCCAAAAAACGAATACTCTTTTAAACGTCGTTTGATTTCTTTTTTTACATTTTCTTGCTTAAACATTCCATTATTATACTGTTCTCTCTGATCCACATCAATGTATTGAAGCAAACCCTCTTTCATGTCTTCTTGATCGTGTCCAATAAAAGTCAACCCTAAGTCAATAAAGAGCAGAGGACTTTTAGACAATCCTTTCTCTTGTATCAATGTCACTTCTGTTTGTGTCGCTTTCAGATAGTTTCCGCCGATAGAAGTTACGCCAAACGATAGGAAAAAGGTGAAAAAGATTAAGATAAATTTCTTCCATTCCTTTTTGAACAACAGCACCATAAAACCTGCCATAATAATAATCAACACAGTTGGTCGTATCAGCACTGCAAGCCCACTTATCAAACCTAATCCGATTGTCTTTATGAAGAGTACCCTCTTATCCTGCCATCGAAGCCCAAATAAATCAAAAAGTAAGAATATTTGTAAAGCAATGAGCGGAAGAGGCCATATATCCGTGTACATCGAATAAAAATAAGGTGAAAAGCCAACTAGCAAGACATACAAACTAAATGTCACATCAGCAGCAGACTCACTCACATATTTTTTCATTCCCTTGTACAAAATGAGTGCCGTTATATCGTCATAAAATATATTTAATCCCTGCAAAATCCATAAAGCTGAGCTTCCAAAGATATTATAAAAAAAGCGCTCAGACAAAAAGAGAAACAAGTTATTAGGATTGCGTGTCAAATAACTGGAAATAGAAGTCTCTTTTGAGTACTTGAAAGCACCATTGAAAACAACTGCTGCATCTCGCCGAATCAGCAACTGAGCAGACAAAAGCATTGCTAACTGAAATATAATTACCGCTATCATAATAGCAACTTTGTGCTTCATCAGGTAGTGGTAGCATTTTTTTACATTTTCTAGATAACGATATGCCAGAAACGCTAGTATCGCCACCCCAATCAAAGCCAGATTAGAAATTGTCCCTAGATGAATAATCACAGTAAAAAACCAGTGCAAACCAATCAATAACATAATTTTTGCAAAGCTGAAAAGAAAAAAGAATACATTTTTAGCATAGGGATATTATAACAAAATCTACAGTGTTTCGCTATTTAAAAAAAACAACAATCGTCAGATTGCTGCTTAACGTCTAATTACTTGCTACGTCCGTTTTCTTCATTGTCTAAAAGATAATCTTCTAAGACAGTAAAAATTTCTGTAACAACCAAACCAGACTCTCAAAATTCTAATCCTTCTTCTGGCAAGGTTTTACGCCAATAATCACCAAAAATAGTCTGCCAATCTCTTAAACTGCGATTGCCTTCTCCTTCTAAAAAAGCTTCTTCTGCTGTCACTTGATGAAAGGGACGGACAAGAACTTCTTTAGTCACCATGACCAAGGCTCGACTAGGATTCTCCATTCTATCTAGCATGATGGAGACTTCTCCAACTTTAGGTAACGATTCCTTGTCTTTTTCATACTCTTCAAACCAAGAACTTGTCGCTTGCTTGACTCCTCTCAATGTTAAATCATATAAGTTTGGAAACTCATCTGGATGTGCCCAAACTTCTGCCCGAGGATACTTCCCACTTAGTTCTATTAGATTCATCTTTCTTATCCCTGCCAATTTTCTTGGTCATGTTTAAATTTCTCAAGTAGAGCCAATCCTTCTGCTGAAACATAACCTTCTTGTTCTGCCAGATTGATCAATTCAGTGTAGTTAGATAAGGTTACTAATTTCACACCTGCATCTGAAAAATTCTTTTCTGCTCTAGGTAATTCATAAGTGAAAATAGCCACCACTCCAATGACATCTGCACCTTCTCGCTTTGCTGCAGCAACGGCATCCAAAACAGAACCACCAGTTGAAATCAAATCCTCAACCACGACCATTTTTTGACCTGATTTTACCCGACCTTCAATCTGATTTCCAGCCCCATGATCTTTTGGTTTACTACGAATATAGGCAAAGGGCAAATTCATCTTGTCTGCAATAATAGCACCATGAGGAATACCCGCTGTCGCTGTTCCAGCAATCACTTCTACTTCTGGAAATTCAGCCTTGATTTTATCTACAAAACCACTTTCAATCAACGTTCGCGTTTCTGGATAGGCCAAGGTCACACGATTGTCTGTATAAATTGGAGACTTGATACCGCTTGCCCAAGTGAAAGGTTCTTCCGGTTTTAAGTAAACAGCCTCAATGTTCAGTAAGTCACGGGCAATATCTTTTGCTAAAGTCATGATTTCTCCTTTACAATAATTCAATAGTGGAAACAAAATATTGTTCCAAAAAATGTGTTTTTTCTTTAATGTCCTCTAAGGCCACATTCTCATTTGTAGAGGTCAGTACCCACTTATCCTCCACATCATTTTGTCGATGAATAACAGCAGTCAATTCTCCTTCAAAAGATTCCAAAGGTTCTCGTATTTTTTCCGAAATGATATAAACATCTTGTTCTTCGCTGTCTCCAGCAAATAAATCCGGAATATAACCATAGTTGATAGGATAACAATTGCCAAAGTTGTCTTTGTAACCTATTGGTCTGTCAATGATTGCTCGATACATTTTTCTAACCATTCACCCATTCCGCCTTTATAGCTCGGTAAGCAGCTACTGGATCAGTTGCTCGTGTGATTGGACGCCCAACCACAATGTAATCACTACCAATTTGATGAGCTTCTTGCGGCGTCATAACCCGTTTTTGATCCCCGATTTCAGAACCAGCTGGTCGAATACCTGGAGTGACGCACAGAAAATCTTCTGATGTTGCGGCTTTAATCAGCTTAACCTCCTGAGCCGAACAAACAACTCCGTCCAGTCCAGCTTCCTTAGCTTTGCAGGCATAGTTGACAACAGATTCTGAAACAGTTGTTTGGATATTTTGGCAATCCCTCATATCTTCCTCACTGGTAGAAGTCAGCTGGGTCACTGCTACCAGCTTTGCCTGATCACCTAAAACCTTCTTGGCTTCTCGCATCATTTCCACGCCACCTGCCGCATGAACCGTCACCATATCAATCCCAAAGGTTCTCAAAACTGACATGGCAGAGCGTACTGTATTTGGAATGTCGTGCAATTTCAAATCTAGGAAAATGCTGTGTCCCAAACCTTTCAGATAATGCACAATTTCCGGACCAATGGCATAGAAAAATTCCATACCGATTTTGACATATAACTTTTCGTCTTCTGGAAAATGCTCTAAAAACTCCTTGACATCATCAAATGACGGAAAATCAAGGGCAATAATAGGACGTTCTTCACGCATGGATTCTTCTCCTTTTTATAGGCTTTTCGCCATTTTTAACCTTTTGACAGAATCTCTAGCTCTGCCACCTTTCAATACTGACTATACTACATCAAACGGTGAAGTTGCTTAGTAGCACTAGCTAATCATCAATAGCTCTAAATTTGCCTTATTACGAGCTATAGAAAAACCTTGCCCGAGGCAAGGTTACACGAAAATTGGCAGTAACTGCCATTTTAACCGTATCTTCCTTAGTAGACTCTCTGGACTTCTTTAAAGGTTTTATTTCAATTATTTTATAATTTACTTTATCTCTTGTCAAGCAAAATATCAAACTAAAATAAATTTCCCTTGACTTCTGCTCGCAGACTTTCCAAACTTTCAATGCCATACTTATCCATAACTTTAGGTAGGTTATCAATGATATTAGGACAAGCATAAGGGTCAGTGAAATTTGCCGTGCCAACACCAATAGCTGATGCTCCCGCAATAAACATTTCAATGGCTGCTTCTGCTGAATCTACTCCACCCATACCAATGATTGGCAAACTGCTGGATTGGGCTACCTGACGAATTAACTTTAAGGCAACAGGAAAAACAGCAGGACCTGACATCCCACCCGTTCCATTTGCAATAATGGGTTTTCTGCTTTTTAAGTCAAACCGCATGCCAACCAAGGTGTTAATCATAGTAAAGCCCGTTGCTCCTGCAGCTTCAACTGCTATAGCTATCTGCGTAATATCTGCTACACTAGGTGTCAATTTCACATAGACCGGCACTTCCGATACATCTACTGCTGCCTTCGCAGCCTCGTATGCCAAATCCGGCACCTGCCCAATCAATAATCCTCCATTGCCATGATCCACATTAGGGCAAGAAATATTGAGTTCGATTGCTTTAACGTTTGGTGCTTGAGAAATTTTTCCCGCAACAAAAGCATATTCTTCATTAGAAAATCCAGCAACATTAGCAATAATCGGCAGATTAGGATAATGTTGAGCCAACCAAGGAAGCTTTTCTGCTAACACCACATCTACACCAGGATTTTGCAAACCAATAGCATTGAGCATACCAGCTTGTGTTTCCGCCACGCGCGGTGTCGGATTGCCAAAACGAGGATTCTGCGTGCTTGCTTTAATCATGATTGAGCCAAGCACATCTAGGTCATAATATTTGGCATATTCCTGACCAAAACCAAAACAGCCCGAAGCTGGAATGATTGGATTTTTCAGTTCCAATCCCGGAAGAGAAACTGCTAAACGATTTTTCGACATGTTCACCTCCTACATCAAGACTGTGCCAGTCGCAAAAACTGGACCGTCTTCACAGACACGCTTATTGACTGATTGATCCTCACCAGCCACATGAAGTACGCAAGCATAGCAAGCCCCCATTCCACAAGCCATTCGTGACTCCATAGAAATGTAAGCTCGCGGATGACTACGAAATGTTTCATCAACATATTTGAGCATACCAGGGGCACCGCAAGCATAAACCGCTGTAAAACTTTCTGGCAACTCATTCACAACAGAGGAAACATAGCCTTTGCGACCATAAGAACCGTCATCTGTTGTTACGATGACACGACCGTATTTTTTCATCTCTTCTTCCAAAATAACGGCGGCTTTTGTTGCAAATCCAAAAACCGAAGTGACCTTGACCCCTTTACTATGTAATTCTTTTGTTACTTGTAGTAAAGGCGGAACACCAATACCGCCTCCTATGATTAAGGCTGTATCTTCAATGTCCAAACCAGATAAATCAAACCCATTTCCTTGAGGACCCATGACATCCAACTGAAAACCCTTCTTCAATTTAGAAAAAATTTCTGTGCCTGCTCCTTCTATCCTGTAAATAATCCGACAGATTTTTCTCTCTTTATCAATCTCTGAAATTGAAATAGGTCGCCGTAGAAGCTTCGTATCATCTGGGACTCGAATATGTAGAAACTGCCCAGCCTTCATCTGGATAACCATTTCCCCTTTTAAATCCATAGCAAAAATTCGCGGAGCAATTTCCTCTTGATGCACAATGCTCATCTTCTCCAACATGATTTTTCCGAATCTTTTCTTACACGAACTACTTACCATTTCTACCTCATTTCTTTACCAAAAAAGACCTCGCATACACACGCAAGGCCTCACGAAAATAGAGAGCAGACTTGTTCCCACTCTTCCTTCACCTGAAACCTTGGAAGCCTCGCTGGACTTTCTTAAAGGTTAAATTTAACATATTTTACAACTTAACAAGTGTTTTGTCAATGCTAATGTGATAAAATAGGCTTATGAGAATTCAGCAATTACATTATATTATCAAAATCGTCGAAACGGGCAGTATGAACGAAGCTGCCAAACAATTATTCATCACCCAGCCAAGTCTGTCTAATGCTGTGCGTGATTTGGAAAATGAAATGGGTATTGAGATTTTCATCCGCAATCCCAAGGGCATTACCTTAACTAAGGACGGCATGGAATTTCTTTCCTATGCTCGTCAGGTAGTAGAGCAAACCCAGCTGCTGGAAGAACGTTATAAAAATCCCGTTGCTAACCGAGAACTTTTCAGCGTTTCCTCACAACACTACGCCTTTGTGGTCAATGCTTTCGTATCTCTGCTCAAAAAGAGTGACATGGAAAAGTACGAGCTCTTCCTGCGGGAAACCCGAACTTGGGAAATCATTGATGACGTCAAAAATTTCCGTAGTGAAATTGGTGTTCTATTTCTCAACAGCTACAACCGCGATGTCCTCTCCAAAATGCTAGATGACAATCACTTGATTGCCACTCATCTCTTTACCGCACAGCCCCATATCTTTGTCAGCAAGAGCAATCCTCTAGCAAAGAAAAAACTGGTGCAATTAGCTGATCTAGAAGATTTTCCTTATCTGAGCTATGACCAAGGCACCCACAATTCCTTTTACTTTTCAGAAGAAATCCTATCCCAAGAACACCATAAAAAATCCATCGTTGTCAGTGACCGAGCAACCCTTTTCAATCTTTTAATCGGTCTTGACGGTTACACTATCGCAACTGGTATTCTCAACAGCAATCTCAACGGTGACAATATTGTTTCCATTCCGCTAGATATTGATGACCCTATTGAGCTAGTTTATATCAAACACGAAAAAGCTAGCTTGTCTAAAATGGGGGATAAATTCATTGAGTACCTGTTAGAAGAAGTTCAATTTGATAAGTAAATCATAATCATCTGTTCCACTCTTATATGTGATAAACAATGAAATTTTTATGCTATATTTTCTCCTGTCGCTTTACAATAGGCTTGAACACCTTTATTGTATCGCGTTGGGAGTTTTTCTAGCATTTTCATTTCTCTGTGTAGCGATAACTGTTATCCTATCATTTAAAATGGAATAAAATCATGCAATTAAAAATAGCACAAACTTTCTTACCATAGGTTTATGCTATTTTCTTCAATACATAGGTCTATCGCCGTCTGTTCTTGGCTTTGAAATGCCTAGACTAGCATAACTGTGTAAAGACGGTTCTTTTATGATACGAACAATCAAATCCGCAATACTTACTCTTGAAATGATTGTTCCCTTGTAAAACTCCACTTTTTCTGTTAATTCTCCCACCTTAGCAAAATCATTGTTAGACAAATAAATCAAACGAGAAACTTGATTTTCTTCCATTGCTTTAACAATATTTGCTGCCATAGGCTCAAACTTTCCACCGAGATTGGCATAGACAATATCTTGACCTTTCATAGCTTTTGTCAAGGCTGCAAAATCATTGACATCCCCTTCAAGAACATCCACTCGTTCACCTGCAAGTGACTGTAAACGAGCACTTTTTCGCAAATAAAGCGTCAAATGTACATCTGTTTCCTGTAATAATCTTGAAATCACCAAACGAGCAATTTGCCCATTGGCTCCTAAAATAAGAACTTTCTTCATGCTATTAGTAACTTTCTAATCTTTTAATTGATGATATTCCTCGTCTGAGACGGCTTCACACCATTCATTTGATAAATCTTCCCCAGGAACACCAAGCGCTATATGACTGAACCAAAAATCTTTTTTCGCACCATGCCAATGTTTTACATTAGCTGGAATAACAACCACAGAGCCTTCAGATAAACTAACGGCTTCTTTTCCTTCTTCTTGGTACCAACCTTCATTCGGACTATGAAATGGATACAATTACACAATACAAATAAAAATGCACCCACCTTTAAGGTAATAAAAAAGAGACTTGACTAAAGTCTCTTAAAATATTTATTAATTATTAAGAGAGTATGATAAAAAGTCTGTAAATAAGTATTAATAAAAACCACTAGTTGAACTAGTGGTTTTTATTTTACATATAGTCGCCCCTCAGATTGTCCCCTAATTAATTTTGGATAATTTTAGGTCAGCCCCTCATTGTTGTTGGGAAAACCCTCAAAAATTTTGGATACCCCGTAAAAAGTCCTCCGACAACAATAATAAAATCTATATTTATTGTGTGTTTTATTTAATTTTAAAGTATGTTTATTTAATAGTTATTATCATTTCTTCTGCTACTTTATATATTTTTTGCGTATATATCCAATAAGTAACAGCAAAGAACCTGATATTAACACAAGCCACCCATATAAAGATAAATTCATTCCATCTCCTGTTTTTGGTAATTCTTTATTTGGTTTTTCAGGCGGTACATTTGGTGTTCTAACATTAGTTACTACATAACCGTCTTGAGCTGTTCCTGTAACAACACTTGTATAACCATTTCCTACAGCTTCTTCCTTGACTGTGTATTCAATCTTTTTGCCTGCCTTGTATTCATCAAGGTCTGTAAACGATCCTGTCCAG
>NZ_KV813969.1:0-209 GCF_001813805.1 Streptococcus sp. HMSC066F10
TCAAAATCTTGCGCAATGAAACTCATCTTTCCCTTAGTGAAGGCATACTCATCCCAAGACATAATCTCGGGAAGACGAGAAAAATCATGTTTAAAACGGAAGTCATTGAGCTTTCGAATGACAGTTGAAGTTGAAATGGCAAGCTGGCGGGCAATGACGGTCATAGAAGCCTTCTCAATCAGTTTCTGAGCAATTTTTTGGTTGATGAT
>NZ_KV813970.1:0-212 GCF_001813805.1 Streptococcus sp. HMSC066F10
GTCTTTAAAACCTTCCTCAAGGATAAAGAGAAGATTGTCAACGCCCTTCAACTACCCTACTCCAACACAAAATTGGAAGCAACTAATAATCTCATCAAACTTATCAAGCGCAATGCATTTGGTTTTCGGAACTTTGAAAACTTCAAAAAACGAATTTTTATCGCCCTAAATATCAAAAAAGAAAGGACGAAATTTGTCCTTTCTAGATCTTA
>NZ_KV813971.1:0-7282 GCF_001813805.1 Streptococcus sp. HMSC066F10
AGCTTTTCTTCAACCCACTACAGTTGACAAAGAGCCTCTTTTATATGAAATGACTTATAATTGTTAAATACCAACGATAGGTAACATCTTTGGAATCATCCACAGATAACCAATCAAATGCTAGATATCGAAAGTGGATATTTTTTAAAAACTGAATCATTATTTTCTTCTTTTCATCGCGATGAATGAAGTTCCAATCAAACCAAGGAGACCAAGGATCTCAAGAACTAGATTAGACGCTACTCCTGTAGATGGCAATTTCTTCTTAGTTGCTGATGTAGGATTTCCTTTTGCTACTGTTTCATTTTCAGTAGCCAATGGTTTATGATTAACTTCTTTATTCTGGAATTTTCCAGTTTGGCTCTCTCCTATCTGTGTCTGACTATCTTGGATAGACGGCTTAGTCTGCTTAGGTGTAGTGACATTTTGATTCTTAGAAAGTGTCTTAATCGCAAACAAACTGAAGTGGTTCGTTTTAAAGACAACTTGCCCATTTTCAACTTTAGAAGGAATACGCTCAAGGTCGCCATTTTCCTTTACGTGATAGACGTGAACATCTGAGCCAGTCTGCCCAAGTGCGAGCCGAACAGTTCGTTCTCCATTGACATGAGTTTCCTTGCCTCCTTTAGAAAGAGATAAGTCAAACACACGAACTGTTCCTCCTCCTGTTTTACGAGCAATTTTATCAGCCAACTCTTTCGTCGTTACTTCCTTGAGATGTAACTTATCAGCATCTGTAGGTTTATCAAATACAACCGTAACCTTAGTATTTCCATCAGTTGATGTAAATACTGCTTGTCCAACTTTATTTAACCCATCCGGTAACTTCGGTACATCTGGGCTCTTAGGTGTATCTGGAGCCTGCGGTGCTTCCGGAGCCTGCGGTGTATCTGGAGTTTCTGGCGTATTTTTCTCTAGACCTTTTTGAAATTTAGCAACAGTAGCATCCATTTTTGAGAATGCATCGTGTACTAAGTTATCAATCTCTACTTCAGTCTTTGCATTGTCAATATCAAAAATGGTTTGTTGTTTAATCGCTTCAAGTTCCTTAAAAAGATCAACAATTTTACTGTGATTTTCCTTCTGCAGATGTTGACGAACTCCATCTAAAACCTTACTCATATACTTCGACACAGCAATCTTAGCCTTTTCCTTATCTTGATCCATTTCTGAATTTTCCGGAATTGGTGCTGGCTGATCTTGTTCTACTTTTTTATCCAGATCATCTACAATCTGCTTAATTTTATTAAATGGTGTAAGGAAATATTGCTCAAAATAGCCTTTCAAAGCATCATTTTCTAAACTTCCGTAATTATCCTCCTTCGTTCTCTTCATATCTGTCTCAAATATCTTTTTAATTTCTGCATTATCAGGATATTTGTTCATAAACTGAACCACTTTTCTAGTCAGCATCTCCATTTGTGCATGAAGCTGATAATTCATAAAATCAGATTTATATTTGTTAAAATAGTGCTCTGTGTAGTATTGTGAAGATGAATCACCAATAATGTTCTTAAAACTTGTTATGGCTTCCTGGATAGGCTCTTTTTGTGACTCCCAGATAGATTTTTGAATACCATACTCTGGATTGGATGGAATCTCTGGTTGCTCCATTAAATCTTTTATTGCTTTTTCTAACTTTTCCAGTTCTTGTTGCGCTGATTTAATCAACTCTTGTAATTGATTCTTGTCATTTGATTTTGGTTCTTGAGGAATCTTTTCTTCCGCTTTAGAATCTTTCTGCTCGGGTGCTTTAGGAACTTGTTTCTCCTCTTTCTTTTGCACTGTAATAGTTAACGTTTTTTCGACCACATTGCCAGAATCATCTTGAGCTTTTAGAGTCACTGTTTGACTTTCATTTGGCTTCAAATTCTTAATAGTAATCTCGACAATCTTATGATTCTCAACATCATTCTTATAATTATGAATGATTCTAGTTCCTACTACAGACGGATTATATTTTGTCAAAAGATCCAAAAAATTCAACTTAATCTTCGAATCACTTTTAGCTGTGACTGTAAATTTCACGTCTTCACCTTCATATACAGTGATATTCGCTGGTGAAACTGTTAACTCAATCTTTTGTTGATTATTTTCATTAGCGGCTAAATCTCGTTTGACACGTTTTTTAGGTGTCCCCTCCTCTGATGTTTTAAATTTTTTTCTAAAATCCTCCACAACGTGTTTCAACCTCGAATGAGCTTCCTCTTCTAGTTGCTTTAATTCCGGGAGGTTTTTAGATTGATTCAGTTTTCCTTCGTACTCTCTTACGATTTCTTTAGATTTCGCAACCAAATCTCCTAAATTAGCTTCCGAATTATGTTTTAATTCTTGTTCAACATGCTTCAAGCTCTCACTCATAGCCTTATACAATTTCACATTCGTTTCTTTGATAAGAGGTTGTATTTCTTTGAGCTTTTGAGCATTTTCTAAGAATTGATTTTTAATTTGTTTAGCTTGTTTATTGGTAGTTGCCTTATCTAATTCTTCAAGAGATTTTTGAGCAAGATTCTGAAGGCTATTAGCATAGTGTTCATCAACTTTCTGAGTATTTTCCTCACTACTCGTTTCTTTCTTCACATGCTCTTGAATTTCTTGATCCAGACCAGCTTTAGTTGAACTAAAGAGTTTACCTAGTTCTTCACGAACCTTTACTTCGGCATCTTCTTTTTTATCTGCTTGTTGAGCTTGTTTACGAATATCTTCAATTTTTTTCAGCATAGAGTCTTTATCTTCATTTGTGATTCCCTTTTGCTCTGCCATTTTTTCAACTTGTCTCTTTTGATAATTAAGCTCTTTGTCAATATTGCCTAGATCTACTTTCGTATCTGACTGCTTAGAAGTTTGTTCCTGTTTCTTTTGGATAAACTCTTTAAATTCATACTCTAAAGTCTGTAAATTGTCCGTATCTTCCTCATTATCAATACTAGCTAACCAATTTTTCTTTTCGTTTTCTGATAATTGACTCTGATTAATTTGATTTTTGAGACGATTCTTTAATTTTTCTACCTTGGCTTTATTATCATTTGATTTAGATGAGTCTGTCTCCTTCGTCTTTTCTGCTGTAACTTTTTCAGTTGATTTTCTCTTCTCATCATTTTGAGAAGCAGTAATAGCTGTTTTCTCGACCGGTTCAACAGCTTTTTTAATGTCTGTTGTAGGAATTTCCATCTTTGTTGTCTCAAGTTCCGAGGATGATGAATTATTTCCTTGATCTGTTTGAGCCATACTTGGATAGGGCTTAGCTGCAACCTCGGTAGTCTTCACACTATCGTCCTTTACAAGCTCACTTGCATGAGCAACGCTTCCCATAAACAAACTAGCTACCGCTACACTAGCTACTCCTACACTAAATTTACGAATGGAATAACGCATTTTTCTTTCATAATTAGATTTAAACATATCGATATCCTCCAATATTTTATTTATCTTCAGTATACCCCTCCAATATGAACTGCATATTAAATTGGGTATATTATTTTTAGCCTTTCATTCTTCCATTTGGAATAATAACTTCCTGCAATAATTTTTCTTCCTCTGCTATTCTATGGTATAAAATAGTAGCATATACAGGAAAAATAAAGATGAATGTCACATAAGCATGACTCACCAGAGCCAAACCAACTAGTTCTGGTAATATATTTAAAAAGTAATTAGGATGCTTTACAGTTCTAAAAAGGAAGTGATCTACAAATTTGTGATTATTGACAAGCATAAGCTTTACTGTCCAAATATCTCCCAACAAGTGAATCACCAACATCAACATCAGCATAGAAAAAATAAGCAAGACTAAACCAACCATGCTCATACCATCAAAATTTGTCTTGTGCACCATTGCTTCAACGAAGCAAGAGAGATAAAAAATAATATGTGCCAACGTCAATCGTTTTGTATTCTCAACCCCAAATTCTTGCCCACCGTTGCTAAGGATTCGTTTCTCATTCTCTATCGAACGCTTTAAAAAAATCAATCGAATAAGGAATGTTACTAAAATAATTGCTAATACCATATTAGTATCCTTTCTTTTTATACAAAGAATAACACCCATATGTTAACCCTATATGAACTATAACAAAAAAAGAACGGAGAGATTTCCGTTCTTTTGCTTTATACAACTAATCTGCTTGCAAGCAAATTTTAAATTCCATTCCCTGTTCATAAGGGAGAAAACTATAGGACATTTGATAACTTTCTAGGATGTTATTCACGATATAGAGTCCTAAACCAGACCCTTCAGACTTGTCTGTGACAACTTGAGAGTGGTAAAAAATATCAAACAAATGATTCAACTCTTCTTGATTAAGAGGTTGGCAGGTATTTTTGATAGAAAGATAGCCATCTTGCTCGGATATGATTACGCGCCCATTTTTATCTGAATATTTAATTGCATTACTAATCAGGTTTGTCAAAACCTTATCCAATGCCTTGAGACTCATGACGACCCTAGTAGCATCTGTCAATTGATTTTCAATTTCTATTCCTCTTGAGCGTGCTAATTCCTGATAGCGAGATAAAACATCCGTCAAAATAGTCTGGACTATCAAGGTCTCGCTACACTCTGTCCACTCTTGGAACTTAGAGGACTCCAAAACTTCTTCGAGCAAGTGGCTCATTTGATCAATTTGATCGATACTCTTTGCTATATACTTAGGGTGGTCTTTATAATCCCCAATATTGTACTGCATATTCTCTAGAATAATTCGAAGACTGGCTAAAGGGGTCTTCAACTCATGTGACGCTCCGCGAACAAAAGAAACTTTCTGCTTTTGCAACCTGACAATCCGTTCATTTCTTCTATCAGATTCATCAATGACTGCCAGCAAGTTTTCATACACATCATTGATTTGCTTTCCAACTTCCCCAACTTCATCCTTTCGCGTTTCATCAAAGCGAATATCATGATCCAACTCCTGCATCTTACCTGTAACTTTTGAGATATAAAAGAGAGGCTCCAGTAAACGTTTCGTATAGAAGTAGGAAAAGAGAAAGGCAAATACAAGCGTTGCTAAAAAGGTATACGGGAGATAGAGAAGCATAATCCGTGTTGCCTCTTTATAAATATCCACACCTTGAATAAATTGAATGGTTACCTTTTTACCATCAGCTGTCGTAATCTGACGGTCAATCGTTACGATATAGTTAGTGGGACTGCCTTCCTTTATTTCCAAGTCATGCACAAGGGAAATTCTCTTGTCCAGTACATCATCTTTCAAATGGGCAGAGATGCGAAGAGACTTCGAATAGGACTCCAGCAAACTAGGCAGTTCATGAAAATTTTTACCTTCTAAGTACCTGCTTATAATAGTCGCACTCTCATTAAACTTCTCACCCTCTTGCTGAATGTAATAAAAAGGAAAGGTCAGATAGATGGCAATGTGGATGACCAAAGCAATTGCACCTAAAAGCGAAAAACTTCTTAAAAATGATTTGGTTAATAATTTAGGATTTTTTATCATAAGCTAATTTTGTATCCGGCATTTTTCACTGTTACAATGCAATCCAGATCCAACTTCTTACGAAGATTTCGAATGTAAACATCAACTACTCTATCAAGAGGCAAATCTGCAAAATCATTCGAGATAGACTCGAGTATCTGCTCTCTACTCAAGACCTGGTTCTTATGTTGGATCAAACATTTTAAAACCAACAATTCTTTCGGCTTAATTGCAACCTCCTCGTTCTTGACTCGAGCTTGGTAGGATGTGAAATCCACTGTCACATCTTGATAATGCCAAATATCCTCCACAACATAGTAACGCCTAAGCAGAGCTTGAATCCGTTTGACTAGGAGCACTAGTGAAAATGGTTTTGTCACATGATCATCAGCATAAAGGTCAAATACCTGCATCTGAGTTTCCTCATCTCCGAGTGCACTTAAGACGATTACAGGAATATCATGATTTCCATTAATTTCTTTTAACACCTCAAATCCGCTCCGCTTCGGTAACATCAGATCCAAGACCATCAGATGAATCGGGAACTCATAAAATTTCTCCAAAGCCTCCTGCCCATCCTTTGCTAGAATAACATGATAGCCTTCTTCTCTCAAAAAAGCAGCTACTCCCTCTCTAATCATATCCTCATCATCTACAACTAAAATGTTCATCTATTCCCCTTCTTAACCTATCTAAAATTCACTCTTTTGCTAGGTTTACATTATTTTCATTTCATACGCAAAAAAGAAACAGGGCTCTATTGAAATGGTGGAAATTTCAGGAAACTCTGCTCTTTTTCATTCTATACAAATCTTAATATCTATTTATTCTTATTATAACTAATATTTACATATTGTCAACTTATTTCCTTTGGTTTTTTTAAAATAAATACAAAAAGAATCAGGACAACTCCTGATTGAAAGTTCTATAATAGACTTCCTGCGGAACAAAATATGGTACAATAGTTCTATGAATTATGGAAGCAAGCAAACAATTAACTGATGTACGATTTAAGCGCCTTGTTGGTGTTCAGCGCACTACTTTTGAAGAGATGTTAGCTGTGTTAAAAACAGCTTATCAACGTAAACACGCAAAAGGTGGACGGACCCCTAAGTTAAGCTTAGAAGATCTCCTCGTGGCTACTCTTCAATACATGCGAGAATACCGTACTTATGAACAAATTGCGGCTGATTTTGGCATTCACGAAAGCACCTTAATCCGTCGGAGTCAATGGGTTGAATCAACTCTTATTCAAAGTGGTTTTACGATTTCAAAAACTCATCTTAATGCTGAGGATACGGTGATTGTGGATGCAACAGAGGTAAAAATCAATCGTCCTAAAAAAATCAACTAGCCAATTATTCTGGTAAAAAGAAATATCATGCTATGAAGGCTCAGGCGATTGTCACAAGCCAAGGGAGAATTGTTTCTTCGGATATTGCGGTGAACTATTGCCACGATATGAAATTGTTCAAAATGAGTCGCAGAAATATCGGACAAGCTGGTAAAATCTTGGCTGACAGTGGTTATCAAGGGATCATGAAGATGTATTCACAAGCGCAAACTCCGAGGAAATCAAGCAAACTTAAGCCACTAACTCTTGAAGATAAAGCCTATAACCATGTGCTATCTAAAGAGAGAATCAAGGTTGAGAATATTTTTGCCAAAGTAAAAACGTTTAAAATATTTTCAACAACCTATCGAAATCGACGCAAACGGTTTGGATTACGAATGAATTTGATTGCTGGAATTATCAACCGTGAACTAGGATTTTAGTTTCGCAGGAAGTCTATTATACAATCTTCCTTTCCTGATTATACCCGTGGTGCTATTTAATTTCAAAATAC
>NZ_KV813972.1:0-21822 GCF_001813805.1 Streptococcus sp. HMSC066F10
TTTTTGTCTAACTTTTTGGGGGCAGTACATGATTGTTCCAGCTTTTTTGCTTATCTTGAACGTTGTTTTCCAGCGTTACGATTTTTCTTTTTATTTTGTTTTCTATTTTCAATAACGGCCTGTGCTTGAGGTGTTACATCTTTTTTACGACCAGAATTTTTAATGGCTTTAGGCGGATTATTTTTATATTCTTCAGCTACGCGTTTTCTGAGTTGAGGACGGATGTAATGATTGATAATCAATTGTTGGATAATCATGATGAAACCACCGACTACCCAGTAAAGTGTAACACCTGCTGGAGCTGTGAACGAGAAGATGACAATCATGAGCGGGCTCATGTACATCATTTTCTTCATTTGCTCTTTTTGAACCTCATCAACGCCGACAAGGGTCAAAGCAGATTGAATGAAATACAAAATTCCGACAATAATGGTGAGAAGAATGCTGGCTTTTCCGAGTGGAATTCCTAGGAAGACACTCTTAGCTACTCCTTCAGTGTATTGAGCAGAGAAATAAAGGGCAGAGAAAAATGGTAATTGAATCAGGAGAGGAAGACATCCGATACCTCCGAGCATATTGACACCATTTTCTTTTTGAGCAGCCATGAGAGCTTGCTGAGCAGCCAGTTTTTCTTCTTGTGTTTCAGCGTTCTTCATGCGTTCTTGGATAGGTTCAAAAATAGGCTTCAAATAATTCATCTTTTCTGATTGGTAAGTTGATTTCCAAGACTGATAAAGTCCAAGCGGAAGGATAATCAAGCGGACAATCAAAGTAACAATGATGATGGCAACACCAAAACCAAGCCCCATATTATTAGCAAAATACTGAATGGCAAGGCTCATTGGTCTTCCGATAATATCCCAGACCAATCCAACAGGCTTACCATTTTTGACTTGTACACATCCTGAGAGTAGCAGAAGCATAGACAGCCCTAACCCTGAGAATAAAATACGATTTAATTTTTTCACGTGTTTGTTTCCTTTTTCTAAAAAATAATACCTTTCTATTCTACTGTTTTTTTTCTAAATATACAATAGTTCTTGAGACCTAATTTGCAATTTTAAAATCTGAATAGGAATCAAAATTAGCCATTGTGACATCTAAATAGCTGACTTTTGAAAATGGCGTTGGTCCTTTGCGGATTTCTTGGATAAATTTTGCCATGAGGGCAGAATTCTTCGCTTGTGCTAAAATCTCTACAGTTCCGTCTTCATTATTCCAGACACGACCGGTGATACCACCGATTTCTTTGGCAAGTGTGTAAACACCCCAACGAAAGCCGACACCTTGCACACGACCTTGCGCAATCATTCTTACTTTTTGCATGTGAGCCTCCTTTTTGTGATATAATAGTTCTATGAATATTATAACCTCAAAAGCTAATAATGTGGTAAAAAATACTAAAAAATTACTTCAAAAAAAATATCGAAAAGATTCTTATTTGATTGAAGGCTGGCATTTATTTGAAGAAGCAGTCAATGCACAAGCTAAAATTCGGCATATCTTTGTTTTAGAAGAATTTGTCGACAGAGTGCAGGATTTTCCTCAAGTTCATGTAGTGACGGCAGAAATTTTGGCGGATTTGGCTGATTCCAAAACACCGCAGGGCATCGTGGCAGAAATTGCTTTTGAAAAACAGATGCTTCCTTCCGTTCTCAAAGGGAAATATCTTTTTTTAGAAGATGTGCAAGATCCGGGGAATGTGGGCACGATTATCCGAACAGCTGATGCGGCTGGCTATGATGGGGTGTTTATTTCGCAGCATTCAGCAGATATTTACAATCTGAAAACTCTGCGTTCCATGCAAGGCAGCCATTTTCATTTGCCTATTTATCGAGTAAAAACAGCAGATTTTCTTGACCTTGCTAAACAAGTACAATTTCCGATATTGGCAACGACACTTTCAAAAGATTCGATGGATTATCGGGAGTTAGCACCACTGTCGGATTTTGCTCTTGTGTTGGGAAATGAAGGTCAGGGGATTAGTTCTGAAATGGCAGAAGCGGCTGATTACCTCATTCATATTTCGATGAAAGGACGAGCTGAGAGTTTAAATGTCGCCGTTGCAGCAGGAATTCTCATCTTTTCTTTAAGTTAAAATTTAGAAATATATTTATAATTTGAAGCACATGGAGGTGGTTCTATGCTTTATAAAGAAGATAAAGAGTATATGGATCATGTTGGACAATTGATTGCTCAACCACGCGTCCAGAAATTAAAAACCATAACACATCACATTTATTCCAACCGTTTGGAACATTCGATTCATGTTAGTTATACGAGTTATAAAATTGCTAAGAAATTAGGTTGGGATGCAAAAAGTACCGCGCGTGGAGGTCTTCTGCACGATATGTTTTACTATGATTGGCGGGAAACGAAATTTAATAAAAGCCATGCTTGGGTACACCCTCGTTTAGCAGTACGAAATGCACGCAAAGTGACCAGGCTGAATAAAGTTGAAGAAGATATTATTGTTAAGCATATGTGGGGAGCAACATTGGCACCACCGCGGTATAAAGAGGCTTATATTGTCACCATGGTGGATAAATACTGGGCAATTAAGGAAGCGATGGCGCCAGTTCGGAAAAGAATGGCTAAAAGAAGACTTTTCCACAGAAAAATGTTAAAATCATAACATATAACAATAAAGGAGAGAGCTTATGAACAATACAATTATTCAAGAAAATAGTGGTATCAATAGTTTTTACGCTAAAGTTTATTCATTAGTCGGTATGGGGATTGGCATTTCTGCCCTTGTCACGGCTTTGATGTTAACAATATTTCAAGATGTGATTTATTCAGTAATAATGGCGAATAGTTGGATTTTTTACTTAGCTATTTTTGCTGAGTTGGTTCTTGTCTGGGTAGCTTCAGGAATGTCTGCCAAAAACAATCCAGCTGCATTGCCAACTTTTCTAGTTTATTCGGCTTTAAATGGCTTTACGATTAGTTTAGTGTTGGCTCTTTACACACAAGCAACGGTTTTAGCAGCCTTCATTACCTCGTCAGCGATGTTTTTTGCTATGGCATTGATTGGGAAATTTACCAAAAAAGATCTTTCTGGTCTGGGCAGATCCTTTATTGCAGGTCTGATTGGAGTTATCATCGCTAGTTTGGTGAATATTTTCCTTAGAAGTTCTGGACTAGATTTCATTATTAGCATTATTAGTGTGATTATCTTCTCTGGATTGATTGCTTGGGATAATCAAAGAATTCGCTATGTCTATGAGCAATCAGGCGGAAATGTAGCAGCTGGTTGGGCAGTTTCACTCGCCTTAAGCCTTTACCTTGATTTTATCAATCTGTTCCTCAGCATTCTTCGTATTTTTGGAAGAGATAATTAAAAGCAAGAATTAGAAGTTGGACTGGTTTCAGCTTCTTTTTTTATGATATAATAAAGCAAATGAAAAGAAAGTATGAGACTAGTTATGAATGAACCTTATATCAGTAGTGAAAAATTAGCTGAAATCACAGCTCAATTTCCAACACCATTTCATTTGTATGATGAGAAAGGTATTCGTGCAACAGCTCGTGCGCTTCAGAAAGCCTTTTCTTGGAATCAAGGATTTAAAGAGTATTTTGCAGTGAAGGCAACTCCGAATCCGACTATTTTGAAAATCTTGAAAGAAGAAGGCTGTGGAGTAGATTGTGCCAGCTATGTAGAACTTTTGATGAGCCAAAAAGTAGGTTTTTCAGGAAATGACATGATGTTTTTGTCCAATGACACGCCTGCAAAAGAAATGCAATTTGCGCGTGAATTGGGAGCTACTATCAATCTTGATGCTTATGAAGATGTTGCATTTTTACAGGAAGTGGCGAGCATTCCAGAAATTATTTCTTGCCGCTATAACCCAGGCGGTGTATTTGAGTTGGGAACAGATATTATGGATTCTCCAGAAGAAGCCAAATTCGGGATGACCAAAGAACAACTCATCCAAGCATTTAAAGATTTAAAAAATTTGGGCGTTAAAAAATTTGGGATTCATGCCTTATTAGCTTCTAATACTGTTACGAATCATTATTATCCTGAATTAGCCCGTCAGCTATTTGAATTAGCCGTTGAGGTCGTAGCTGAGACCAATGTGGACCTGGATTTTATCAATCTTTCAGGCGGAGTAGGCGTTCCTTATCGTCCAGAAGAAAAAGCAAATGACATTTTAGCGATTGGGCAAGGAGTTCGCCGAGTTTATGAGGAAATTTTAACACCTGCAGGTTTAGGAAAGGTTAAAATTTTTACGGAACTGGGACGTTTTATGCTGGCCCCTCATGGATTATTGGTGACGAAAGTATTGCATAAAAAGAAGACTTATCGCACTTACATTGGTGTAGATGCTTCAGCAGTGAACCTGCTGCGTCCTGCTATGTATGGCGCTTATCATCATATTACAAATATGGATCACCCAGACGGACCGACAGAAATAGTGGATGTGGTCGGCAGTCTTTGTGAAAACAATGATAAATTTGCCATTCAGCGCGAACTGCCGATTACCAATATTGGGGATACCTTAGTGATTCACGATACAGGAGCACATGGTTTTTCAATGGGCCATCAGTACAATGCTAAACTTCGTTCAGCTGAAATTTTACTGGAAGAAGACGGCGGTGTACGAATGATTCGGCGTGCTGAAATACCAGAGGACTACTTCGCAACTTTGTATGGCTTTGATTTTGAAAAATAGACAATTTTTGATATAATAAGAAGATGTAAAAAGGGAAAAGAGGATTACATATTTATGAATTTACTATTAGCTATTTTGTTGATTATTGTGGCTTTTTTTGGTGGCATGCTCGCTGGAATGTATCTAGTTCGCAAACAAATTGAAAAAGAATTTGCAGACAATCCACGTTTGAATATTGATGCGGTTCGTACGATGCTATCTGCAAATGGACAAAAGCCAAATGAAGCAAAGGTACAACAAGTGTATCGTCAAATTAAAAATCAACAAAAAGCAGCACTTGAAAATGCTAAAAAGAAAAAATAAGCTGTTAAAACAGTATAAAATTTGATTTTTAAAGAGATAAATGAATGGGGATTTGGGACTTGCACCCAGTCCCTTCTTTAGAAAGAAGAACTTATGGATAATCGACCAATTGGTTTTTTAGACTCAGGAGTGGGCGGTTTGACAGTTGTTCGTGAATTGATGCGGCAGCTTCCACATGAGGAAGTGATTTATATCGGTGATTCTGCACGTGCGCCTTATGGTCCCAGACCAGCAGATCAGATTCGCGAGTATACATGGCAATTAGTGCAATTTCTCTTAACTAAAAATGTCAAAATGATTGTTCTCGCCTGCAATACAGCTACTGCTGTGGTTTGGGAAGAAATCAAAGAAAAATTGGATATTCCAGTTTTGGGAGTGATTTTACCGGGAGCTAGCGCAGCAATTAAAGCCTCTCAACATGGGACGATTGGCATTATTGGAACGCCAATGACGATTCAATCAGATATTTATCGGCAAAAAATCGAACGTCTTTTACCAGAAGTGGAGGTGACAAGTCTTTCTTGTCCCAAGTTTGTCCCACTGGTAGAGTCTAACGAGCTGTCGTCTAGCATTACGAAAAAAGTGGTCTATGAGAGCTTGATGCCGCTAAAAGGCAGGGTAGATACTTTAGTGTTAGGCTGTACGCATTATCCTTTGCTAAAACCAATCATTCAAAATGTAATGGGACCAACAGTGAAACTGATTGATAGTGGAGCAGAATGCGTGCGGGACATTTCTGTTTTGCTCAATTATTTTGAAATCAATCACAGCAGAGAAGGAGAACTTCCTCAACACCGCTTTTTTACAACAGCAAATGCGAAAAGTTTTGCTGAAATTGCAGAAACGTGGCTAAATAAAGAAATAAATGTGGAGCATGTGACCTTATGAGTAGCAAAATTTATGAGTATAAAGATACCCAAGATTGGTATGTTGGAGAATGGTCTCCCTATGGTGGTGGATTCTATTTTAAAGACGTCGTTTCAGAAGAATTGAGTCGCATGGAAGAAGGGCTCCGTCAATTAGTAGTTGAAGAGCAGTCTTTTTCTGTTGCAGTGATTCAATATAACTCCATAATGTCTTTTGTTCAATTTGTCCTGCAAATGATTAATGAAAATCAAGATTCACAGTTTCAGGCGCAATTTCATAAAGGTGCTATTCTGATTACGGAAAAAGGACAGTTAGTTTTAGTGCATTTGCCTAAAAATGGGATTCAGCTGAATGATTTCTTTTCTCAGAAAAACTTGTCAGGTTTGACAGTCGGAGATACGATTTTAGTCGCTACTCGCAATGAAGGAAAAACTGCTGAATTTCGTAAAATATTTGAAAAATTAGGCTACAAAATTGAAAACCTGAATGACTACCCTGATTTGCCAGAGGTAGCAGAAACTGGAATGACTTTTGAAGAAAATGCTCGTTTGAAAGCAGAGACCATTTCTAAGCTGACTGGCAAAATGGTATTGGCGGATGACTCAGGCTTAAAAGTGGATGCACTAGGTGGTCTTCCTGGAGTTTGGTCTGCTCGCTTTGCTGGAAATGATGCAACAGACTTAGAAAACAATGCAAAATTGCTACATGAATTGGCAATGGTTTTCGACTTGAAAGACCGCTCTGCACAGTTTCATACAACTCTTGTGGTGGCAAGTCCTGACAAAGAAAGTCTGGTCGTAGAGGCTGACTGGTCAGGCTATATCAATTTTGAGCCGAAAGGTGAAAATGGATTTGGCTATGATCCTTTATTTTTAGTAGGTGAAACAGGCAAAACATCTGCAGAATTAACAATGGAAGAAAAAAACGCTCAATCACATCGAGCTCAAGCAGTTCAAAAATTAGTGGAGGTATTTCCAACATGGCAAAACAAACCATCATCGTAATGAGTGATTCTCATGGAGATCGTGCTATTGTAGAAGAGATAAAGACCTATTATCTCGGAAAAGTAGATGCTATTTTTCATAATGGTGATTCTGAATTGCCAAGTGATGATGAAGTATGGCAAGGGATTTACGTTGTAGCTGGGAACATGGATTTCTATGATGGTTATCCAGATCGTTTAGTGACAGACTTAAACGGCACGATTATCGCGCAAACTCACGGACATCTTCAACAGATCAATTTTGGTTTTCAAAAATTGGACTTATGGGCACAAGAGGTAAATGCAGATATTTGTTTGTATGGGCATTTACATATTCCAGATGCGTGGATGGAAGGAAAAACACTCTTTTTAAATCCAGGTTCTATCAGCCGACCGCGAGGTGTTATCAATGAGCGACTTTATGCTAAGGTAGAGATTAGTGATGATGCATTTCAAGTGGACTATTATACGCGTCAACACGAACTGTATTCTCGCCTATCAAAGGAGTTTACTCGATGATTGCCAAAGAATTTGAAAATTTTCTCTTACAGCAAGAAGATACTTTTTTAACACCGGCAGAAAACTTAGCTGTCTTGATTGATACTCACAATGCTGATCATGCTATTTTGTTGTTGAGTCAGATGACCTATTCGCGAGTACCCGTTGTGACAGATCAGAAAAAGTTTGTTGGAACTATTTCGCTGACAGATATCTTGTCTTACCAAATGCAGCATGAAATCCCTGATGAGGAATTTATGACAACGGATATTGTTCACATGGCGAAAAAAGATGACCTGACAGTCGGTCCGGATTTTACATTGACAGAAGTGCTGCATAAGTTAGTAGATGAGTCCTTCTTGCCAGTCGTTGATCAGGACAATACATTTCAAGGAATTATTACACGCAAATCTATCCTAAAAGCAGTTAATGCTCTTTTGCATAGTTTTGCGAATGAATACGAGATTCATCCAAAATGAAAGAAGAAATAACAACCTTTTTAGAAGGAAAAAATTTATCTGACAATTCAAAAACAGCTTATTTTTATGATTTGGAGCAGTTCGTAGATGTGACCCATGCAAAAATTACAGAGACCAATCTGCGGATTTACCAAGCTTCTATCGCTGACTTTAAACCTTCTGTTCAGAAACGAAAATTATCTGCTATCAATCAATTTTTGCATTATTTATATAAGCAACGATTGATTTCAGATTTTTATCGTTTGGAGTTGCCAAAAGTGGGAATCCCGAAAGAACACGATGCGGAAATTTTGGATTTGTCTGATTTTTATGCAGATACAAATCAATACAACGGTCGCTTGATTGCGCTTCTCATTTTAGAAATGGGGCTTTTACCAAGCGAAATTTTGCAGTTGAAAGTAGCAGATGTCAATCTGGATTTTCAGATTATTCGCATTGAGAAAGCAGGTCAAAAGCGTATTGTGCCCATTCCAGACCAATTGATTGGAGAATTGGAAACAACTCTGGAAGGAACTTACTTGTTAGAAAAGAATGGAAAAAGCTATTCGCGGCAATGGGGCTTTCGTCAATTAGAGGCTTTTTTGATTGAAAAAAATCAAGCTACTTTATCAGCTCAGGGTTTGCGGGAGCAATATATTTTACGCCAGCGAGAAAAAGGCGTAGAAATATATGAAATTGCGCGCAATTTAGGCTTGAAAACAATGATGACGTTGGAAAAATACAGATAATGGACATAAAAATTAAAGATTTTGAAGGCCCATTGGACTTATTGCTTCATTTGGTGTCAAGATACCAAATGGATATCTATGATGTGCCGATTACAGAGGTTATTGAGCAATATCTGGCTTACGTAGCGACGCTTCAAGCTATGAAGTTAGAAGTGACGGGTGAATACATGGTAATGGCAAGTCAGCTCATGTTGATTAAAAGCCGAAAACTCTTACCCAAAGTAGCTGATAGCTTAGAAACTGAAGAAGATTTGGAGCAAGATTTGCTTTCTCAAATTGAGGAATATCGGAAGTTCAAATTATTAGGTGAGAAAATGGCTGAGCAACATGAAGAACGAGCTCTTTATTATTCCAAACCTAAAATTGAATTGGTGTATGAAGGTGCAACATTGCTCCATGATAAGACAACGATTGATTTATTTTTGGCTTTTTCTAAATTGATGACGCAAAAAAGAGAAGAATTTGCTCAAAGTCATACAACGATTGTCAAAGATGAATATAAAATCGAAGACATGATGGATGTGATACGTGAACGCTGTTATTCTCAAGAAAAAATTGCTCTGCAAGCCATTTTTTCAGAAACAAAAGATATGAATGAAGTGATTACCTTATTTTTAGCGACATTGGAATTAGTAAAAGTTCAGGAAATTCAAGTGATACAAGAAGAAAATTTTGGGAATATTTATCTAATAGGAAAAAGAAATGAGTAAGTTAGCAGAGATTGAAGCCCTGCTCTTTGTGGCGGGCGAGGACGGCTTGCGTGTCCGTCAACTGGCAGAGCTCCTCTCTATGCCTCCTACGGGAGTGACACAGAGTTTGGAGAAATTGGCAGAAAAGTATCAAAAAGATGAAGATTCAAGTCTTGCCTTGTTAGAGACGTCGAATACTTATAAAATTGTTACCAAGCAAGATTTTGCTGAATTGTTGCGGAAATATTCAAAAGCCCCGATCAATCAAAGTTTATCAAGAGCCGCCTTGGAAACTTTGTCCATTATTGCTTATAAGCAGCCTATTACGAGAATGGAAGTGGATGAGATTCGTGGGGTCAATTCTAGTGGTGCGATTTCAAAGTTGCAGATATTTGACTTGATTCGTGAAAATGGAAAAAAAGAAGTGCTAGGGCGCCCAAATCTTTATGTGACAACGGATTATTTTTTGGATTATATGGGAATTAATAGCTTAGAAGAATTGCCAATAGTAGAAGAGACAGAGTTAATAGCAGAAGAAAGTCAGCTATTTACTGAAAGGATAGAGGATGAGAATCAATAAATATATTGCCCATGCTGGGATTGCGAGCCGTAGAAAGGCAGAAGAGTTGATAAAACAAGGGCTTGTCACTGTGAATGGACAAGTTGTTCGTGAGTTGGCGACGACGATTAAGTCAGGTGATCGTGTTGAGGTCAGTGGTCAGCCAATTTACAATGAAGAAAAAGTGTACTATCTCTTAAACAAGCCTCGCGGTGTCATTTCTAGCGTGACAGATGATAAAGGTCGTCCAACGGTAGTTGATTTGTTGCCAAATGTCACAGAGAGAATCTATCCAGTTGGTCGACTTGATTGGGATACGTCAGGTGCTTTGATTTTGACAAATGATGGCGATTTTACAGATGAGATGATTCATCCGCGAAATGAAATTGATAAGGTCTATGTAGCTCGTGTCAAGGGAATGGCTGATAAAGAAGTTCTCCGTCCCTTGACCAAAGGTGTGGAAGTTGATGGCAAAAAAACCAAACCAGCGGTTTACGAAATTCTGAAAGTAGACCCGGTTAAGAATCGTTCGGTTGTTCAGTTGACCATTCATGAAGGACGAAATCACCAAGTGAAAAAGATGTTTGAAGCTGTTGGCTTGCAAGTAGATAAACTTTCTCGTACGCAATTTGGTCATTTGAATTTAACTGGTCTTCGTCCGGGTGAAGCTCGCCGTCTCAATAAAAAAGAGGTCAGCCAGTTACATAACCTAGCTGTGACGAAGAAAAAATGATGAAAAAAATCTTTATCGAACCAGTGCGTTTTTATCAAAAGTTTATCTCGCCAGCCTTTCCACCCTCTTGTCGCTATCAGCCTACTTGCTCAAATTACATGATTCAAGCGATTGAAAAGCACGGTGCTAAAGGTGTCTTAATGGGAATTGCACGTATTTTGCGTTGTCATCCTTGGGCAGAAGGAGGAGATGATCCTGTACCAGATGTTTTTAGTTTGAAGCGCAATTATGCAGAAGACAAAGAAAGAGGTTGAGACGCATCCTCTATAAAGTGGTCAACCAGAGATTCTTTATAAAATACTATAACTTAATATTACAAATAAGAAAAACGGACAATTTTGACATTCTAACTAACAGAAAATCAAAATTGCTCGTTTTTTGTATTTCTCGCTGGCCTTTTGTTGCTGGTTCATCTCATACTCAATGAGAATTGAAAAGTTTTAAAGGCATTCGCTGTGTGAAATCTAAAGACTGCCAGCTAATATTGTACTTTTGTCTCCATACTTTTTTAATAGTTGGTATACTTCGTTTTTTCGTATTTCAAATGTTTCAAATTGACTAGATAGTTCTCGAAATTGATTCAGTTTTTTTCAGAGGAATGGTTGTTTTCTTCAAGATAATCTTGTAGTAATTTAATCTTTTTAGATAATTCATCCTGATTATTTTGTAAATGCTCCAGATAATTTTTGAAATTTATGCTCGCTATAATAAATTCTGCATTGCTTCCAAAGCTATCATAAAATTTTTCATAATAATCTAAAGTCTTATCATTATAGTTGCGACGTTCAGAAGTTGATGAAGTAATCTGCTTAAATTTATAAAGCTCATTACGTTTAAGTTTATGCAGTTCTATACCAAATGTTTTAGCCTTTTTGACTAATGATTTTCCTTGTTTAGTAAAAGACTTTAGTAATGTTTCTTCTGTTAAGTCATCTAGGTCTTTTACAAAATGCCAATCACCTTCACCTCCAGGATAGTCCTTTTGCAAGCCATCAAATTGGTAATTCAGGTTGGTGAGCATAGATACAAGTTCCTTCTTTTCTGTACTAATGGGATCGCCTTTACTATTGAAGACTTGATAAATATCATAGGGTTTCACAACCAGCTCTATAGCATTTAATTGTTTTGCATAGATTTTTAACTCTTCATAGAATTTAGGCAAGAACTCATAATTAGTGACAACAGGTCCAGAGTTGATTTCTAGGTATGGACCACCTGCCATTTTTGTACTAAATAATAATGCTGATACTTGTAATTGATTGTTATCAAAGAAGCCAATGAACTCAACATTATATCCTATTTTTTTCAATAGAATAGACATTTCTACGGATTGGATAAAGGATTTTCGTTTCGCTTTTTGATAATGTTGCTTAAATGCTTCTTTAGTAATTATTTCTAAAGGCATTGTTCTGTACTCCTTAATCATTTGTAGGTTAATAAAAAGAGCTGGTGAAGCTACAGAATAAAATTATTTCTTATTTGAAAACGTTTTTATTTTGAACTATTTTATCACCCAGAATTTAACCCTGTCAAAATACTTGCTCTTGAATTTTAATATTATGAAATTTTTAATTCACCAAAATTTTGTATTTATAAAAGAATAGGCAAACGAAGCCATAGGAAATTCAGGTTTCTTACGGATTTTATTTATGGCTTAGTTGATAAAAGAAAATAAAAAAACAATCCAAAGGAGCATTTTCTCTAGAAAACAAAAGACAAACCTACCAAAATGGTGGTTTGTCTACAGTCTGAGATATTAGTTTTATGACCAGCGATTTTCAGGCGATATGCTATCGTTTGGACCATGTCTGTGGCATAAAGAGCAGGATCATTGGGTAAATCTCTAAACGCCCTGCGATCATTGCAAGAGAGAGTAGGAGTTTGGAAATAGGACCAAAGATGGCAAAGCTATCAGTTGTTCCTAACATTGGTCCAATGTTGTTGAAACAGCTAAGAACGGCACTGACGACTGTCATCAAGTTATTATTATCTAAACTAACGATGAAAATGAGAAAGATGATAATCATCGTATAAAGTACAAGGTATTTTAAGATTTTATGCTGAGTGTATTTGTCAATTACACTATGATTGACGTGCAGAGTCAATACCCGCTTTGGTGAGAGGGTGGACAATACTTGATTTTTAGCAATGCGAACCAGCATTAAGCAACGAACTACCTTTAAACCGCCGGCGGTTGAACCAGCAGAACCCCCTATACACATAAGAATGAGGAGGATGAACTGAGAAAAGAGTGGCAAAGCCGTGGTGTCTCCAAAACCAAAGCCGGTTGTAGTAATAATATTAGAGACTTGAAAAAATGAAATCTCCAAAGTTTGAGAGAGGTTTTGGTAGATATGAAAGACATTAAGGCAGATGAAAATCGTTGCAGATGCTACAATAATGAGATAAGTTCGCAATTCTTCATCGCCAAAGGCTGCTTTAAATTTCCTCAATAGTAAAAAGTAATAGAGATTGAAATTCACTCCAAAGATAAGTACTCCAAAACTGACTAGATACGTAATGAGAGAGCTGTTATAGTGAGCAATTCCGTCATTGTAGACACTAAAGCCTCCTGTTCCCGCTGTTCCCATGGCAATGATCAAGCTATCAAATAGAGGCATGCCTGCCAGATAATAAATCACTACAAAAATAGCAAAAAGTGCTAAATACAGCAAATAGAGAATTTGTGCAGTATCCTTTAATTTAGAGACAACTTTACCAAAAACAGGACCAGGGACTTCTGCTCGCATTACTTCCAAATGACCATTTTTATTATTTTCCATAATAGCAATAGCAAAGACGAGTACTCCCATACCTCCGATTAAGTGGGTAAAACTACGCCAAAAGAGTAAGGAATGTGACAAAACAGAGACGTCTGGTAAGATAGAAGCTCCAGTTGTTGTAAAGCCTGAACTGATCTCAAAGAAAGCGTCGATGAGATGAGGAATTTGTCCTGAAAAAACAAAAGGAAGCGCCCCAAAGAAGGACCAAAGTATCCAGCATAAGGCGACAATTAAAACCCCTTCTTTGGCATAAATATGATGATTTTTGGGCTTAAAAGAACTGCCTAAAAGTCCGACTGCCAAGAGAATGCCAATTGTAGCGCTAATTGAGAGCAGGTTTTGATTGGGTTCATGATAGATAAATGCTACAATGAGGGGAATCAGTAGCAGTCCTGCTTCAATGATTAACAATTTTGAGAGGAGGAAACGAATCATACTTCTATTCATGGCTTACCTCTCTAACAAATCATATATTTGCATGATATTTTGGATTAGTGTCGTGACGATGATTTGGTCGCCTATTTGAATGTGGTCTTCCAGTCATTTTATTTTCTTCCTTTATTTGAAATTGCAGGGTTTCGATTTGTCCATTGGCAAGGTGGTGCATGGCTTGTAAATCAGAATATTGGGCATTCACACGTCCGCGGACAAAGTGCATAATCGTGTCAACAGCGATTCTCTTTGGTGTTACAATGCTTGAAAATTCCTGACTGTCAATGATTTCAAGCAAGCTAGTCCGATTGACTTTCGTGATATTTTTTTGAATACCCATGCTTTCAAGGAACATAGATGAAATGATATTTTCCTCATCGACACCAATCAAAGTGGCAACAGCGTCATAGTGCGGAGCACTTTCTTCTAGTAAAATGTCTTTTGCGGTACCGTCTCCTTGAACAATATGTAAATGTGGAAATTCTTGACTAAACCATTCAGCATGTCTCGGATTGATTTCAATCACCTTCAGTTTTATTTTGCTATTTTTTAGGATATTGAGTAGGTAATAAGCAATTTTCCCAGCTCCAATGAGCATCAGACTTTTTATGACTTTTGGTCGAACGAAATTATGGAAAAGAATAACCTCAACTCGGTTTCCAGTGACATAGATAGTATCATTCTGAAAAATGGTGATTTCACCGTCTGGAATGAACAATTGGTTATCGCGTTTGATGGCACAAATCAGAACATTTCCAAATTTTTTTCGGAATTGAGATAAAGTCATCTGGCAGAGGTTGCTATTTTGTTTGAATTTGAAGGCCATTAAACTGACACGTCCATTTGAAAAATGCTCCACGGAAAGCGCGTTAGGAAATTCGATGATATTTGCAATGTACCGGGCTGCTAGTAGCTCAGGATTAACAATGAGCGAAAAACCAAGAATATTTTTTTCTTTAAAATAAGAATTTGAATATTCTGGGTTACGAGCACGAACAATCGTTTCTTTTGCCCCCCATTTTTTAGCTAATACAGCTGAAATCATATTGACTTCATCTTGCTCCGTCATGGCAATAAAAATGTCACAATGTCCGACATCAGCCTGTTCTAAAATTTTAAAATTGGCACCGTTACCCACAATGCCCATAATATCATAACGTTTTGTAACCCTATTGAGGACAGATTCATTTTGTTCGATTAGAATCACATCATGATTTTCCGCCACAAGTGAACGGCAGAGTGCAGCTCCGACTTTACCGCCACCAACGACAATAATTTTCATCTTATACCTCCCAAGTATATCCTATCATACCCTTTTTGCAAAAATTTCATCATTTTGAAGAAAGAAAAAGAGATATTTTATTCAGAAGAGTCCAGTAATTGAAAATAAAAAGATAAAACTTGAAAATTCATCATAAAAATCTAGAAAATATGAAAAAATAAAGTTTTTTTGTTGACATGTGCTAATAAAGTGATATACTAAGAAAGTACCCTCATTGATTTACCTCAAACCTGTTGTGATGTAAGTTAATGAGCCTTAAACCACGCTGTCTGCTGAGCTTGACTCCGGGCAGTGTGGCTATTTTTTTGCTTGATAGCAATCACAGTTCACTAAGGTAGGTGAGAAGGTTATAACATATGACAACATTTCAAAATCACATTGTTCTTTTTGAACCACAAATTCCTCAAAATACAGGAAATATCGCACGGACTTGCGCAGCAACGAATTCATCGCTTCACATCATTTTACCAATGGGATTCCCGATTGATGATCGTAAGATGAAACGGGCTGGCTTGGATTATTGGGATAAGCTGGACATTACTTATTATGACAATTTAGAAGAGTTCATGAGTAAAATGGACGGACAATTGTATTTGATTTCTAAGTTTGCGGAGAAGGTTTATGCGGAAGAAAATTTTGCAACTGTTGGAAATCACTATTTCATGTTTGGGCGTGAGGATAAGGGATTGCCAGAAGATTTTATGCGTGATCATTCTGAAAAAGCCCTGCGTATTCCTATGAATGATGAACATGTCAGAAGTCTGAATTTGTCAAATACAGTCTGTATGCTGGTGTATGAAGCCCTGCGGCAACAGAATTTTGCAGGTTTGGAGCTAGTACATCACTATGCACATGACAAATTAAAATAGGATTTCTTAAAAGAATGGACGACATCGGATAAAATGCTTGCTCTAGCAGGCTTTTTTTGTTATGATTAAAGGGTCTTCAGGGCAGGGTGAAATTCCCGACCGGCGGTAATTTGCAGCTGTTGACAATCTTTTGTTTTTATATAGCGTTGTAGTTTCTTTGTGTACCTTTGAAACGCCACTTCATTTAAAAACAAAATCTTTGCCAACTGGATAGCTGTTTTAAGTCCGCGAGCGTAAGCTGATGTGGTGCAATTCCACAACCGACAGTACAGTCTGGATGGGAGAAGACGAGAGGCAATGAAGAAGGTCTAAAAGTACAGCTTTTAAATTTTATTTAAGGAAATTTTCTTATACTATTTCAAAGGTTCCGTTGATTTAGAGAAATCGTTCTTCAGCAAGCCTTCCAGCTTCTCTAATTTTTATAAATTGGAGGAACCTGTTATGACACATACACGCAAAATGGCTGTTGTTGCCATTCTTTCAGCAATTTCATTTTTGCTGATGTTCTTTGATTTCCCGATTTTACCGGGGGCTAGCTTTTTAAAGCTAGATTTCAGTATTTTACCAATCTTACTGGGATTAGTGGTGTTGGATTTAGGTGGTGCTTTGAGCATTTTATTGGTTCGTTCGGCGCTCAAACTGCTGCTGAACAATCAAGGCGTCAATACTTATATTGGCTTGCCGATGAATATCATTGCGGTTGCTGTTTTCGTAATTGCTTTTGCTTTGATTTGGAAAAAAGAGCAGACAACCGTTCGTTTTCTAATCGCTTCTGTGGTGGGGACGCTCGGATTGACCTTGGCAATGCTGATTCTCAACTATGCCTATGCTATTCCACTCTATACAACATTTGCTAATTTTGATATTTCAAAGATTCTGGGTGTGGCAAACTATCTATTTGCAATGGTCATTCCATTTAATCTATTAGAAGGTGTGGTTTTTGCAGTTGCCTTCTGGCTGATTTATCTGCTTTTGAAACCAATTTTAATCAAGTATGAAAAATAAACAAACGTTTTTAACCAAGGGCTCTTTTGCCCTTTTACTTTTTGTGATTTTAGGATATGTTGTCAAGTTTCATCCTAATTATTTAAAAGGCTTTGATTGGCCAACTCAGACAATTTTGCGTGGGGATTTACCAGATTCTTTGACATTTTTCTTTTCTAACGTGACAAGTCTAATCAACATACCCGTTATTATAACTTGGGTTGTAGTTTTAGTTGGTCTTTTCCTTTATAAAAAATGGTGGAGTGAGGCGATTCTTTTGGCTGGAAATCTTGCTTTGACGGGAATTTTAGTGGCTCTTTTGAAAAATGTCTATCAACGTCCTCGTCCTACGATCCAACATTTAGTAGAAGAAGGTGGATTTTCTTTTCCGAGTGGACATGCCTTGGCTTCGACGTTAGTTGTTGGGGCGTTAGTGATTATTGTGAGCCAGCGCGTGAAAAATCGTCATCTCAGACATTTGCTGCAAGTGTTACTCATGGTATTCATTCTTACAATCATGACATCTCGCGTTTATCTAGGAGTTCATTATCCAACAGATGTTTTAGGAAGTCTTTTCTTAGGTTTAGGGATGTTGCATATTGAATTTCCTTATTATGATAAGTTGCGCTTCCAATGGCGTTTTGCAGGAAAGCAAAAATAGATTGTTAGCAGACAGTTTAGAGGAGGCAGGGTGGCAAAAGTTTTAGATAAACGTCTGATTACTCAAATTTTGTCAATAGTTGAGCAGATTCCTGTGGGAAAAGTGACTACCTATGGACAAATTGCGCATTTGATAGGGCGAGAAAGAAATGCTCGTTTGGTAGGTCGCGCCCTGTCTCAGGCTGGACTTTATGGGAAGTATCCTTGCCATCGTGTGGTTAATTCCGCAGGACGCTTAGCGCCAGCGTGGGAGGAGCAGAGACATCTCCTTTGGGCCGAAGGAGTGACTTTTAAAACGAATGGCTGTGTGGATTTGAAAAAGCACCAATGGAAGCCAACGGACATTAGTAAAGTGTAAATGGAACTCCGAACGCGAGTTCTGTTTTATTTTGTGGTACAATGAAAGTTATGAAACCATATAATTCGTTAAATGCTTATTATCGAAAACTATTTGGAGAGAAGACCTTTAAAGTTCCGATTGATGCTGGCTTTGATTGCCCTAATCGAGACGGAACGGTAGCTCATGGTGGCTGTACTTTTTGTACGGTATCTGGGTCAGGTGATGCCATTGTAGCACCAGAAGCACCGATTCGTGAGCAATTTTACAAGGAAATTGATTTTATGCATCGAAAGTGGCCTGAAGTCAAGAAATATCTAGTTTATTTTCAAAATTTCACCAATACCCATGATAAGGTGGAGGTCATTCGTGAGCGATATGAGCAAGCCATCAATGAGCCAGGAGTTGTAGGTATTAACATTGGAACCAGACCAGACTGCCTGCCTGATGAGACGATTGCTTATCTAGCAGAATTATCCGAACGCATGCATGTGACGGTAGAGCTGGGCTTGCAGACGACTTATGAAGCTACTTCGCAATTGATTAACCGCGCACATTCCTATGAATTATATGTTGAAACGGTTCAACGTCTGCGGAAATTTCCAAAAATCGAGATAGTTTCTCACTTAATCAATGGCTTACCTGGTGAAACTCACGAAATGATGATAGAAAATGTTCGCCGCTGTGTGACAGACAATGACATTCAAGGGATTAAATTACATCTTTTGCATTTAATGACCAACACACGCATGCAACGAGATTATCATGAAGGACGCTTGCAGCTGCTTAGCCAAGATGAGTATGTTTCAATTGTTTGTGACCAATTAGAAATAATCCCTAAGCATATCGTCATTCATCGGATTACAGGCGATGCGCCACGAGATATGTTAATTGGCCCTATGTGGAGCCTCAACAAATGGGAAGTTCTCAATGCGATTGAACAGGAAATGAACCGTCGCGGCAGCGTTCAAGGGTGTAAAGCAAAGGAGCAACGATTTATATGTTAAGACCATTACAAATGGCACATGCTTTTTTAGAGGAAGTAGTGACTGATGAAGACATCGTCGTTGATGCCACTATGGGCAATGGGCACGACACGCTTTTCTTGGCACGACTGGCTAAAAAAGTGTATGCTTTTGATATTCAAGAGCAAGCCGTTGAGCAAACTACCAAGCGCTTGGCAGAAGCTAAATTGGACAATGTTGAACTGCTTTTGACAGGTCACGAAAATGTGGATCAATATGTTGAAAGTATTAAAGCAGCTATTTTTAATCTAGGCTATCTTCCGTCGGCAGATAAAACAGTGATTACGCAGCCACATACAACTATTCAGGCTTTGGAAAAATTATGTCAGCGTTTAGTAGCTGGCGGTCGGATTGCAATCATGATTTACTATGGGCATGCAGGTGGCGATGTGGAGCGAGATGCAGTTTTAGACTTTGTTAGTCAATTGCCGCAGCAGGAATTTACTGTCGCCCTTTATAAAACAATCAACCAAATCAATCAGCCCCCCTTTTTAGTGATGATTGAGAAATTAAAAATGACCTAAGTGGAGAGAAAAATGGATAAGCAATATCTACATGAAAAATTGAGCTGCTTGCGCAGTCAATATCTAGATTCAACCAATGGAGAAATCTTAGCAAAGCAAGTAAATGATGCGCAGATGAGCAAAAAATGCTTCGGATTAAGAAAAAATTAGTCAATCTTGAAATGGAGCGCTGTCAAAAAATGATTGAGCATCGCGATTTATCGAAAATAGAGCAAAAAATCTCCGAGCAGAAGATGCTTTTTGAAAAATGCTGTAGGCAAAAATAAAGGAGGAAAAGGTGGACTTACTCCTTTATATTATTATCTTTTTATCTGTTCTGATTGTTTCAAATGCCACCAACAAGCTATTTCCAAGCTTGCCAACGCCACTCATACAAATTCTATTAGGGATTGGCTTGGGATTTTTCATTCCAGTTGGAACGTTTCATTTAGAGACGGAGCTGTTTCTAGCTTTAATCATTGGACCGCTACTGTTTCGAGAAGCAGAAGAAAGCGATATTACCAGTATTCTTAAGCATTGGAAGATTGTTATTTATCTGATTTTTCCAGTTATTTTTCTATCAACTTTTAGTCTTGGCTTTTTGTCACATTGGCTATGGGTGTCCCTTCCTCTTGCAGCTTGTATCGCAGTTGGAGCCGCCTTGGGTCCGACTGATTTAGTGGCTTTTGCGTCCTTATCTGAGCGCTTTACCTTTCCAAGACGTGTAGAAAATATTTTGAAAGGGGAGGGCTTGCTAAATGATGCGAGTGGTTTAGTTGCCTTTCAATTTGCCCTGACGGCTTGGACAACAGGGAAATTTTCAGCTCAGGAAGCCAGCACCTCACTTATCCTTTCAATCATTGGCGGTTTTATTGTGGGTGGTCTAACTGCTTTTTTAAATCGTCAATTGCAAAAGCTGCTGTATATGGTGCGAGCCTCAGACACAGCAGGAGAACTGTTGTTAGAATTAAGTTTACCGTTGCTGACATTCTTTTTGGCCGAAGAAATCCATGTATCAGGAATTATTGCAGTGGTCGTGGCAGGGATTTTTAAGGCTAGTCGTTTTAAAAGGATTACTTTATTAGAAGCTCAAGTTGATACCGTGACAGATACGATTTGGCAAACTGTCACATTTATGCTGAATGGATCGGTCTTTGTCATTTTAGGAATAGAGTTAGAAACGATAGCTGAACCCATTTTGAAAAGTCCGGTTTATGATAATCTCTGGCTCCTTCTAACGATTCTTTTGCTGACGATTGTGCTATTTGCCATTCGTTTTGTCATGATTTATGGCTTTTATTTCTGGAGAAGTCTGCGTTTGAAAAAGAGAATGTCGAAATATTGGAGAGATATTGCTCTGTTAACTTTTTCAGGCGTGAAAGGAACGGTGTCTATTGCGACCATTCTCTTGATTCCAACAGCGTTAGAACAAAAGTATCCTCTCTTGCTTTTCTTGGTGGCTGGGGTTACGTTGCTTAGTTTTTTGACAGGGCTTGTAATATTACCTCGTTTATCAGAAAACAAAGAAGAATCATCCGACTACCTCATGCATATTGCTATTTTAAATGACGTTGTCCAAGAATTAGAAGAAGATTTGAAACATACCAAAGTCAAGGCTCCGCTTTACGCGGCTATTGATAATTATCATGGACGAATAGAAAATCTTATCCTGGAGCAGGAAGGAAAATCTGTTCAAAAAGATTTGACAGATTTGCAATTGCTGATGCTGAGTATTGAAAGTGACGGCTTGGAACAAGCCTACGAAGAAAGAAAAATAAGCAACCGTGCCTATTCCATTTACCAACGTTATTTATGGAATATGGAGCAAAGAATCAACCGCAACCTTGCTTCGCGCTTCACTTATTTTTTGATTAGCTTTTTCAGAATGACTCGCTTATTGTTACATGAGATTGTTACGTTTGGCTCTACTTTCCGTAATTGGCTCAATCAAGATAGAGCAAAGCCTAGTAAGGCTGAAAGAGAAGAGATTGCCGAACTGTATCTAGCCAATACAGAAGTGATTATCGGGAGTTTAGAAAATCTGAAGGGCGTTTATAATACTGCGCTTATCAATTTCTTACAAGATTCGCGTATTCGTGAGACAGCAATTATTGAAAGCAGTGTTTTATTGAGCGGGTTATCACGCGTATCAAACCGAATAATATCAAGGAAATGCTACGAGGTTATTATTTGGAGCGGAAGATTATTTTTGAATACGAACACGAAAAGCTGATTTCAGCTAGTTATGCAAAATTTCTCCGTCAAAATGTCAATAATTTAGAAAATTATTCTCTCAAAGAAACCGCCAATACATTACCATACGACATGATGAACTATGTCAGACAGAAATAAAACGGGAGTGGATTGAGCACTTAGTTGCGAATTCACTCTTTTTTAAACGATAAATTGCAATAAAAAGTGCAACGTTTA
>NZ_KV813973.1:0-252 GCF_001813805.1 Streptococcus sp. HMSC066F10
GGTCGTTTCATCTCTGTTGAATTCTAGTTTCATTATAAAATATGATGTAGATTTGACAATATCTGTTCTACTATCTTTGGTTAAGTTTCTCCAGTTATGGAGATAGAAGGTTTCAGACTTTAGGACAGAATGAAACCATTCGATACAGGCATTATCTGCTGGTGTTCCCTTACGGGACATAGAGCGGGTGATGCCTTTTTCTGTGCAAGCCTGGTAATAAGCTTTTGAGGTGTAGACAGAGCCCTGATCGCT
>NZ_KV813974.1:0-1177 GCF_001813805.1 Streptococcus sp. HMSC066F10
AGAATTAAGAGCCTACTTAAAAGATTATAGCGATTAAGACAAGTCAGGACTTTCCCTTTTTAAAGGTCATAAAAAGCTCAATTTCAAGTAGAAGTTAGCCATTCAACAAAAAAATCTGAGGTGACTTGTAGTTTAAAACTTTATTAGGATCGTTATTAATCCAATTTTCGATGAAAGTGACTTGTTTGTGGATCGTTTTCTTAACTCCCTTAGGAAGCCATCGTCTGATAAGTCTGTTATGATTCTCGTTTGTTCCTCTTTCCCGTGAGGAGTAAGGGTACGCGTAATAGATGTTGTCCTGTGGAAATATCTCAGCTAGTCTATTAAACTCCGTTCCATTATCAGCCGTGATGAATTTGATGGTATTAGTTTCCATAAGTGCAGCGACAGCTTGATTGACCAACTGAGCAGTTTTGTCAGGGATTAGTCGGATAATCTGGTGCCGACTTCTGCGGTCAGTGAGGGTGAGAAGGCACTGATTTTTCTGCTTGGTCAGAATGACGGTATCCATCTCATAATGCCCATTTTCAAGACGTTGGTTGATGATTTCGGGTCGTCCCTCAATAGACTTCCCAACAGGTTTAAACCGCGGACTAGCCCCCTTCTTTTCAGCTTTTGGCTTTCTGGGGTAAATCAAGTCCTTGTAGGTCAGTCCTATCTGTCCATGATGAATCAAGTAGTAGATGGTAGATATGGGGACATTGACTTTCTTTGCATTTACCATCATATTTCGGGATAGTATTTCTGCTTGATATAGTGCAAGATTTTCTCCTTGATAGCCTTATCAAGTCGACCCTTTTGGACAGACTTCTTTCTAGCTGATTCGTAACGACTTTGAGCAGCATCTGCAGAATAGAGCAGTTCAAACCTTCCCTTGCGTACTTGTTGGCGAACCAGCTCACGCTTGATGCCATTATGAATAGTTTGAGGTGCTTTTCCAAGCAAGAGAGCGATTTGATGATTTGATTTTTCCTCGTCCTTCCACTTTTCAATTAAACGGCGCTCAGCTATTGTTAAGTGCTTGCCTTTTGGGGTAAATTAGTAGGCATCTTAAAGAATCTCCTTGTATTTGTGGTGAACTACAAGTATATCTCTTTGAGATGTTTTTTCATACACTCGAAGTGGCTAACTTCATTTTAGAACTTTCAATTGGAAGAAAAAGTTTAAGAAAAATAAA
>NZ_KV813975.1:0-17158 GCF_001813805.1 Streptococcus sp. HMSC066F10
TTTTTTGTCTAACTTTTTGGGGGCAGTACAATCTTGAATCAGCTTGAATCATAACATTATTTCAACAATTCTTGAACCGGATCAAAAATGATACGTTCAATATCAGCCAAGTAAATAGACAATTGTTGTTGTTTATTGAAAAATTCAGTCAGGGCAGGATTGCCTTGAATCTTATCCCCAAACGACTTCATCTTGTCTTGCACTTCTTGCATTGGCATTTGACCCGATTGCGCCATGCCTTGCAGTTCTTGCTGGAAAGCTAGATAGTCTTTTAAAAGACTCTTTGCTTCACTATCAGCATCTACTGCTTTTTTGCTTTCGACAACAGCTTTGTACTCAGGAAGGTCTCGCAGAGTACGGCTTAATTCATTTGCTAAATCATAAATATTTGACATAGTCTTCCTCCTTAATCTAAAAAGACTTGATAGTGTGTCTTTTCTCTTATTATTTTAGCAGATTTTTCTAAATCTTCGCGATTTTTAAAGGTGATTTGCAAAATTCCGTTAATATCTTCGCGATTTTCTTCGTTAATGTGAATATTGACAATGGATGTTCCCCTTAGAAGTTCCAACACTCCTAAAATAGCATCTTCTTCATCGGGAACATTGATAAAAATGTCATAAAAGCTATCCACACCTGCTCGTTTATGAATTTCCATAGCTTTTCGCACTTGGCGACCATGCTGAAAGAAATTCCAAATCACATCTTCATTTTTATTCTGAATGGCACCTGAAATGGTATCCAAGCGCTTCTTAAAATCCTCTATCCTCTCTAAAACGGCATCTGGATTTGTCAACAAAATCGAAGTCCACATGCTCGGCTCACTTTCTGCAATCCGTGTCATATCACGAAATCCCCCAGCAGCGAAATGCTGTGTCATCTCGTGTTGCTGAGTATAGGCAGCGGCTTGATCCATAAGACTAGAAGCGAGAATATGCGGAAAATGGCTAATTTGACTGGTGACCCGGTCATGCTCTTTAGCATCAATCTCAATAAACCGAGCATGTAGACCAGATAAGAGGTCTTCCATTTCTGCTATCGTGTCGTCTTTCGTCAAATGAGACGGAGTAAAAATATAATAGGCATTTTCAAAGAGGTTTACATCTGCTGCACTAGCACCTGATTTATGGCTACCAGCCATTGGATGAGCACCTATAAAGCGAATGGTTTTCTCCTTTAGAGCTTCTTCAGCAGCAGCTACAATTTCAGCTTTGGTAGAGCCTGCATCCGAGATAATCACATCTTTTTTCAAATCTAGAGTTGCTAATTGCCTGATAAACTCAATGGTTTGCTTGATAGGGACAGCAAGAATAATCACATCTGCCAGAGGAGCAAATTCAGCAAACTGGTCGGTCACTTGATCCACCATGCGTTTTTCAAGGGCAATTTTTCGAGATTCTTCTCCACGATTGTAACCTAAAATAGTATAGTCTGGATGATCACGTCGAATTCCAAGTGCGATTGATGAACCAATCAAACCAAGACCCACAATATAAATAACTTTCTTTTCCATGCTCACTCCTTTACTTTGGCTCAATGATAAATCCTAGAATAATCGACACCAAAATAATAACCATAACAACTGCTGTGAAAATCGTATACATTTTATCTTTTGTTTTGACAAAAATGATAAATGTTGAAATCACTCGAAAAATCGGTGTCAAAATAAGCATAAAAGCCCCCAGCAACATAAACGTCACTGCATCAAAAATGGAATGACTCTTTACATAGGCAACTGGATTAAACTGTTCCAAATTTTTTAAAGAAACGACCTGCTGACCACTAAAAAGGTAAAGAAACAAGCCAATAAACATAAAAAGAATGGAGAGAAAAATTCCCGCTCGGAGAATCTTCCCCATGACCAAATCCAGCTCTTCTTTTTCTTTTTGCATTTTATCTGTCATTGCATACCTCGTATAAACATCTGCACACCCAGAGCTAATAAAGCGACTAGAAAAATCCAGCGCAATACTTTTACAGGTACATAAGGCATGATGCGGCTTCCAATGAAAGAACCTGCTAAAACACCCAAGGCGATTGGTGTAACCAATACCGGGTTGATTTGTCCTATAAAAAGGTAAAAGATAGCTGAAGCCGTTCCTGTCACTCCCATCATAAAGTTAGAAGTTGCTGAACTAGCTTTTAAGGGCATTTTCATAACAGTATCCATGGCCAATACTTTGAAAGCACCCGCACCAATTCCTAAAAGCGCCGACATAACACCAGCAAAAAACATGACAACAGAGCCACCAGGAACATTGGTTACTTGGTACTTGATTGTTTGATTGAGACCTTTGTCAAAATATTCACCACCGAGATTTAATTTCTCTGCAATGGTATCATTGTGGCTCACAGTCTGAATTTCCTTTTTAGCACGAATCTTCTGGTACATATTAAATGCCTGAAAAAGCATGAGAGCTCCATAAAGTAAGAAAAGAATCTGTGAATTTGTTATTACTGATAACATCGCGCCTACAAAGGCTCCTAAAGTCGTAAAAATTTCTAAAAACATGGCAATTCGCAGATTGAGCATATCATCTTTGAGATAGGCAATCGCAGAACCTGAACTAGTCGCTAAAACCGCAATAATAGAAGCTCCGACTGCATATTTGATGTCTACTCCAAATAAAAGAGTGAGCACAGGCGTAATAACAATTCCACCTCCAAGTCCTAACAAAGCTCCCAAAATTCCTGCAAAAATTCCAACCAAAGTCATCGTAAAAATATAGGTGAGCATTAAAATCCTTTCACATAATTGCGGTATTGTTGAACAGCTTCTTTTAATTCTTCCAGATTATCCGAAGAGAATTTCTCCAAGACCTCAGTTGCAAGCACTGTTGCAACAACAGCTTCCATAACAACACCAGCAGCTGGAAGAGCTGTCGGATCGCTTCTCTCCACCGTTGCCTTATAAGGCTCATGTGTCTCAATATCAACGCTCATAAGTGGCTTGTAGAGAGTTGGTATTGGCTTCATCACTCCGCGCACTACGATAGGTTCTCCGTTGGTCATACCGCCCTCGAAACCACCTAGATTGTTAGTACGACGAGTAAAGCCGTCCTCTTTAGACCAGATTATTTCATCCATCACCTGACTGCCCTTAAGCCGCCCTGCTTCAAAACCAACTCCAAATTCCACACCTTTAAATGCATTGATAGAAACCACTCCTTGAGCAATTTTAGCATCTAGCTTTCTATCCCATTGAACATAGGAACCAAGCCCAACTGGCACACCACCGACAATGGTTTCAACAATTCCACCAATCGTGTCACCATCTTTCTTTATCTGATCAATATAGGCTTTAATTTCCTCTTCACGTTCTGGATTGACAATCGAAACTTCTGACTGACGAGCACGTTTCTTGATTTCAGAAACGGTCAGATTTTCCGGAACCTCAATGTCAATGCCACCGACAGTTACGATATGACTAGCTACCTCAACTCCGATTTCTTCTAAAAGACGCTTAGCAACAGCTCCCACCGCAACCCGCATGGTCGTTTCACGCGCAGAAGAGCGCTCCAATGAATTGCGCAAGTCGTCAAAACGATATTTCATACCACCGACCAAATCTGCATGACCTGGACGAGGTTTGGTAATCTTGCGCAGCCCTTTTTTCTTGTCCTCCACATCTGCTACATTCATGATGTCCAACCATTTTTGATGATCTAGATTGGTCACATTGAGTGTAATCGGCCCCCCCATGGTTCGCCCATGCCGAACACCAGAAGTAATTTCCACTTTGTCACTCTCTATTTTCATACGAGCTCCACGACCGTATCCGCCCTGACGACGTTTCAATTCTGCATTGATGTAGTCAGCTGTCAAAGGAAGCCCAGCTGGCACTCCTTCAATGATAGCTGTTAAACGCGGTCCATGTGACTCCCCAGCAGTTAAATATCTCATTCCGTTACCTCATCTGTTGTTGCTATTTAGCTCTTACTTTTCTAAATAATCTTTCATTTCTTCTAAAGAAATCTGATGAATAGCTGTCCTACCTAATTCTGGAACAATGACTAATTTGATTGTCTTGCCCCGAGCTTTCTTATCATGAAGTAAGGCATGATAGAGTTCTTCTTGTCGCCAAGGTTGATAATCAACTGGAAGCCCAAATTTGCGACACATCTGCTCAATATCTGTGGTAATTCCTTTAGGCATCAGCCCCTTTTTTTCTGCTACACGCGCTACCTGAACCATTCCAATAGCCACAGCTTCTCCGTGCATGACTTTGCCATAACCAGCAGTCGCCTCCACTGCATGACCAATCGTATGTCCAAAATTTAGATAAAGGCGCACACCATTGTCAAGTTCGTCTTCCACTACTAGCTTTCGTTTGACATTGCAAGAATGATAGATGATACTTTCTGCGTGCTCCAAAATGGATTTTGGACTACCATCCATGTCAAACAGTTCCTGCCACAGCTCCACATCCTCAATCAAACCATACTTGATGACCTCTCCCATGCCTTCAATCAATTCACGTTGTCCTAAAGTTTTTAAAACATCTGGGTCAATCAGAACCCCGTCCGGCTGAGTAAAAGTACCCACCATATTCTTAGCCCACGGCGTATTGACTCCTGTTTTTCCACCAATCGAAGAATCTACCTGAGCTGTCAAACTCGTCGGTATCTGTACAAAATGAATACCTCGCATATAAGTTGAAGCTGCAAAGCCAGCCAAATCACCGACCACACCGCCACCCAAGGCAACAATACCATCACTGCGAGTCATCCCTACTTTAGCGAGAAATTCATAAACTTTATTGACTGTTGTTAAATTTTTACTAGCTTCACCTTCCAGAAAATCAAATACAAACACTTCAAAACCAGTAACTTCTAAGCTACATTTAACCGTTTCAGCATACAGACTTGCCACATGATTATCTGTGATAACAACGATCTTTTGAGCTGACCATAAACTTGCCAGCCATTCTCCAGCTTTGGCTAAAGTACCTTTTTCAATGACAATATCGTAAGGATGATTGGGAATATTCACATTTAATTTCATAGGCAACCCCTTATTTGTACTTTTTTTCCAGTGCCTGCCAAATTTCTTTAGTTGGCATTTTTTTTCCTGTCCACAATTTGAATGCTTCTGCCGCCTGATACAACAACATTCCCAAGCCATTCACTACTTCAACTTCTTGTCCTTTTGCCCATTTTAAAAATGGGGTTTCAAACGGCTGGTAAATCACATCTGCCACAAGAAGTGAATGTGGTAAACGAATACTGCTTGGTATCGGTAAAGCCTTACCGTCCATGCCTAAACTGGTCCCATTGACCAATAAAGCGGAAACATTAATTTTTTCTTGCAATAATTCTTGATTTTCTAATGGTAATACCCAAATCTTCGTTGCAGTTTTCTGCTGAATTTTCTTCATTTTCTGTGAAATGCGTTCAAAAGAGGAATGGCGCGTAAACACAAAAATCTCCTCAGCACCATCTAGAGCTGCCTGCACAATAATCGCTGTCGCAGCTCCACCAGCTCCAAGCATGACCATTTTTTTGCCTTTAATGACAAAAGAAGGCAAGCTCATAAAAAATCCCTTGCCATCTGTGTTATAACCAATCAATTTTCCATATTGATTCACGACAGTATTCACCGCCCCAATCATCTGCGCAGCAGGTGTCACTTCATCTAAAAAAGGAATCACAGCCTGTTTATAAGGCATAGACAAATTGATTCCAAACATATTATAGCGGCGAATATTTTCAACAGTTGCTTTCAAGTCATCCTGTGAGATTTCCCAAGCCACATAAACTCCATTAACACCCGTTTGCTCAAACGCTGCATTATGGATAAAAGGAGAAATACTGTGTTTGATTGGGTTGGCGACAACCGCCGCTAAACGAGTATAGCCGTCAATTTTCATTCAAAATCTCCTGAATTTGCTTCATATTGGCAAGAGAAATTTGACCTAGTGCACTGGATTCATCCAAGCTTGCAAACGACCAGCTTGAGCCTGTCAAATCTGCTGTTATCCGCGAAATCTTTCCAATTTGTCCCATGGAAATCGTTACAAAATCTTGATTTGGATTTAAAGTTTTAAAACCACGCGTATAGTTCATCAAGTCTAGTACATCTTGCTCGCTGCGCGCCATAACAGAAACTTTCACCACTTTTGGTGTCAAACTGGTCAATTCAGATAAAATTTCCATCATGTTTTCAGGCGTTTCTTCAAAATTATGATAGCTCAAAACAAGATTTGGAAAATCCAACATTTCCTCAAATCTATTTTTGTGAGAAAAATATTCAAAATCAATATAATCCGGCTGATAAATCGTTGAAATTTCCTTGATGGTAGAAATATATTCATCATCCGTCAATTCAATATTTCCACCTTCGTCAATTGTTCTCAAAGTGAAAATCAATTCACGCCCAGCAAATTTTTCAAAAATAGCAGGTGCAACGGTCAGAATATCATCTTTTGCTAAAAAATCAGCACGCCACTCAATAATGTCCGCATCATCATAACGCGAGCTATCAATGTTCTGAACTTCCTCTAAATTTTTCGGCATTACTGATACGACTAATTTCATTTGTCCACCTTAATGGTAAATACCTTGAGGTAATTACTTCTTTCATCTTTTTTATTATAAGTAAAATCTGCTGGTAAACCGTATTCTTTCAAATAACGGTGCTTTATTCTTGCAAAACCTTTTTCAATTTCTTTTTTAAACTTACTGCGTGAAATATTCGCAGCATTTGTACTAGCAATGATAATCCCTTGGGGATTTAAAATTTCCAAAGACTGAGCAATCAACTTATGATAATCCTTCGCCACAGAAAAAGTTTGTTTTTTATTTCTTGCAAAACTCGGCGGGTCTAACACAATTACATCATAAGTCAAACCATGTCGTTTTGCATATTTGAAATAGTCAAACACATCCATTACAAAGAATGTATGGTTGCTTAAGTCAAGATTATTCTCTCTAAAATGTGCTTCCGACAATTCACGACTGCGTTTTGCCAAATCAACAGAGGTCGTCTGGCTGGCTCCCCCCATGGCTGCCGCAACCGAAAAAGCTGCCGTGTAGGAAAACATATTTAACAGCGACTTGCCAGCTGCTAGACCGTCTACCAAGCTACCACGAATCTCATGCTGATCGAGGAAAATTCCCGTCATCAATCCATCGTTTAAAAACACTTGATAGCGAACACCATTTTCTAAAATCGTGAAAAATGCTGGTGCTTCTTGCCCATACAAATGAGCGGATTCAACATTCAAACCCTTGAAACGAATTTTCTCATACGCTCCTGTAACTTCTGGAAAGACCTGTTGAAATGCTTGAACAATGGTATCCTTAATTTCGTAAACAAAGAGATTATACCAAGAAAAAACAGCATATTCTTGATACAAATCTATTGTCAACCCACCAAAACCATCTCCTTCTTGATTAAAAAGGCGGTAAGCTGTTGTCTCTTTTGATTGTTGATAAACTTGTCGCTTTGCTTTCGCATGTTGGAATAACTGACAGAAAAACGAGACATCTAAAGTTACTTTCTTCTGTGAGATAAACCAGCCGATACCCTTGTTTTGCTCTGATAAGTATGCGATACCTACAAAATTTCCTTTTGCATTTACCAGTTCTACAACTTGATGATGAAAAGAAAGTGAAGGAAAATCTTGTTTTTCTAAAACAAATCGTCCTTTTTTTATGTTTTCTTCAGTATAAGAAGGAATCGTAAGCTGTTTCATAAACTCTATTATATCAAATGTTATGAATTTTCTCAAAAAAATGTACTACTTATTACAAAATGATTGCAAAAAATGTGTTCATACGTAAAAGTTCTATTTATTCTCAATAGATAAAAATCCTTTCTCTGTTTTTTATCTAGCAAAAGAAAATGCAACATTTTAAATTACCAACTTAAATCAAAAATATGTTATACTTAGTAGTGAAAATTTTAGGAAATAAGACAAGGAAGTATATATTTGTGAAAACTATGACTAGGAAGATACTCAACTTCATGAGTACAAGACTAGGTTTTGTCTTGACCTTACTGACTCTTTATTGGCTTAAAACCATGTGGGCCTATTCTGTTGATTTTAATCTAGATATTCAAGGCGCTTATCAAGTCTTTCTCTCTATCATCAATCCTCTTCCATTAGGATTATTACTGATTGGGCTAGCACTTTATATTAAGAGAACCAAGGTTTTTTACATTCTCGCAGTTACGCTTTACATTTTATTATTTGTTTGGCTCATTTCAAATTCAATCTATTATCGCGAGTTTAGTGATTTTGTCACTGTTAATACCATGCTCGCTTCAAGTAGTGTTTCTGCTGGTCTAGGAGAAGCTGCTCTTGAGTTATTTAGACCTGGAGATTTGATTTACATCATTGATTTTCCAATCTTAGGTTTTCTTTTCTATAAGAAATGGATTCGTTTGGATGATCGGTCGTTCAATAAACGAGCTAGCTTTGCTATTACTGCTCTGTCTAGTATGCTTTTTTCAGCCAACCTCTTTTTGGCAGAAATTGATCGTCCAGAATTATTGACACGCGGCTTCTCCAATTATTATGTTGTCCGCGCCCTAGGGTTGCCAGCCTTTCTTGGCTATAGTGCTAATCAGACTTATGGTGCCAACAAAGAACGCTCTAAAGCAAGTGCTGAAGATTTGAAACCAGTTGAAGAATACGTCAAGTCACACTATGCCGAGCCAAATAAAGAGTATTACGGAATTGCTAAAGGTAGAAATGTCATCTATCTTCATTTAGAAAGTTTCCAACAATTCCTGATCGGCTATAAATTAAAGTCTGATGGCAAAGAATACGAAGTAACACCTTTCCTCAACTCACTATATCATTCCAACTCAACTTTTGCTTTTTCTAATATCTTTAATCAAGTAAAAGCCGGAAAAACATCTGATGCAGAAACCATGCTAGAAACTGGTTTGTTTGGTCTTAATCAGGGTTCCTTTATGGTAAACTATGGCGGAACAAACACGCAACAAGCTGCTCCGTATATTCTCTCAAAAAATGGATATAATTCTAGTGCCGTTTTCCACGGAAATGCTGGTAGCTTCTGGAATCGAAACACCACTTACAAACAATGGGGATATAACTATTTCTTCGATTCTTCTTACTTCTCTAAGCAAGACAAAACAAATTCATTCCAATACGGTCTGAACGATAAGATTATGTTCAAAGATTCTATTAAATATCTTGAACATTTGCAACAACCATTTTATGCAAAATATATCACCGTTTCTAATCACTATCCCTATACAACTAGTTTGATTGGAGACGAGACTGGTTTCCCACTTGCTTCGACCAAAGATGAAACAATCAATGGTTATTTTGCAACGGCCAATTATCTAGATTCTGCCGTTAAATCATTCTTTGACTACTTAAAAGCGTCTGGTCTTTATGAGAATTCAATCATCGTTCTTTATGGTGATCACTACGGTATCTCTAATTCACGGAACCCTTCGCTAGCGCCATTACTAGGCAAAAACTCTGAAACTTGGTCTAGCTACGACAATGCCATGCTGCAAAGAGTTCCTTATATGGTTGTTATTTCTGGTATGACAAAAGGAAAAGTCGTTAATACCTATGGCGGACAAGTTGACCTCTTGCCTACTTTAGAACATTTGCTCGGTATTGATTCTAAACAATACTTGCAAGTCGGTCAAGATTTGTTATCATCTAAACATCAACAAACCGTTGCCTTTCGTTCATCAAACTATTTTGTAACTCCTAAGTATACTAGCTACAGTGGACGTACTTACTACACAGAAACAGGAGAAGAAATTACCAATCCAGATGAAACAACTAAGGCAGAATTGGAAAAAATCCGCAATACAACCAATGAGCAGTTGAAAATGAGTGACCTGATTCAAACCGGAGACTTGCTTCGCTTCTATACTGGAAATGATTTAGGAAAAGTGAACCCTAAGGATTATTCTTACACTAATTCACTTAAATCATTATTATCTATTGAAAAGAAAAAAGGTGATGAATCTACAAGTCTTTATAACAAACGAGGTGGTAATTCAACTGTTGATCTGTTTAATTCCCCAAGCTATCGTGCTCTTCACCCTGAACAATTTGAATCAACAAGTAACGATTCTTCCTCATCAACAGAAGAATCCAGTTCTTCTTCTAAATAACCAAAAATCCCATACAAGTAAAATGAACTGTATGGGATTTTATAATGAAAGAAAGCACTCAATCTATCAATGTTTTGATGACTTGATTGACCCGATCAAAGAAAAATTGCTCCTCGTCATAAGTAATGCCTGTTGCTTTTGCCAACAAAATCAATATTTCCATAAAAAATTGAGAAGAAAATCCAGTAGTGGAATGCAATTCTTCTCCATCAAAATGTTTAATCAAATGCGCCAATGGGTTCCGAACGGATTTCTCCAACTTTCGTAGTTCTTTGACCATGATTTTAACTTGCTCTGGTAAATCCAACAGTAAAATCAAGCTAGCCAGACTCGAAGAATGAACTGGACTTTCAGCATGAAAAGTGCTCAAAATGGGGTGTCCTGTATTTTTCATCTTATCAAAATTCCAACGATCGTAACTCGCTTCTCTGGAATTATGAATGTAGGATTCAATATCAGGAATTTCCAGCTTGATCAAACGCATAAAAATCCGATAAATAGCTGGACTAACAGCACGAATAAAATCAATCACCTGTTCGTTTTTGAGCTTTGCTTCTAAGTCATATAGGTAGTTTGCTAATTGTTCATCTTCCTCAGAAGCATGACAAAAAAGTTGAAAATCATTTCTAATTTCCAACTGACATTTCATAGCAGGGCGGATATTCAACTCTCTCCGCTCTGCCATGATATACAAAAGTTCAACTAGCTTTGATTCTGCATCATTCAGTCTTTGAGCTAATTTATAAGCATGAGCATAATCATAGCGAGAAATAGCATACACTATTTCTTCTTTTAGATCTAAATTTCCATGCATCACTCTGAAATAATCGTTTCTAAGCCGACTTTCATCATATCTGTGAAAGTCGTTTGTCGTTCTTCTGCTGTTGTATCTTCATCTGGATTCACCAAGCTATCTGAAATAGTCATAATACCGAGTGCTTCAACATTATATTGAGCAGCTAAATAATAAAGAGCTGCCGCTTCCATTTCCACAGCCAGAACCCCCATTTTACCAAGTTCAATATTTTTTTCACCATAGTTTGAGTAGAAAACATCTGATGATAAAACACTTCCAACATGCGTAGTCATACCAAAATCCTTGGCAAGGTGATAAGCCTTATCTAAAAGACGAAAACTTGCAATTTGCGGAAAGTCATATTGAGGCCAATCATTACGAATGATATTTGAATTTGTCGCTGCTGCTTGCGCTAATACCAATTCACGTACATGAACATCTTTATTCAACGAACCAGCCGTTCCTACACGAATTAAACGTTTCACGCCATAGTTAACAATCAACTCATGAGCATAGATAGAAATAGACGGAATTCCCATTCCAGTTCCCATAACACTAACACGATGCCCCTTATAAGTCCCTGTATAACCAAACATGTTGCGAACTTCATTAAAACATACAGCATCTTCTAAAAAGTTTTCGGCAATAAATTTGGCACGGAGTGGGTCTCCAGGTAGTAAAATTTTATCGGCAATTTCGCCTTGTTTTGCTGCAATATGGATTGACATAAGTAAGATACCAAGCCCGTCAAAAACCCAAACTGAAAAGTACAAGCGCTAAAAAACTTTTCTTAGGAGCTTATTCATCCCAGAAAGGATTACGTGCGGGTTTTATTCCTTTCGTTTCTAGTTGAGTTCAGAAAGAGATGTGATTGTAAGCTCAATCTTCGACTCTTTTTACATTTATGTTTTTTATAGTTCTGCAAGGATTGCTTTTACAAGTCCTTTGAAGTCTTCTTTGATTCGTTCAGTCACTTCCACCACTTCTTCATGGTTTAGATCGCTTTGGAAACCAGCTGAAAAATTTGTGATAGCAGAAATTCCCAATACTTTCAATCCTGAGTGGGCTGCCACAATTACTTCTGGAACAGTTGACATACCGACAGCGCTAGCTCCTAAGGTTTGGAAAGCGCGGATTTCAGCTGGCGTTTCATAGGTTGGACCGGTAACACCCAGATAAACTCCTTCTTTCAAGTCAACACCTAATTTTTCGGCTACAGCATGCGCTTTTTCACGATAAACTTTTGTATAAGCATCAGACATGTCTGGGAAGCGTGGTCCAAATTCGTCCAAATTCGCTCCAATCAAAGGATTTTGCCCCGTCAGATTGATATGGTCTGAAATAGCCATTAACGTCCCTGGACCATATCCAATCCCTCCAGCGGCATTGGTAACAATGACACCTTCACAACCTAGCGCTTTCATTACACGGACAGGGAAAGTAACTACTTCCATTGGATTTCCTTCGTAAAAATGAAAACGTCCTTGCAAAGCCAGTACTTTCCGACCTGCTAAGTCGCCATAAACCAATTTACCAGCATGCCCCACCACTGTTGAGCGACCCCAATTTGGAATGCCTGCATAGTCAATGCTGATAGCATTTTCAATCTCACCAGCTAATTCTCCCAAACCAGAACCGAGAATCAAACCAAATTCTGGTGCGGTAATTCCTTTATCTTTTAAAAACTGTGCTGTTTCGTTAATTTTATCCATTATATTCATATCTTTATCCTTTTATATCTTTTTTAATTTTCACTCGAAAAATGTTGAATGACACAATTACGCTCCACTCTTAAGAGCATATTCGAATCTTTCTTATTCTTTTTGAACATCAGCATTTAGTGCAATACTAATTCGGACTGAATCCATGACAATGACATAAATATAATAACATGTGACATAAAATTCTATTCTCCTTTTGATTTGGTTGATTTTAAAATTTGCACGCCATTTCTTCCAGCAACAATGACCATATCCACCATTTGATTAAAGAGTCCATGTTCTACAACACCAACTACATGATCTAGCTTTTGCCCAAATTCGACTGGATTTTCAATCACGCCTAAGTCAAGATCAATAATGAAATTCTGCATATCCGTGACATAGCGCTGCCCATTTTTTTCACGAAATGACGGTTTATAGCCTGCATGTTCAAAACGATGGAAAAGCTGTTCTGCTCCGTATTGTACGACTTCTACAGGCAATTTGAAAGTACCTAATTTACCAACCATTTTACTTTCATCAACTACCCAAATGTAGGTTTTGGTCGGAGTTGCGACAACTTTTTCCATAAGCAGAGCGCCGCCACCGCCTTTGATGCCATTGAAGTCAGTATCCACCTCATCAGCTCCGTCAACGGTCACGTCTACTTCATCTACTTCATCAATTGATTTCAAAGGAATACCTAAACGCCGAGCTTGTTCACTCGTTGTGCTTGAAGTTGTAACTGCTGTTATTTTCAGTCCTTCTTCCTTGATACGCCGTCCAACTTCTTCCACAAAATAATAGGCAGTCGAACCCGTTCCTAAACCAACTATCATACCGTCTTTTACATATTCTGCAGCTTTGATTCCTGCCATTTTTTTGAGGTTTTCCATTTTTGCTCCTTTATTCAATCTGCTTCTAGTATACCATGATTTGCCAACTTTAGCACCCAAAAAATGAAACTACTTTCTTTTTAAATGATCCCTTTTTTACAAACATTCTAAAATCTGAATATTCTATTTTTCTTGATTATAAAACACCAAAAATTCCAGATTTTCTTTGCTATAATTTGATATATCAAGCGAATAAACGAATGATATTTGAAGCTTTCTTAAAATTTATTTTATTGTATTAAAAAGAGATGATGAATTTATTTGAGCAAAAACAGCATGTAAAAATCTTGCGACGAACTTTGTTTTGCGTTACAATGAATATAGATTGCATAAACACATTATAAGGATTAAATTGATGATAACCAAAGAATTTGATACGATTGCTGCCATTTCCACTCCTCTTGGTGAAGGAGCTATCGGCATTGTTAGACTGAGCGGGACGAATAGCTTTGCCATTGCTCAAAAAATCTTCAAAGGAAAAGATTTAAGTACGGTTGCCAGTCACACACTAAATTATGGGCATATTATTGACCCAGAAAAAAACGAAATTTTAGATGAAGTTATGATTGGAGCTATGCGTTCTCCTAAAACCTTCACACGTGAAGACGTGATTGAGATTAACACCCACGGAGGGATTGCTGTGACCAACGAAATTCTCCAATTAGCCATTCGAGAAGGAGCTAGAATGGCAGAACCTGGTGAATTTACCAAACGCGCTTTTCTCAATGGACGTGTGGATTTGACGCAAGCAGAGGCTATTATGGACATTATTCGAGCAAAAACGGACAAAGCCATGAATATCGCCGTCAAACAACTGGACGGCTCTCTATCTGATCTCATTAACAACACACGTCAGGAAATTCTTAACACACTAGCTCAAGTTGAGGTCAATATTGACTATCCAGAATATGATGACGTTGAGGAAATGACTACCAAATTGTTGCGTGAAAAAACAGCTGAATTTGAAAAACTGCTGACTCAACTTTTAAAAACAGCTCACCGCGGTAAGATTCTACGCGAAGGAATTTCGACTGCCATTATTGGTCGCCCAAACGTTGGCAAATCTAGTCTCCTTAACAACCTGCTCCGTGAGGACAAGGCTATTGTGACAGATATTGCCGGAACCACTCGCGATGTCATTGAAGAATATGTCAACATCAACGGAGTGCCACTTAAGTTGATTGATACTGCGGGTATTCGTGATACAGATGATATTGTAGAACAAATCGGAGTAGAGCGTTCCAAAAAAGCGCTCCAAGACGCTGACCTTGTGCTTCTTGTGTTAAATGCTAGCGAGCCATTGACAGAACAAGACCGCAAACTTCTAGAAATCAGTCAAGACACCAACCGTATCTTGCTACTCAATAAAACTGACTTAGAAGAAAAGATTGAAGTTGACCAGCTTCCCGATAACTTTATCAAGATTTCTGTTCTTCAAAATCAAAATATTGATAAAATCGAAGAACGAATCAACCAACTTTTCTTTAAAAATGCAGGCATTGTAGAACAAGACGCTACTTATCTCTCTAACGCTCGCCATATTTCTCTGATTGAAAAAGCTGTCGAAAGTCTCCAAGCTGTCAATGAGGGACTGGATTTAGGAATGCCTGTTGACTTAGTGCAAGTAGATTTGACTCGGACGTGGGAAATCCTGGGTGAAATAACAGGTGACGCCGCTCCTGATGAACTCATTAGCCAACTTTTCAGCCAATTTTGTTTGGGAAAATAATAGTAAACAAATTCGAACAAAAACAAGTAAGCTCTATGATTTCTATAGGAATAACCTTAGAAATCATAGAGCTTCTTACTTTTCATCAAAAAGAGAATAAGACAGAACTAAAAATTTTAAATGTTTAGTTCGTAGTTTTAACCTTTCATTACTAAACCGATAAAATGGCAGAAACTTCATTCTCATAGAGCAGACACAATATTATGCTCTGATTGTCATGAATGGAGAACCTTCTGTATTGTCAGTTGGCTCCAAACTCCGTACTCTAAATAAATAATCTACTGAATAATAGCCATTATTATTAGCATTATACGGATACATTACGTAAGTCATTCCGTTGTTATAGCCCCTCATGACTAGCTCATGCGTAACAGGATAATTTGCAAATACACTAGTTCCTACTGCACCAAGCACATGGTGTCCCATAGCAAGCGCTTCTCGCACAGCTGCGGTTGAACCTAAAACATCCGTTTTCAACCCCCAATGTCGAGCTGCTAATACAATACCATGGATCGTTGTGCCGTAGCTTCTCTTATTGAATTCATTCGTAGAATGATAGAGATAATCTGCCACAGTCGTTGGTAAAACAGTCTGTCCTGTAATACCAGAAATTGCCATAGCGACCGTTGTTGGAACGCAGCCCGTTGCAGCAAATGTGTAGCCTCCATAAGTTCGTCCTGCCCAACGACCATCACGTTAAGAAAAATATGGTGTCGGATAAGACGTTTTAGAAACTTATACTGTGGTGCCCGCCACTCCAACGATTTTACCATTGTTTTGAATGTAATACAAATGAACATTGTATTTGCCGGTTGAGTTCTTATGGTCACTCGCTTTGACAGTTATCTTATAGGTACCATCAGCTCGTTTTGCAGCAGTATACCAAATGATGTCATCTTGACCATTTACACTAGACCACGTTGGCAGCTTCACTTCACGAACACCATTAGGGCTGGAAACATTAGACACTACCACGTCAAATGTTCCTGTTTTAGAATTATTATTTTGGATCGTGATTTTTCCAGTTGGTTTAAGGTTTTCCCCAGAAATTGTCACATTGGTTGATGTACCGCCTACTCCAATCAATGTTCCATTGTTTTGAACATAGTACAAATGAATATAGTACAAACCGGCTGAATTCTTATGATCACTTGCTTTAATGAATGCCTTATAAGTTCCATTGGCCTGTCTAGTAGCAGTGTACCAGATAATATCGTCCTGACCATTGACATTAGACCAGGTCGGTAATTTCACTTCACGGACACCATCTGGATTAGAAACGTTGGAGACAATTACTTCAAAAGTTCCTTTATTAACGTCTTTATTTTGAATTGTTAATGTACCTTTTGGACGTGCAATTGAAACTTCTGTCGTTGTGCCACCAATCCCAACGATTTTACCATTTCCTTGGATATAGTAAAGATGAATATGGTACAAACCTGTGCTTCTTTTATGGTCACTCGCTTTGACAGTTGCTTTGTAAGTCCCATTGGCCTGTCTAGTAGCGGTATACCAGATAATATCATCCTGACCATTGACATTAGACCAGGTCGGTACTTTCACTTCACGAACGCCGTAAGGGCTAGAAACACCTGAGACAATCACATCAAAGGTTCCTGTATTAGGATTATTATTCGCAATTGTAAGATTGCCTTTTGCTCTTGCTAAAGATACATTTACTTGTGTTCCTGCTACTCCAACGATTTCGCCATTGCCTTGGATATAATACAGATGAACATTATATAGACCTGTTGAATATTTGTGATCACTTACCTTGACGGTCGTCTTATACGTTCCATCGGCTTGTTTTTTAGCAGTATACCAGATAATGTCGTCTTGACCATCTACATTAGACCAAGTCGGTAATTTCACTTCACGAACACCATCTGGACTGGAAACACCTGAGACAATCACATCAAAGGTT